>CAIUCH010000032.1 GCA_903897605.1 uncultured Alphaproteobacteria bacterium
TGCCCTGTGCCATCAGCACATCGACCTGCCGTAGCTTCGCGACAATCTCTTCCGCCGTATGCCTTTTCCTTGCCATCTATCCAATCCTCCTTGGTCAAAACCATACTTCAGGGAGGACCAGTTCAAAGGGGGCAGGACAGGACGCCATGATCGCGTCGGGCGCGATGTCGGAGAGTGATTCCAACCGATCATAGACCGGCGCGAAATCCGCCTCGGCGGTTTGTTGCAGCAATTCGTCAAAGCCATCGACCACAAAATAACTCTGCTGGTAGTCGTCGATCCGGTATTGCGTGCGCATCACACGTTCCAGGTCAAATCGAATGCGGTTGGGCGAGTCGCTATCCAGCGCAAATACCGATTCGCTGAAACTCGACAGAATGCCCGCGCCGTATAGCCTCAGTCCGTCCTGTTCGCGGATAAGACCGAATTCCACGGTGTACCAATAAAGGCGCGCCAGTTTTTCAAGGGATTGAAAGGTGATCGCCCGGAGCCCGCCAAGCCCGTAGGCCTGCATGTAATCGGCGAACACCGGATCGGACAGCAACGGAACATGTCCGAATACGTCATGAAAAACGTCCGGCTCCAGGAGATAGTCAAGCTGATCCGGTTTGCGGATGAAGCGCCCGGCGACAAACCGGCGATTGGCAAGATGATCGAAAAAAACCTCGTCCGGCACCAGTCCCGGCACGGCCACCACGCGCCATCCGGTCAGCTTGTGCAGCCTATCGGACAGTTCTTCGAAATCCGGAATTCCGCCCCGGGATATGCGCAAGCTGTCCAATCCGCGCAGGAAGGATGCGCTGGCGCGTCCCTTCAGCAATTGAATCTGGCGGGCGAAAAGTTGATCCCATACCCGATGCTCGCTCTGCGAATAGCCGGCCCAGCGTTGCGGGATGGTCCAGTCGCGCGCGGCGCCCGGCGGCGGATTCGCAATGGCGGTGCTCATCGCATTGGCTCCGGATGACGCGCATAGTATTGAATATACGGCCGGATTTTGGCAACCCGATCTATTGGTGGCTGAACCGGAAGACCGTCACTTCGTGCAGCGGTTTTCCCGGCTTTATCACCGTCGATGGATCGGCAGGGAAGCTCGGCTGGTTGACCTGATCCAGGTAATTCTGGGTTTCCAGGCACATGGCATAGAAGCTGCGGTAGGTCTTGCCGCCCTTGCCGATATTGGTCCGCTCGCCGATCCCGTCGCTGTAAAGCTGGATGCCGGGCTGCGTCGTGGACACATCCATCACGATGCCGGTGCCCGGATCACGCATTCTCGCCGCCGGGCGCAACACTCCCGGTTTGCCATTGACCACAAAATTCATGTCCAGGCCCTGGCGCATGGCAATCTGGGGGAAGCTGGAATGCAACACATCGCCCAGGCGCACGGGTTTGCGAAAATCCAGCGGCGTTCCATCGACCGGCAGGATTTCTCCGGTTTCCAGATTGCCGGCATCGGCGGGCGTATATTTGTCGGCAAAGACCTGGATGGACTGGTCGGAAATGTCGCCATTGCCTTCGCCCTGCAGCGCGAAATAGGCATGGTTGGTAAGATTGGCGATGGTCGGCCGGTCAACCGCCCGGGCGCGATATTCTATTTTCAGACCGTCGTCTTTGGTGACCGTGTAGATGACGGTGGTGATGAGCACGCCCGGAAAACCGCCATCGCCGTCTGGACTCTTGAGGGTAAGGATAAGGCTGGGCTCTTCGCCATCGCGTGCCTTTGCGGACCATATCTGGTTGGAAAAAGCCGCGGTGCCGCCATGGATGACAAACTTGTCGTCCGGGGCCGTCTTATTCAGCTGGTAGGTCTTCCCATCCAGCGTGAAGCTGCCGCCATGGCTGATGCGTCCGACATAGCGGCCGACAATGGCGCCATAGATGCTGTCCTTCCGGAAATAGGAGGCGAAGTCGTCATAACCCAGCTGGACATCCGTCTTGGTGCCCTGCCGGTTCGGAACGTACAAATTCACGATCCTGCCACCGAAATTGGTGATGCGCGCTTCCAACCCGTGCGCACCCTTCAAAGTATAGAGTGAAACCTTTTCACCCTTGTCGCCGGTGCCCCAGTCCTGCCGGGTGATATTCTGGGCCTGTGCCGGCGCAGCCAGGCCGGCGGCGCAAGCGATGACAAGGATCTGAGAGCGGATATTCATCGCCGTTCCTTCCGTTGGTTATGGCATCGGCTGCAGCCGGATCACCATGCCCTCGGTGGCTGCCGAAAGCAGTGTGCCGGTACCGCCGCCGGTCGGGCTCTGCAGCAGGACATAGAGCATGCCGTCCGGCCCGCTGATCACATCGCGCACCCGGCCATACTGGTTGAACAGGGTTTCCTGGGCGACGATCTTGCGGCCTTTGATTTCCAGCCGCAAAAGCTGCTGTCCTGCCAGAGCGGCGACAAAGAGATTGTTCTTCCATCCCGGATAGCGATCGCCAACATTGAAGGCGATACCGCTGGGCGCAATGGTGGGCGAATAAGAGGCGATCGGCGGATCGGTGTTGGGCATGTTCTGCTTGAAGATGCCCGGCTCCAGCCCCATCGAGGCAAGACCCCAGCCATAATTGTGGCCCTTGTCGATCACATTGATTTCATCGCCACCGGTAGGGCCATGCTCGGATTCCCACAGATTGCCGGTCACCGGATCGAAGGCGAGGCCCTCGGGATTGCGGTGGCCGAGACTCCAAATCGACGCGACGGCGTCCGGAAGCCCGACAAAGGGGTTGTCCTTGGGAATCGAGCCGTCTTCGTTGACGCGATGGATCTTACCCAGCGGTGTGGCAAGGCTTTGCGCATTGACCATGTTGTGCCGCTCGCCCAGCGAGAAGAACAAATGGCCCTTGCCGTCGAACAGAAAGCGCGAACCGTAATGATCGCTGGTGGTGGTGTAGAGCGACGACGGCGCACGGAATAATTCGTGGCTGTCCACCCATTGATTGTCGCGGATGTGGCCGCGCACCAGCACCGTCATGGTGGGCGGCGCCGTCACCGGCGCGACGTCACTGCCCGGCGCGGGCGTGACGCCGGGTTCGACCTCGGTATAGGACAGATAGATCCAGCCCTTGTGCACGGCCACATCCAGCATGCCGCCATCCTGGCGCACGAAGACTTTGGGCGTGCCCTTGACGGGCTCGGGCAAAAGCTTGCCATGGTCGATGATGCGCAGCGGCCCCGTGCGCTCGGTGACCAGCATGCGTCCGTCCGGCAGGAACGCCCCACCCCAGGGGGTTTGCAGGCCGGACGCGATGACGTCGATCCGGAAGGTTTGCTTTTGGCTATGGATAATCTGGCCGCTGGGATCAGGAACGAAGGGAGGGTTGGCCCTCAGCTGACCGCCGCGGATGCGCAGATAGGCGATGACCTGGCTGATTTCGTCACCATTGAGCTGGTTTGCGAAAGACGGCATCTCGCTGTTGGGAATACCGGTCTTGATGATCTGCCGGAGCGCGTCGTCGGAATGACTCGACAACAGCCCGTCGGCGAACAGGCTGGGACCGCGGCCACCGGCGAGCGTGGCGCCGTGACAGCTTTGGCAATTGTCCGTGTAGGTCTGGGCACCGGGGAGGGGCGGGCCGGCGGGGGCAGCGACCTTGACCGGTGCATCATCGGTCTGTGCCAGCGCGGCACCCGCGGCAACCAGTGCGCAAAGGGCAGTGATATAGCCGTATCTTCTTTTCATTATTGGTCCCCTGAAGGCGATTGGACGGACGTATGCGGTGGATTGGATCAACCTGGCGCGGCGCCCTGAATATTCACTCTGAGCATGTAGATCGATTGGGTCGCGGCCATGAAAAGATGATCGCGCTTGGGGCCGGCGAAGCAGACATTGGCGCAGCCTTCCGGCAGGCGGATGCGCCCGATCAAGGTGCCGCCCGGATTCCAGATCGTCACGCCGGCATAGCCCAGCAGCGCGGCGGAACTGACCCAGATATTGCCGGCGCGATCCGCCCGCATGCCGTCAGGGGCGCAATGCACGCCATCCGCCATGCAGTCGGTGAAGACCTTTAAATTCGCGATCCTGTTTCCCCTGACATCGGCCACGAAAACACTTCCACCGCGAATGACATAAACCTTGCCGCAATCGGGTGAGAAACAGATGCCATTGGGAAACAATCCGGCTTCGAATGGCAGCACCATGTCCACTTTTCCGCTGGGATCCCAGCGATAGACATTGGCCGGCAAGGTCTGATGCATGCCGCCGCTGAGGCCGACGCCGCTATTGCCGATGTGAGGATCGCGAAACCCGCCGGGATTGAAAGGCCCGTCGCCATCATCGGGATGGCCTTCCGCAAGAACGCCACCATAAATCGGATCGGTGAACCAGACGCTACCGTCCTTGTGCGGCGCCAGATCGTTCGGCGCGTTGAATGGCTTGCCGTCGAAATTGTCGGCCAGCACGGTCATGGAGCCGTCGATCTCCCACCGGATCACCCGGCGGAAAAAATCCTGACAAGTAATCTGCCGGCCCTGATAATCGAAACTGTTGCCATTGGAATTGAAGGATGGCTTGCGGAATGCCGTGACTTCGCCGGTCTCCCAGATATAGCGGTAGAGCGTGTCGTTCTTGACGTCGCTGAAGATCGCGTATTGTCCCTCGCTGCTCCAAGCCGGTCCTTCGGCGAGATGATATCCGGTCGAAATCCGGCGGATGACTTCCTGACCAATCAAAAGGCCGTCAAAGCTCGGATCGAGGCGCAGCACATCCGGGTCGGGCGCGATGGAAGGCGCGGCGCCGGGGCCGAATTCCCGGGGCGGTTCACTGATCACCGATCGCGGCATGCCCAGGGCCGGTTTGCGGGCGCCCTGTGCATGCGCGAAGGCGGGAATCAATGCGGCGCTTGCCGCCAGGACGCTGCGGCGGGTCATGCGATCCGTCATGCTTTATCCTCCCACCATATTTGTCGCCGAACCGGCCATCGCGGACAAGGGCGGGCCATCTGGCTCTTGAGAATGCCCGGTAACAACTCTGCTGTACAAGCGCCCATTTGGGTCAAAGATCTCGAAAAGCCCGATCCGGCTTGCTAGATTGGCATCATGTTTGCCGCCGTCCCCAATTTGAACGCCGATCCGCGCACATTCTATGTCGAGCTGGCGCAGCAGCTGGAAGGTCTGCTGGCGGGGGAGCGGGATACCATCGCCAACGCGGCCAATACCGCGGCCCTGATCTTCAACAATCTTGCCGATTTGAATTGGGCCGGCTTTTACTTTCTGCGTGGCGACACGCTGGTGCTTGGCCCGTTCCAAGGCAAGCCCGCCTGTGTACGAATCGCGATGGGGCGCGGGGTTTGCGGGTCCGCCGCAGCCCAGCGTAAGACGATGCGGGTCGATGACGTGAATGCATTTGCCGATCACATCGCCTGCGACTCGGCTTCGCGCTCGGAACTGGTCGTGCCCCTGATCCGCGATGACGCCGTGGTCGGGGTTCTGGATCTGGACAGCCCCCTTGCGGCGCGGTTTGGCGCGATTGACCAGACAGGGATCGAGCGGATGGCGGCGATCTTCCTGGCGGGCAGCGACGCTTCCTAGCGCGCAGCCGGGTTGCACCAAATCTATTGCGAATCGGATGGCATGGCATCGGCCATCAGAGGGTCCAACGCGTCCAGATGATCCTTGACCTTCTGCCGGAATGCGCCCGTGGCCGTCAGCGAAATGGCCGCCAGCAGCAAGGGCGGCAAGGCAACCCAGCAGACCATGGTCCAGCCATAGGTTTCCAGCAGCCCGCCGGAAATAAAAGAACCCACCGCGACAAAACCGAAAACCACGAAATCGTTGAAGGCCTGCACCCGCGTGCGTTCTTCCGGCCGGTAGCATTCCAGCACCAGCGAGGAAGCGCCCAGGAAAGCGAAATTCCACCCCAGGCCCAGCAGGATCAACAAGCTCCAGAAATGCGTCTCGGTGATTCCGGCCAGTCCGGTCACGATCGCGGCGGCGGTAAGAAGCAGACCCGCCATCACCATGCGGCCCGCGCCGAAACGGGCAATCAAGCTGCCGGTGAAGAGGCTGGGCGCATACATGGCGATGACATGCCATTGCAATCCAAGGTCGGATGACGCCAGGGACAGGCCGCACATCTTCATGGCCAGTGGCGCGGCCGTCATGATGAAATTCATCAGCAGATAGCTGATCACGCCGCAAATGATCGCGGCGATGAATTTGCGCTGCCGCACGATGACGGCCAGCGGCCGGCCGGCGCCGGTTTTTTCCGCCGCCAGACGCGGCAGTGAAATGCCCGACAGCACCAATCCGCACAACAGCGCCAGCCCGGCTTGCGCCAGATAGCTGGCGAGAAACAGATAAGGCGGCAAAAGCTTCATTGTGTGGGTGACGATCTGCGGGCCCAGAACGCCGGCGAACACACCGCCCACCATCACGATGGAAAGTGCTCGCGCGCGTTTTTCCTGCGGCACACAATCCGCCGCGGCAAAACGGAACGACAATACTGCTGCCGCGTAGGCGCCGCCCAGGAACGTCGCCGCCGAGAATAGCCAGAAGGATCCCAGCAGAACCGCCAAGGCCGAAATAAGGCCCGACAGCATGCCGGCCCCCGTACCCGTCCGGAAGGCGGCCTGGCGTCCATAGCGGCGCGCGATCGCACCCATCGGCAAAGTGCAGGCCGCCATGCCGACGACGAATACCGAGATCGGGAAAGTCGCCAGCGCCTTGTTGGGCGCCAGCATGTCGCCCACGATCGCGCCGGTCGCATAGACGATCACGGAATTGGCGCTGCCGAACGCCTGGGCCACCGCGAACCGGATAATATTGTTACGGATCAGGCTCGCGTCCGCTCCCCGACCTTCGACCACACCCAGCATTTTCCCACTCTTATATATAGGCAGCGATTTTCCCATGATCGATCGCATCTAAAACGGCCGGCTGCAACCTGCTTTCTCGCTCTTGCCATCCCGCAGCGGCAACCCTCCATTGCAAGGACCGGGACGCGATCAAAGTGTTAAGCATGCCCCAGCAGCAGCGGCAGTCGCTGCGCCGTCCAGTCCGTAGCGGTTTGATACGCATAACCCAATTGCAAACAGTCCATTTCGCGGTGGACGGGGGCGATGACCTGCAAGCCCATGGGCAGTCCCTGGGACCCGAATCCCGCAGGAACAGCCAGCGACGGGCAACCCGCCATGGTGATCAGGCAAACCGCCTTCATCCACTCGTGATAGGTCTGCATTTTCTGTCCGGCAATCTCGTGCGGCCAGGTCGCGGTAACGTCAAACGGAAACAGCTGCGCCGTCGGCATGGCGAGAAAATCGTAATGCTCGAAGAGCCGGCGCACCGCAGCGGACCAGGCGGTGCGCGTGACCGAAGCAGCCGTGACGTCGTTCGCCGAAAGCTTCAGCCCGCCTTCGATTTCCCAGATCGCTTCCGGCTTCAGCAGCGCGCGTTTCGCGGGGTCCGCGTAATAGCCCGCCAGGCTGGCGCCCTGCTGCCATTGGCGCAGCCGGATGAAGGCCTGCCACACCGGCTCCATCGCCATGTCCGGCAGAGCCGGTTCGACCGTGCAGCCCAATGTCTCGAACGTCTTGAGCGCGGCGCGGCACACATCCAGCACGCCCGCTTCATAGGGCGCCAAACCACCCAGATTGCCGAGCCAAGCGATGCGCTTGCCTTTGACGTCCGCACTCAGCGGGGCCAGGAAGCGGCGGCCTTCGCCCGCCACTGACAGCGGCGCGCGCGGATCGTAGCCGGCCTGGACGGACAGCAGCATGGCGAGATCGCTGACGGTTCGCGCCATCGGTCCGGTGACGCCCATGGACGGCAACCACACTTCGTCGCCGGCGGTGGGCACGATTCCAAAGCTGGTGCGAAATCCGAACACGTTATTCCATCCCGCCGGATTGCGCAGGCTGCCGCCATAGTCACTGCCGTCGGCAACGGGCAGCATGCGCAGCGCCAGCGAAACCGCGGCGCCGCCACTGCTGCCGCCGGCGGACCTGGTCTGATCGTAAGCATTGTGCGTGGCGCCATAGACCGGATTGTAGGTGTGCGAGCCCAATCCGAATTCCGGCACATTGGTTTTGCCGATATAGATCGCACCGGCGGCGCGCATGCGCTCCACCGGCAGCGAGTCGCGGCTGGGCACGAAGTCTTTCAGGATCGGCGATCCCGATGTGGACCGGATGCCTTTGACCGACTGCAGATCCTTGACCGCATGGGGAAAGCCATGGAGCGGCCCCATGATCTCGCCGCGCAGCACCTGGGCGTCGCGCTCCCGCGCCTGGGCCAGCAGACTATCGCGATCCTGCAGCGCGACGATGGCATTCACTTTGGGATTGAACGCCGCGATATGGTCCAGATAAGCGTTCATCACTTCGACGCAGGACAGCTTGCGCGAGGCGATGGCGCCGGTCAGGTCATGGGCGTTCATCAGAACGATGTCGGAAATTGCCGCTTTCGCCGTGGTGGGAGTCAATCCCGCGATCGCCGCCGCGCCCCCGGCCAGTTCCAGGACTGACCGCCGGTCAAATTCAGATCGGGATTTGTCAGCCATGTGCAGCCCCAAAAGATCGAAACAATGCTAGCGTGCCCGCCGTCAGCCTAGCACGATCCGAACCCTCATCGAGGCCCGCCTTTCATCTTGGAGATTGCCTTCATGGCAACACCGATCCGCACGCCGCTGAATCGCCAGCAGATATTGGGTTTCTGGGCGGCTTGGTTCGGCTGGACGCTCGATGGCATGGACTCGGTGATCTACGCCCTGGTGTTGAGCCCGGCGATGAAGGAGCTGCTGCCAAAATCGGGCCTGCCCAACGCGCCCGCCGATATCGCTTTTGCCGGCTCGATCCTGTTTGCGCTGTTTCTGGTGGGCTGGGGATTATCGTTCATCTGGGGTCCGATCGCGGACCGATTTGGCCGCGCCAGATGCCTGGCGATCACGATCCTGATCTTTTCGGTTTTCACCGGCGCGGCAGCCTTGGCGCACAATGTCTGGGAGCTGGGTCTTTTCCGCTTTCTGGCGGGCATCGGCATTGGCGGCGAATGGGCGATGGCCGGCACCTATGTCGCCGAAGCCTGGCCGGAGGATCGCCGCAAGATGGGCGCCGGCTATTTGCAGACCGGCTATTACGCTGGATTCTTCCTGGCGGCGGCCCTCAATTTCACGGTCGGCGCCACCTTCGGCTGGCGTGCCATGTTCCTGTGCGGCGCGGTGCCGGTGCTGGTGGCGCTGTTCACCCTGTCGCGAGTGAAAGAGCCGCCACGTTGGGAGCGGGCGCATGCCGGTCCCAAAAGCCAACCGTTGATTATGATATTTGCCGGCGAAAATCTGCGGCGCACGATCGTGAATACCGCGCTGGTATCGATTGCGATCATCGGCCTGTGGGCGGGAACGGTCTATGAGCCGACCGCACTTCTGGCCTTGGCGAAAAATGCCGGCTTCACCGCCGTGCAAGGCACCAGGATCGCGTCCCTTGGCACGGCCGTGCTTTCCGTCGGCACCATCCTGGGATGCCTGCTGGCGCCGTTTCTGGCGGAGCGGTTCGGGCGCAAGAAGACACTGGCGGTCTATTTTGCCGGCATGGCAATCGCCATCACGCTCGCTTTTGGCTGGGCTTTCTATCTGCCGAACGGCCTTGTGCCATTCATCACGGTGTTATTCTTTCTGGGCCTTGCCGGCGGCAATTTCGCCATCTTCAGCCTGTGGCTGCCCGAGCAATACAATACCGCGATGCGGGCAACCGCCTTCGCCTTCTGCACCTCGTTCGGACGGTTTCTGGGCGCGGGCGCGAATTTCGCCATCGCCGGCTTGATCCAATGGTCCGGGTCCCTGGGTTATGTGATCGCCCTGACGGCGATCCCCTTTGTCCTGGGTCTGGCGGTCATACCCTTTGCGACGGAAACCAAAGGCGAAGTCCTGCCGTAACGATCAACTCATGCTGCGATAGCGGTCGCGATACTGCTTCAATCCGATCCAGGTCACCGCAAAGGTCAGCGGGCCGATGATCGCCGCCGTCACCGATAGCGCGTGAGGCAATGCATTCGGCCCGGTGAAAACATAGTCGCTGAGGAAGGCCGGAAGAATCGGGCCGCCGGTGACGCCGATGAGCCCAGTCGCGAACAAGAAGAGTGCGCCCAGCTGGGCGCGGATATGGTTCGGCGCCACCATCTGTAAGGCCGATGGGATCAGCACGGGGGTGAATCCGATAAAGAATTTGAACGGAAAAAGCAGCGCCGCCATGATGGTGGCATTGGGCGCGATCGGCAGAAGCGCTGCCGGTAATGTGATGCCCAAAGCCGCCCAGGCGGTGAGACGCAGACAGGCGTCGGTCTTTCCCCGCGCGATCCAGCGGCTGGACTGCCAGCCGGCGAACAACATGCCCATCGGCCCGGCGATGAGAGAGGACAGACCGACGATCCGGCCGGCGCTTTGAACATTCCAACCCCAAAGACGCATGAAAAGCGTGGGGTACCAGGAGTCGGCATAGGCCATGGCCGAGAACAAGGCCGCGCCGATGAACAGCGATATCGCCATCAGCGGCATGTCCCGGACGAACGTCAGAACCTGCGAGAAGGGAACGCCATTATTCCCGGAAGCGAATTTCACAACCCCGGTGCGCTTCGGCTCCCGCAAGGTGGAAACCCACAGCGCGACCACAAGGCCGGGCAAACCGACAATCAGGAACACCAGATGCCAGGAGCGCAATTCACCGATAACGGGAATAACCATGGCCGGCATTTTTTCCACCACGCCGATGACTTCGCCGCCGATGATCAAGGCGATGCCCGCACCGATGAAGAGGCCGAGCGCATAGACGCTCAAGGCACGCGGCAGCCGGACCCTGTCGAACGAATCCGACAGGAAGGAATAGGCCGATGGCGACAAGGTGGCCTCGCCAACCCCGACGCCGATGCGGGCCAGAAACAGCAATCCATAACTCTGTGCGAAGCCGCACAGCATGGTCATGATGCTCCATGCCACGATCCCGGCGGTAATCAGCTTCTTGCGGTTGTGCTTGTCCGCCAGCCAACCGATCGGCAAGCCCATCAAGGTATAGAAAATGCCGAACGCCGCGCCGGTCAGGAGCGAAAACTGAAAATCGCTGATGTGCAGATCTTTGCGGATGGGACCGACCATCAGATACAGGATCTGGCGGTCCAGATAGGACAGGACATAGGCCACCATCAACACGATGGTGGCGTACCAGGGATAGAAACGCCCCAGCGGTGAGGGAGAGGCGGTTGCCGCGACCTGCGGACTGCTGTCAGAATCCGTCACGGCTTTATCTCCCTGTCAGCCCGCTGGTCCGGCCGGATTGAACGGCTCGCCCAGGGGATTAGGTGGTGGCGCCACCGGTGATGGCACAAAGGGATGGATCAAGGGCCAGGCGCTCGGCATTTCCCCGACCCGTACTTCAATCAGACACGGCCCGCCAGCGGCCTGTGCGGTTGTCAGTGCCGCCGCCAGATCGGCGGGGCTGTCCGCCCGATAGGACACCACGCCAAAGGCTTTTGCCAGGAGCTGGAAGTCGGGATTGTGCAAATCGACGGCGAATTCGCGGCCGAAGACGCGCCGTTGAATGCGTTGCACATTGCCGAAGCGGCCATCGGCGAAAACGACGACACTCAGATTCAGATCATACTTTGCCGCCGTCGCCAGTTCCTGGAGGCTCCAGCCAAAGCCGCCGTCACCGACGATGGAAACGGTGCGCTTGCCGGGGGCGCCGGCCGCAACGCCAAGGGCGGTGGGAAAGCCATAGCCCAGGGTTCCCTGATAGCCCGGCGTGATGAAGGTTCGCGGCGCATGGACCTTGTAGGCGATGTTGGAGAAATATCCGACCTGGGTCAGTTCGCTCACCAATACCGCGTCATCGGCAATGTGTTCGCGCAAGATCGCGACGAAATCCGCCTGGGGCTTGATGGCGGACATTTGTTGGTCTTCCCACGCCTTGACCTTGGCGACATCTTCAATGCGGGAATTCCGCGCGGAGGTCGATCCAATCGCGGCAACAAGCCCCTCGCATCCCAGGCGGACATCGCCGAGCAATTCGAGGCCGGGCTGGCGAGGCGCGCCCACATCATTTTCCTCGATGTTGAGATAGATGAATTTGCAATGCGGCACGGCATGGGTGGGGCGGGCAATGGCGTCCAGGAAGCGTGAACCGGCAACCAGCACGACATCCGCATGCGGCAACACGCAGCGGCCGCCCAGCGTCGTCAGAGCGAGGGGGTGACGGGCCGAAAGCGCGCCGCGCGCGCCTTCGGTCATGACCACCGGGGCCTGGAGTTTTTCCGCCAGCGCCCGGAGCGCTTCGTCGGCGTTGCCGGCGCTGGCACCGCCACCGGCATAGATGACCGGGAATTTGGCATCGCTTAGAAGCTTCGCGGCCTGGGCGACCAGCTTCGCATCGACCGGAGCGGGAGCGGATGGCGCGGCGTCGAAATAAGTCGCGCTGTCAATCGTTGCCTGAAGCAGGTCCGGTGGAATTTCCAAGGCGACGGGGCGCGGGCGGCCCGACCGCAATTGCGTGAAGGCCTCATGGACAAGACTTGGAATTTCCGCAGCGGTCCTGGCAATGGCATGCCATTTGGTCAGGGATTTCAGAATACCGGATTGATCGGGGATTTCGTGCAGCATGCCGAATCCCTTGCCGATTGTGGGCGACGGGATCTGGCCGGCGATGAACAGCACGCGCGCATTGCAAGCCCAGGCGGTGGAAAGGCCGGCCAATGCGTTCAGCACGCCCGGACCGGGCACCATCATGCAGACGCCTTCCTTGCCGGTGGTGCGGGCATAGCCGTCGGCCATGTAAGACGTGGCCTGCTCGTGGCGGGGAACGATATATTGGATGTCGCCCGCGGCATCGCACAAGGCATCGACCGCCCAGTCCAACTGCACCCCTGGAATGCCGAATACGATCTTCACGCCTTCGCGGCGCAATTGCTCGACCAGGGCTTGACCGCCGGTTGTCATGTCTTCTTCTCTTCCGCCGGACTTGCGCTGGGACGGGTGATGGCCTTGGGCGCGAAATATTCCTCAAGCCCATAGCGGCCATTCTCGCGGCCGATGCCGGATTGCTTGACGCCGCCAAATGGCGCGGCAAGATCGAGCGAGGCGCCGTTGAGGATCACTTGCCCGGTCCGCATGCGGCGGGCAATCGCCATCATGCGGTCGTCATTGCCGGACCAGACGCCGCCGGACAAGCCATAGTCGCTGTCATTGGCGATCCGCACCGCTTCAGCTTCGTCGGCATAGCCGATGATCGATAAAACCGGCCCAAAGGTTTCTTGCCGAGCGATGTCCATGTGCGAATGCACATCCGATAGAATGGTTGGTGTGATGTAAGCGCCTTTGGGCTGCGCGACCGGCTGCTGCGATCCGCCGGTCACAAGGCGCGCGCCTTGTTCCACCGCGCCATTGATCGCGTCGCGCACGCTGGCTTGCTGGGTGCGATTGGCGAGCGGTCCCAGGCGGGTGGCGGGATCCATGGGATCGCCAAGGGTCCAGCCCTTGACGGCTTGGGCCGCGATAGCCTCGATTTGCTTGCGCCTGCTTTCCGGCACGATCAGGCGCGACAGCGCGGCGCAAACCTGGCCGGAATTTATGAACGCCTGACCCAGGGACGCCGGGATGGCTTTTTCCAGATCGGCGTCATCCAATATGATGTTGGCGGATTTGCCGCCCAGCTCCAGCGCGACCTTCTTGGGACCCTTGGCCGCCGCTTGTGCCACCGCGCGGCCGCCGCGCGTCGATCCCGTGAACGAGACCATGTCGATATCGGGATGCGAGACCAGGGCCTGGCCGGTCTCGCGGCCGCCGATGATCAAATTGAAAACGCCTTTCGGCGCGCCCGCCGCATGGAAGATTTCCGCCAGGATGACGGCATTCAACGGCGTGACTTCGCTGGGCTTCAGCACCACGGTGCAGCCGGCGGCCAGGGCCGGGGCGATCTTGGCCATGATCTGGTGGAGTGGAAAATTCCACGGCGTGATGGCGGCGACGACGCCGACAGGATCGTTCTGAATGATGGAGCGGCCGATCACGCGATCGTCCAAATCCGCCGCCACATCCAGGGTGGCCTTGATGTCGCCCAGCGGCAGGCCGATCTGGGCCGCGCGCGAAAAGCCGATCGGGCACCCCATTTCGGAGGTAATGGTTCTGGCCAACTCGTCCGCCCGCGCCGCAATTCCGGCGCTCACCCGCCGCAGCAAGCCGAGACGCTCGTCCAAGGATGTCTGCGACCAGGAATCGAAGGCCGTGCGCGCCGCTATGGCCGCGTCGGCGGCGTCCTGACGCGAACCGGCCGTGGCGCTGGCGATCACCGCTTCGGTGGCGGGATTGATCACGGCAATGACGTCGGTGGATTTGGAGGCTACCCAGGCACCGCCAATATAGAGAATACGCCCCGAACTTTGATCCATCGGTCAGCGTTCCAGGATTTCGACCGCGGTGCCGGCATCGAGATGCACCAGCTCCTTGTCCGGATCGAAGCTGACGCCCATCGGATCTTTTCCGGCGGCGATGGCGTCCAATTGCTGGCGATACACTTTGCGCAGCATCGAGATGCCCCGGTCGGTGGAATTGAGATGTTCTTCGGAATGCAAGGTGATCGCGCCCTGGCTGACCTGGGCTTCGTAATCGCCCGGCATTTTCTGGTGCTCGGCTTGCGTCAAATCGTGCCACGGCCGGCCATTGAAGTGAGAGCGAATTTTCCCCAACGCGCCGGCCTCGGTGACGCGGCCGGCGGAGTAGATCCGAAAGCTGGTGTCGTCGATCGGAAGCACCCAGCCCAACAGCGAACACGGTCCGTCCTTGTCGGCGCGCGGATTGGCGACGGCGCGAATGGCCGGCAGCACGGCTTCGGTGATGCGGCGATGCACGCCGCCTTCGACATCGCGCAGTTGAAGGGAGCGGGTTCCCCGTTCGGTATATTCAAAGCTGACGCGCGGCATCAGAGCCATCTTGGCGGTGAATTGGTTGCCGCTGAAGGAGCTGTGAAGGATCGGCACATGGAAGGGATCCATCACATTCTCGAAATGCTGCAGCCAATTGCAGGGCACGATCACCGGCCCGCCGCTGCCGATGCTGTTGTCGTCGGCCTCGATGAATTCACCGGGCCCAACATTTTCCAATACGTCGTAGCGCGGCAATATCGGCTGCTTATCCGGCGGACCCAGATAGGCGAAAATCAGGCCATACAGCTCCTTGACGGGATAATGCGGCTGGCGCACCAGGCGGCATGTGGCGGCGCCATTGTTCGGTTCGCAGGGCTGTTCGACGCAACGGCCATCGACGGTGAATTTCCAGCCATGATAGCAGCAGCGGATGCCGTCTTCCTCGACCCGCCCATAATAGAGCGAAGCGCCGCGGTGTATGCATCGCGGGTAGAGAAGACCGGCGCGGCCGCTGCCATCGCGGAACAGAATCAAATCCTCGCCCAACACCTGGATCTGGCGCGGCGTATCCGTCGCATCCGAAACCAGCCCCACCGGATGCCAATAGCGCCGGAGCAGCTCTCCCATTGGCGTGCCCCGGCCCACCAGGGTCAGTTTCTCGATAAAGGTTGGATTTGGCCGTCCATATGCCGTGACTTGGCTGGTCATCACACCCTCTGCGTCAGAGATCGCGCGCCGGACCGTGAGGCGCAAGTCATTGTCCGCCACTCTTTGGCTGCGCGAAGCGGCCCCGCGCGACCCAAACAATTTAACATGTTATCTTTTTTGCCGCAAGTCGTTCGCGCCGCATCCGGCCCCGCAATCCGGCTTGAAATTACTTAATATGTTAAGTATTCTGGCCTCGTCGGGAGGCCCGCATGAATGCCATGACCACCAAACGCCGCGATACCGCGCTGGCGGCGCTGCGTCGGCTGCCCAGTCCGCTCGGACACTTTATCAATGGCCAATCGGTGCCGGGAGACGGGCCCGCTTTCGCGGTCACCGAGCCGGCCACGGGCGGAGAATTGGGCCAGGTGCGCGATGCGTCCGAGGCGGACCTCAACGCGGCCGTCGCCGCGGCCAAGTCGGCGTTTGCCCCCTGGGCCGCCACCCCGGGTGAAAAACGAAAACAGATCCTGCACAAAGTCGCCGACCTGATTGAAGCCCGCGCCGACGAAATCGCCGCCGTCGAATGTCTGGACGCCGGCCAATGCTGGCGCTTCATGTCGAAGGCGGCTCTTCGCGGCGCTGAAAATTTCCGCTTCTTCGCCGACCGCGCCCCCGGCGCGGCGGACGGCGAGGCGCTGCCCACCGCGGATCATCTCAACTACACTACCCGCAAGCCGATCGGCCCGGTCGCCGTGATCACGCCCTGGAACACGCCGTTCATGCTGTCCACCTGGAAGATCGCGCCTGCCTTGGCCGCGGGCTGCACCGTGGTGCACAAGCCGGCGGAATGGTCACCCTATTCGGCCCGGCTGCTGGCCGAAATCGCCGGCGAGGCCGGGGTTCCCCCCGGTGTTCTGAATTCGATCAACGGTCTGGGCGAAACCACCGGCAAGCGCCTTACCGAACATCCGGACATCAAGGCTGTCGCTTTTGTCGGCGAGTCGCAGACCGGGTCGGCGATCATGAGGCAGGGCGCCGATACCCTGAAGCGCGTCCACTTCGAATTGGGCGGCAAGAATCCGGTCATCGTTTTCGACGACGCCGATTTGGAGCGGGCGCTCGATGCCGCGATCTTCATGATCTATTCGCTGAATGGCGAGCGTTGCACGTCTTCGTCTCGTGCGCTGATTCAGGCCTCGATCTATGACAGTTTTGTCGAGAAGCTGGCCGCCCGGGTGCGCAATCTCAAGGTCGGCGATCCGTTCGACCCGGCGACCGAGGTCGGCCCGCTGATCCATCCCCGCCATCTTTCCAAGGTTGCCAGTTATATGGATGTCGCCCGCCAGGGTGGCGCGACTATCGCGGCTGGCGGCGAAAAGATTGCCGGCGAGGGCTATTTCTTCCAGCCGACCTTGTTCAGCAATGCCGCGCAATCCATGCGCATCGCCCAGGACGAGATCTTCGGCCCGGTCCTGACCGCGATCCCGTTCACCGACGAGGCCGATGCCATCGCCAAGGCCAACGACATCAAATACGGCCTTGCCGGATATCTGTGGACCAGCAATCTGGAGCGCGCCCTGCGGGTCTCGGATGCTTTGGACGCGGGAATGATTTGGGTGAACAGCGAGAATATTCGCCACCTGCCGACGCCATTTGGCGGCGTCAAGGCCAGCGGCATTGGCCGCGATGGCGGTGACTGGAGCTTCGATTTCTTCATGGAGACCAAGAATGTCGCCCTGGCGCGGGGCAGCCATAAGAGCCAGCGGCTTGGCGTTTGAGTTTCGGGCGGTCCCGTGCCGCCCTATCCGTCGATCGCCTTGATCAGTGCGCGCAATTCGGCGATCAGGTTCTTCAAGCGCTTGTCGCCGAATTTCTTGGAATACAAGCTCAGTTGCAGGATGGTGTGGGTGGCGGTCTCCTCAATCAAGGTTCGCCCGCTTGCCGAAAGGGATACGATCGCGCCACGGCCATCCTTGGGATTGGCTTGGCGGATGACGAGTTCGCGCTCCACCAGGTCTTTGAGGATTCGGGTGACACTGGGACCGAACAGCAGGGCGGAATCCGCCAAGGTTTTGAGATCGATGGGCCCGCTATCATCCAGCACCCGCAACACGCGCCATTGCTGCTCGGTGACGCCGGCCTCCGCCAGCATGGGCCGGATCGGCGCCATGACGGCTTCGCGCGCGGCCAAAAGCGTGCCGGCCAGCGAATGGCGATAGGGCGGCAGGTTTTTGGAGTTTTTTTTCATGCCGGCCTGTCGACAGGATAGCTTGTCGTTATGGACAATGCATTTTATAATTTAACATGTTAAGTATATGACCGTCGGGAGATCGAGTCAAACATGGCGATGATCGCTGGAACCATATACGGCGTGGTCCTGAATGACAGGGAGCAGCATCGGCGGCTCGCGGCCGCGTTCCTGGAGCCGCCCTATAAGGCGCCGCCGCAAAAGCCCGTCCTTTACATCAAATCGCGCAATTGTCTGACGACGAGCGGCGGCGAGGTCATGCTTTCGCCCGATCTCACCCAGGTCGAAGCGGCCGCGACCTTGGGCCTCTTGATCGGCCGCGATGCCCATCGTGTCACCATGGAAACGGCGCTCGCCCATGTCGCGGGCGCTTGCCTGGCGCTCGACATCACCGAACCGCATGACAGCTATTATCGCCCCTCCGTGCGCCAGCGCTGCCGCGACGGATTTCTGCCTTTGGGTGGATTGGCGGACTTCACACCCGCGCTGCTGGACGGCGATATCGAGACCCGTGTCAACGACATTGCCGTTCATAGCTGGTCGCCGCGCCGCCTGGTGCGGGACGCTGCGCGGTTGATGGCCGATATCAGCGTCTTCATGACCTTGGCGGCAGGGGACCTGTTGCTTATCGGCTTGCCGTTCGACGCGCCCCGGATTGCCGCCGGAGATCATGTCGCGGTTTGTGCCGGGCGCCTGCCACACTTGTCGGCCCGGTTCCGTGCGGAGATCGCTGCGTGAAACGTGCGCGCATTTTCCACAAGGGGGCCGTCACCTGGGCAGCGCTGGTCGACAATGACAGGGCGTTACGCCTGCCGAGCGGCGAAATCCTGGCCTTGACGCAGGCCCATTGGCTGGCGCCGGTTACGCCCGGCGCAACCATTTTCGCGCTCGGCCTCAACTATGCCGACCATGTCAAGGAATTGGGATTCAAAACCAAGGAACCGCCCCTGGTGTTCCTGAAAGGGCCGAACACGCTGACGGGCCATCTTGGCGAAACGGTGCGGCCGGCGGATGGCAATCAAATGCATCCGGAATGCGAACTCGTCGCCATCGTCGGAAAGCCAGCCCGCCATGTGAGCGCGGCAGAGGCCATGAATCATGTCGGCGGCTACACGGTGGCCTGCGACTATGCCATCCGCGAATATCTCGAAAATTATTACCGGCCCAACCTGGCGGTGAAGAATCGCGACGCGACAACGCCGCTGGGCCCCTGGGTGGTCGATGCCGCCGAAATCGCCGATCCCCAGAAGCTGCGCCTACGCACGATGGTCAATGGAAAAATGGTGCAGGAGGGTTCGACCGCGGACATGGTGTTGGATATCGCTGGCATCATTGCCTATCTCTCCGAAACCATGACCCTTCTGCCGGGCGACATGATCATGACCGGCACGCCGCCGGGGATACATTTTTGCAGCCCCGGTGATCAGGTGGTGTGCGAGATTGAAGAAGTCGGCCGCTTGGTCAACACTCTGGTTGCGGAGACCGGGCCATGAGTCTTTATCAGTTGAGCAAGTTTCTGTTTCAGCTAAACAGGGACGAAGACCTGAAGACGCGGTTCAAGGCCGGGCCGCAAGCGGCGCTGGAGCCATTCGGTCTGACCACAGAAGAGCGCGACGCGATTCTGAGTCACGATATCGGTCTAATCTATGTGCTTGGGGTTAACGGCCAGATCCTCATGCACTTCGCCGCTTTTTGCGGCATCGAATGGTCCGATTATCTTCAGCGCATGCGAGATGGCGTCAAACATTATGGGCCGGTGCGGGCGGGGATCTACACCATGCAATCCGGCTTGGATGACAAAGTGGCGGGGGCCTAGACCATGGCTCTGGTGTTCTGCGGTGTCTGCAGCCACGCCCCCGGTATCACCGGCCGCGCCGAACGGGCCGATCCGGACCTGCGCGAACCTTTCTATGCCGCCTTGGGCGGCATGCGCGATGGCTTGCATGCCACGCGGCCCGATGCCCTTGTCGTCGTCGCCGCCGAACACTTCGCCAATTTCTTCATGAACAACATGCCGGCCTATGCCCTCGGCATGGCGGACAGCTATGACGGCCCGATCGAGGATCCGGCCTGGCTTGGCATCCGACCGCGCACCGTGCGCGGCAATCCCGATCTGTCGCGGCGCTTGATCGCCGAAGTTCAGCAGACCGTCGATGTCGCCTATGCCGAGGAATGGCGCTTTGACCATGGCATCATGGTGCCGCTGCATTTCCTGGACCCGAACAATGTGCTGACCGTCATCCCCGGCAACATCAATTGCCAGGGTCCGCCCTTGTCGCCATTGCGACGCGCCTGGGCTTTTGGCGAAGCCATTCGCCGGGCCGCCGATCTTGTGCCCGAGCGCATTGCCCTGGTCTGCACCGGCGGCATCTCGCACTGGCCGGCGACACCGGACAGCGGAATGATCAATGAGGCTTGGGATCGCCAATTCCTGGATCGCTGGGCGCGCCAGGACAAGGCGGGCATGGTGTCCTATACCGACCAGGCGACCTATTGCGATGCGGGGCAGGGCGGATTCGAGATTCGCACCTTTGTCGCCGCGGCGGCGGCGGCGCGAGGCCCCGGCACGGTTCATTTCTATGCGCCCATTCCCATCTTCGCCGTGGGATGCACGGTCGGCACATTGGAGATTGTCTGATGGCGCATGCGATCGTCGAATGGACCGCCAATCTCGAAGGGCAAGCGGATATCCATGGGTTGCTGGAACTGATCGCCGCGGCGATGCGCGATTCCGGCGGCGTGTTTCCTTGGGGCGGCATTCGCGTTCGCGCCGTCCGGCTGGATGATTATGTCATCGCCGATGGCAAGGCCGACGACGCTTTTGTCAATATCACCGTCAAGATGGGCGCCGGCCGGAGCGCCGAGTTCAAGCGCGAATTCTTTACCGCCCTGTTCGAAAGGATAAAGGCGCATTTCGCCGGCCTCTATGCCAGCCGTTTTCTGGCATTGTCACTGTATGTCGAGGAAGCCGATGAAAGCGGCAGCTTCAAGCACAATAATATCCATCAGCGATTCAAGAAGGCTCCGTGATGCCTCTTTCCCAAGCCATCATCGCCGATATGGCGGCGCGCCTGGAGGCGGCGGAACAAAGCGGTGAACAGATCGGCCATTTTTCCCGCGAACAACCGGATATGACCATCGAGGATGGTTATAATGTGCAGCGCGCCTGGGTGGCGCACAAACTTGCGGCCGGCCGCCGGCTAATCGGCCACAAGATCGGCCTGACCAGCCGCGCCATGCAGCGCTCATCCAATATCAACGAGCCGGATTATGGCGCCTTGCTCGACAACATGCTGTTTCCCGACAGGAGCGACATTCCGTGCAAGCGCTTTATCGAACCGCGCGTCGAAGTCGAACTGGCCTTCATCCTGAAGGATCGGCTGGCGGGTCCCGATTGCACGATTGCGGACGTATTGCGCGCCACTGAAACTGTCGTGCCCGCGATCGAGATCATCGACGCCCGCATTCGCCGCATCGACACCGAGAGCGGCGCCACCCGCAAAGTGTTCGATACGATCTCCGACAACGCCGCCAGTGCCGGCCTGGTCCTGGGCGGCACGCCGGTTCGTCCCGGCGCGGCCGATCTTCGCTGGGTGGCGGCTTTGATTCATCGCAACGATGTCATCGAGGATTCCGGCGTCGCCGCCGCCGTGCTCGGGCATCCCGCCATGGGGGTGGCCTGGCTGGCCAACAAGCTGGCGCCTTGGGGCGAATCGCTTGCGCCCGGTGAAATCGTGCTCAGCGGCAGTTTCACCGCGCCGGTCTTCGCCTCGGCCGGAGATCAGTTTCTGGTGGACTATGGCCCGCTGGGCACAATTTCGGTGCGGTTCGTCTAACGAACCTGGCGCGGCGGCATTTGCGCGTCTCAAGGTCTGAAGACATGATCCCGGCTTTTGAGTTCCGAACATGACAGCAGGCAAACGATTGCGGTGGGGCGTGCTGGGCACCGCGAAAATTTTTCGCGACCAGATCGGTCCCGCGCTCAAGACCACGCAATATTGCGAACTTGCTGCCATAGCGTCTCGTGATATCGATCGGGCCAAAGCCGCCGCCGCGGCGAGCGGCGCCGGTAAGGCTTTGGGATCTTACGAAGCGCTGTTGGCCGATCCGGACATAGATGTCATCTATAATCCCTTGCCCAATCATCTCCACGCTTATTGGACCATTCGCGCCCTGGAGGCCGGCAAGCCTGTGCTGTGCGAAAAGCCCATTGCCCTGAGCGCGGCGCAGGCTTGCGAAATCAAGGCGGCGCAAGAGCGAACGGGATATGTGGCGGTTGAAGCCTTCATGGTCCGCTTTCACCCGCAATGGCCTCGTGTGCGGCAGATGGTGCGCGATGGCCGCATTGGAACCATGCGCTCGCTGCATGTTTTCTTCGGCTACAACGATGTCGATCCCGCCAGTATCCACAATGACACGCGATCGGGTGGCGGCGCGCTTTACGATATCGGTTGCTATCCCATCATGTTGGCCCGCTTCCTGTTCGCGGATGATCCGGTGCGGGCAATCGGTCATTTTGATCGCGATCCGTCCTTTGGCACGGACCGTCTGACCGGCGGTCTGGTGGCATTTCCACAGGGGCGGCAACTGGACTTCACCTGCTCGACCCAGTTGGCCTTGTCGCAATTGGCGATACTTTATGGCGACCGCGGAAAGATCACGATGCACACGCCGATCAATCCGGACCGTGGTCGCAAAGCGCGCATCGTCTTTGACGACTGCCGGGATTTGTTCGGCGGTGGCGAAGCGGTGGAGGAAGTTGAATATGCGGATCAATTCGCGCTGCAATGTGACGCTTTCGCGCGCGCCATCCTGACCGGCAAGCCGCCGGATTACACAATTGATGATGCCATCAAGAATATGCGCGTCATCGACGCGCTTTTTGCGTCTGAATCTTCCCAGACTTGGACGCGGGTGTGAATTCCCCGGCCGGCGCTCGACCCGGCGTCATTCGTTCGGGCGGCAGGCCGAATTCGGCTTTGATTCACGGCAATTCCGGCTCGAATGTCGGGATATCGCCCTTGCGTTGCGTCGTGAGCGTCATGTTTCCTTCAATTCAGGCCCGGTATGCGACGCCGAATATTGGGCAGGACATGCGAATTGCGCTATCATTCTCGCGTTTCCAGGAGCCCAACCATGAACGCCCCGCACAGTGACGCACCTCGCCGCCTCGACTTGAAAGACCCATCGCTTTTCACCGACAAAGCCTATGTCGCGGGGGAATGGATTTGTGCGCCTGACGGCAAGACCATGACGATCAGCGATCCTTTTGATGGCTCGCTTCTGGCCAAGGTGCCCGATCTGGGTGTGGACATGCTGCGCCGCGCCATCGACGCCGCCCATGAGGCGCAAAAGCTTTGGGCCAAGAAGACTGTCAAGGAACGGGCGGGGGTACTGCGCCGCTGGTATGACCTGGTGATCGCCAACGCCGACGATCTGGCGCTGATCCTGACCAGCGAACAGGGCAAGCCGCTGGCGGAGGCCAAGGGCGAGATCGTCGCCAATGCGGCTTATCTGGAATGGTTCGCGGAGGAAGCCAAGCGGATCGACGGCGACATCATTCCCAGTTCGCGCGCCGACCAGCGTATTCTGGTCTTGAAACAGCCGGTGGGCGTTTGTGCCGCCATCACGCCGTGGAATTTCCCCAATGGCATGATCACCCGCAAGGTCGCACCCGCGCTGGCTGCTGGATGCACCATGGTGCTGAAGCCGGCGCCGCAGACGCCGCTCTCCGCCCTGGCGCTGGCGGTGCTGGGCGAGCGGGCTGGTGTGCCGAAGGGCTGCTTTTCGGTCGTCACGGGCGAGGCGAAGCCGATCGGCGAGGAGTTCTGCCACAATCCCAAGATCGCCAAGATCACTTTCACTGGTTCGACGGCGGTGGGCGCCTGGCTGATGCGCGAAGCATCGGGACAGATCAAGCGGCTATCGCTGGAGTTGGGCGGCAACGCCCCCTTCATCGTGTTTGACGATGCCGATCTGGACGCGGCCATCGAAGGCGCGATGGCTTCGAAATATCGCAATGCCGGACAGACCTGCATCAGTTCCAATCGCATCTATCTGCAGGATTCCATTCATGACGCTTTTGTGGAAAAACTGAAAGCCAAGATCGCCACCTTGAAGCTGGGGCGCGGCACCGAGGCTGGCGTGCAGATGGGGCCACTGATCGACGGCAAGGCGGTGGCCAAGATGCAGGAACATCTGAAGGACGCGCTGGCGCAGGGCGGCACCCTGGTGGCCGGCGGCAAACAGCCCGATCTGGGCGGGACCTTCTTCGAGCCCACCATCGTCACCGGCGTCACCCAGAACATGAAGGTGGCACGCGAGGAAACCTTCGCGCCGCTGGCGCCCATCATCCGGTTCAAGACCGAAGACGAAGTGATCGCGATGGCGAACGCCACCCAGTTCGGCCTTGCGGCCTATTTCTATGCCCGCGATCTGTCGCGCGTCTGGCGGGTGGCCGAGAGCTTGGAAAGCGGCATGGTCGGCGTCAACTCACCGATGATCGTCAGCGAGATGGCGCCCTTCGGCGGCGCCAAGCAATCGGGCTTGGGGCGCGAAGGTTCCAAATACGGCATCGAGGGTTATCTGGAACTCAAACTGGTCTGCATGAGCGGCATCTAGGGACGCGGTTTGGACCAGTTCGACATTGTCGTGATCGGGGGCGGCGTCAATGGCTGCAGCATCGCGCGCGATGCGGCGGGACGCGGCTTTTCGGTGCTGCTGGCGGAGCAGGGCGATCTGGCCAGCGGCACGTCATCGGCCTCGACCAAGCTGATCCATGGTGGCCTGCGCTATCTGGAATTCTACGAATTCGCCCTGGTGCGTGAGGCGCTGAAGGAGCGCGAAGTGTTGTGGGCAATGGCGCCGCACATCATCTGGCCGCTGCGGTTCGTGCTGCCCGAAAGCGAGGATTCGCGACCTGCCTGGTTGTTGCGGCTGGGATTGTTTCTTTACGACCATATCGGCGGCCGCAAACGTCTGCCGCCCACCCGCAGCCTGGATCTGCGGCAGGACGTGGTGGGTGCGGTGCTCAAGCCGGCCATGACCCGTGGCTTCGAATACTCCGACTGCTGGGTGATGGATGCACGCCTGGTGGTGCTGAATGCCCGCGATGCGGCGGCGCACGGCGCGCAAATTCTCACCCACACCGAAGCCGTTTCCATGACGCGTCGGAGCGGGAGTTTCGCCGTGGCTTTGAAGGATCATGTGTCCGGAGCCCAGCGCGAAGTGGGTGCTCGGCTGGTGGTCAATGCCGCCGGCCCTTGGGTCGACCGGGTGCTGAATCGTGTCGCCGGGGACGCGCCGCGCCATCATGTCCGCTTGGTGCAAGGCAGTCATATCGTGGTCCGTAAACTTTACGATCATGATCGCTGCTATATTTTCCAGAACCGCGATGGCCGCGTCATTTTCGCCATTCCCTACGAAAATGATTTCACCTTGATCGGCACCACCGATCGCGATTATTCCGGTGACCCGGCCCAGGTGCGGATTGCCGAAGAGGAAGCGAATTATCTTTGCGCCGCCGCTAGCGAATATTTCCTTGCGCCCGTGACGCGCGACCAGATCGTTTGGAGCTATTCCGGCGTGCGGCCGCTTTATGACGATGGCGCCTCCAAGGCGCAGGAAACCACCCGCGAATATGTTCTCACGCTGGAGGGCGATGCCACGACCGGCGCGCTTCTAAATGTGTTTGGCGGCAAGATCACCACTTCTCGCCATATGGCCGAAAAGGCGCTGGAGAAAATTGAAGCGGTGCTGGGACGGCGCGGCGCGGCCTGGACCAGGGGCTCGACTTTGCCGGGCGGTGATTTTCCGCTGGACGGATTCGAAAGCCTGGTGAATTCGCTGCAGGCCGCCGCGCCCAATGTGGCTGCCAAGACGGTTCGCCGGCTTGCCCGCGCGTACGGCACGGACGCCCGTGCCTTGCTGGCGCATGGCGATCTGGGCCCCATCTTCGGCGCCGATCTGGGATCGCGGGAAGTGGCGTTCCTGGTGGAAAAGGAGTGGGCGCGCAGCGCCGAGGACATCCTCTGGCGGCGCGGCAAGCTAGGCTTGCGATTCTCGGCGGACGAAACCGCTGCTCTGGCGCGCCATCTGGAAAGCGGTCAGATTTAGAACCTGCAGACCTAGGGAGAAATCATGGCGGAATTCATTCTGGCGGTCGATCAGGGCACCACATCGTCGCGCGCCATCGTGTTCGATGGCGCGTATCGGGTTCGCGGCGTGGCGCAGCAGGAATTTCCCCAGCATTTTCCCCGCTCCGGCTGGGTCGAGCATGACCCGGAAGATTTGTGGCGCACCGTCCTGGCGACCATGCGCGGCGCGCTGGCCGACGCCAAATTGTCGGCCTCCGACATTGCCGCCATCGGCATCACCAATCAGCGCGAAACCACCCTGATCTGGGACCGCAAGACCGGCCGTGCCATTCACAACGCCATCGTCTGGCAGGACCGGCGCACCGCGGACCGCTGCGAGGAATTGCGGCGCGACGGCGTGGAGCCCCTGGTGACGCAAAAGACCGGACTTCTGCTGGATGCCTATTTCTCCGGCACCAAGGCGGCCTGGATTCTGGATCATGTCGAGGGTGCGCGCGAAAAAGCCGAACGCGGCGAGCTGGCTTTCGGCACGGTGGACACGTTCCTGCTGTGGCGGCTCACCAGCGGCAAGGTGCATGCCACCGATCTCACCAATGCCTCGCGCACCCTGCTGTGCGATATCGACAAGGGTGATTGGGATGACGAGTTGCTGAGGCTGCTGCGGGTGCCGCGCGCGCTGCTGCCTGAAATCAAGCAATGCATGGATGATTTCGGTGCCACCGATCCGGCGCTGTTCGGGACCGCCATTCCGCTGCGTGGCGTGGCCGGCGACCAGCAGGCCGCCACCATCGGCCAGGCCTGTTTTCAGCCCGGCATGCTGAAATCCACCTATGGCACCGGATGTTTTGCGCTGCTCAATACGGGCAAGACCCGAATCGCCTCGACCAAGCGGCTGCTCACCACGGTCGCCTATCGCATCGGCGGCGAGACCGCCTATGCCATCGAAGGCTCGATCTTCGTGGCGGGCGCGGCGGTGCAATGGCTGCGCGATGGCCTGCATCTGATTGCGCGCGCCGACGAAAGCGGTCCGCTGGCCGCCGCGGCGGACCCGGAACAGGCGGTCTATCTGGTCCCGGCTTTCACGGGTCTGGGTGCGCCCTGGTGGGACGCGCATGCCCGCGGCGCCATCTTCGGCCTCACCCGCAATAGTGGCCCGCGCGAATTTGCCCGTGCCGCGCTGGATGCGGTCTGCTACCAGACCTCCGATCTTTTGGAAGCGATGCGTGCCGATTGGCGTGGCGCGACACAAACCGTCCTTCGGGTGGATGGCGGCATGGTGGCCAGCGATTGGATGCTGCAGCGCCTGGCCGACATTCTGGACGCGCCGGTCGACCGGCCGGTGGTGCTGGAGACCACGGCGCTGGGCGCGGCCTGGCTGGCAGGCGCGGGTGCGCATGTCTGGCCCGATCGCGACGGTTTCGCCAAAAGCTGGCAGCGTCAGCGGCGCTTTACGCCTGCGATGGACGGGGCGACGCGCGGGCGGTTAATGGCGGGCTGGCGCGATGCGGTGAGCCGCACGCTCTCGAAATAGTCAGAGGATTTTCAGACCAAGCGGCGTGATAATCATGCATCGCACTCAATAGGGCGAGGAGGAAGCGGGCGCCGCCGCGACACCGCGCAAGCTGGAAAGATATTCCCGCGCTCTTCCTGTCATCATCGCGATGTCGGACGATACCGCGGCATAATCATAGCCATAGTCCAGAAAACGCCGGACCATCTCGGGCGTGCCGCCGAGAATGCCGATGGGCTTTGCCGCCGCCCGCGCCGCCTTGGCCGCATCCGCAATCGCCGCCTGAACGTCCAGATGGGTGAGGTCGCCCAGCCGTCCCATCGCGGCCGCGAGATCGGAAGGACCTATGAAAAGGGCATCCACCCCTGGAACGGCGGCAATCTCCGGCAATTGCCGGATCGCAGCGGGGGTCTCCAACTGCAGGATCACCGCGATCCCGGCATTGGCATTGGTGAGATAATCCTTGGTCTGACCATAACGGGACGCGCGATGCATTCCGGCGACGCCGCGCACGCCATCCGGCGGATAGCGGGTATAGGAAACCGCGGCCTTGGCCTGTTCCGCATTCTGAATGAAGGGGAACATCAAGGTGGTGGCGCCAGCGTCCATTGCCAGCTTGACCAGAACCTGATCGTTCCATGCGACCCGCAAGACGGTCTCGGCCGGCGTGGCGGCAACGGCGCGCATCAGCGCCACGGCGTCGGGAATGGCCAGCGGCACATGCTCCATGTCCACCACCAGGAAATCGAAACCGCAATGCCCCAATGCTTCCGCGGTGGAAGGCGCGCCCGCCGACAGCCATGTGCCCAATGGCTTTTGCGATGGCGGTTTGACGAGCCAGGATTTGAAGCGGTTTTCCATTGTCATCCTCAAAAGATGGGCAGTTCGCGTGCGGCTCTCAAGAAAATCGAAATCGCAGGCTATGGGTAATGCCGCGCCCTGCGGCACCACGGAGACGATTCATGATGTCTCTTTCGTCATCTCCGCCCCGGTTTTACAGTGTTTTGCGCCCGGTGCCGCATTCCAGGCGTTGCCAAGAAAAGTCGTATCTGCGATGTCATGTCTTGTATATGTCCTAAACCCAATAAGGGAAAGATACATGGGCGTCCCGCATCTGCTGATCCATCACCGCCAGGACAATGTCGGCGTGGTGGTGGTCGAAGACCTGACCGCCGGCACCGACATGCTGGCCGTAATCACCGAGGATAACAGCGATTTCCGGATGCAGGCGAAACAAGCCACGCCTATCGGACACAAGATAGCGCTGAAAGACCTCGCTATCGGCGACACCGTCATCAAATATGGCGAGGATATCGGCAAGGTCGTGGCGCCGATCGTCAAGGGCGAACATGTCCATATCCATAATCTCAAGACCAAGCGCTGGTAAGGAGCTGCTCCGATGAATCTCGCCGACCGCAAAATCTGGGGCTACCGGCGCGAGAATGGCCGGGTGGGCGTGCGCAATTATGTGGCGATCCTGCCGCTGGACGATATCTCCAATGCCGCCTGCGAGGCCGTGGCCGCCCATATCCAGGGCACCATCGCACTGCCACATGCCTATGGCCGGCTGCAATTCGGCGAGGATCTGGACCTGCATTTCCGCACCATGATCGGCACCGGCGCCAATCCCAATGTCGCGGCCTGTATCGTGATCGGCATCGAAGGCGGTTGGACTGAGAAGGTCGTGGCGGGCATCGCCAAGACCGGCAAGCCCGTGGCGGGATTTTCCATCGAAGGCAATGGCGACATCGCCACGGTGGCGGCGGCGTCGCGCAAGGCCAAGGAATTCGTGCACTGGGCCTCGGAGAAAGTGCGCGAGCAATGCCCCATCACCGATGTCTGGGTGGCGGCGAAATGCGGCGAGAGCGACACCACCACCGGTCTGGCGTCATGTCCGACGGTCGGAAACATGTATGACAAGCTTGTACCGCTGGGACTTTATGGCTGCTTCGGCGAAACTTCCGAGCTGACCGGCGCCGAACATCTGGCGGCGGCGCGCGCCGTCTCGCCCGAGATCAAGGACAAATTCCTCAAGACCTGGCAGGCCTATCAGGATGACGTGATCGAGGCGCATAAGACGTCCGACCTGTCCGACAGCCAGCCCACCAAGGGCAACATCGCCGGCGGCCTCACCACCATCGAGGAGAAGGCACTGGGCAATCTAGAAAAGATCGGCAAGAAGATCAAATTCATCGACGTGCTGGAACCGGCGCTAGCGCCGGCGCGCGGCAATGGCCTTTACTTCATGGATACGTCCTCGGCGGCGGCGGAATGCTGCACCTTGCAGGCGGCGGCGGGCTATGTCGTTCACATCTTTCCCACCGGGCAGGGCAATGTCATCGGCAATCCGATCATGCCGGTGATCAAGTTGACGGGAAATCCGCGCACCGTGCGGTTGATGAGCGAACATGTCGATGTCGATGTCTCCGGCATTGTGCGGCGCGAAATGACCATCGATCAGGCAGGCGACGTGCTGATCGAGATGATCGAGAAGACCGCCAATGGCCGGCTGACCGCCGCCGAGGCGCTGGGCCATCGCGAATTCGTGATGACCAAATTGTATCGCAGCGCTTGATTCCGTGAGCGTCACACTGTCCCTTGCGGAAGCCGAGGCATTGGCGACGCGGGCGTTGATCAACAACCGCGTCTCGCCGGACAATGCCCGCATCACCGCCCAGGCATTGGTCGCGGCCGAGGCGGACGGGCAGGGCGGGCATGGCCTGATCCGCGTGTTGTCCTATTGCGAACAGGCGCGGGTGGGAAAGATAGACGGCCGCGCGGTGCCCAAGATTTCCGGCACGGGCGCAGCACGGAGAATCGATGCGGATATCGGTTTTGCCTATCCGGCGATGGAATTGGCGCGTGAAACCCTTGTTCCTTTGACGCACGAAATGGGCGTCGCCAGCGTGGGGATATTCGCATCGCATCATTGCGGCCAGGCGGGACGGCATGTCGAACGTCTTGCGGATGAGGGTTTGGTCGCCTTTCTGTATGCCAACACCCCCAGCGCCATGGCCTTTCATGGCGGTTTGCGTTCGCGGATGGGGACCAATCCTTTGGCCTTCGCCGCGCCCATCCCGGACCGCGAACCGCTGGTGATCGACATGGCGCTGTCGGTGGTGGCGCGCGGCAAGATCCTGTCCGCAAAAAGCAAGGGCGAAGCGATTCCCGGCGATTGGGCCGTGGGCGCGGATGGCAAACCCACCACCGATCCCAACCAGGCGCTGGCCGGAACCTTATTGCCGATCGGCGGCGCTAAGGGCTCGGCACTGGCGCTGATGGTGGAGATATTATGCGGCGCCTTGGCCGGCGCGAATTTCGGCTGGCAAGCCAGTGCCTTTCTGGACGCTAAAGGCGGACCGCCAAGGTCGGGACAGTTCCTGATCGCGCTCGATCCAGCGCATTTTGCCGGCGCGAATTTTGCCGGGCGGATGTCGGAACTTGCAGCGGTGGTGGCGGCGGACGGCGCACGTCTGCCGGGCGACCGGCGCCTGATTGCCCGCAAGTGCGCCGCTGAAAATGGCCTCGGCATCGCTGACGATCTGCATGCCCAGATCGCCGCCCTGGCGGGCACGGCATAAGCGCCGACCTATGACCTGCCGTCCGCGCTAGCGATTGAGCAGGGGAATATCCTTGCCGGTCGGCGCGGGCCCCTGGGACAGTGATTGGATATAGGCGACAAGATCGGCGGCTTCGCTGTCGGGTAGGACTTTTTCGGTATAAGCCGGCATCTGCGCCTGGGGATGGCGCAACTGCCGCATGATCTGGCCCACGGTCAGTCCGGCATGCGCCAGCTTGGGTCCGACAAAGCTGGTGCTGGCGCCGGTAGTGCCGTGGCAAGTGTAGCAGGCATCGCGCATGTAGATCTGCTTGCCGCGCGCGACGTCGCCGGATGGCGCGCCTTGTGCCAGCGCGGATGTGGCAAGCAAGAGTGTCGTCGCGGTGGCAAGGAGATATTGTTTCATGTTTTTCACCGCCCCTGACAGACGACATCGATCAAGGCGGGTTCGCCGCGCTTGACCACGGCAATGGCGCGCTTGATGGCGGCGTTGAGGTCCTTGGGATCGGTGACAGGTCCCTGGCCATAAACGCCCATGCTTTGCGCCAGCTTGCCGTAATCGATGAAGGGGTCGCGGATGGTGGTGCCGATATGGGTGCGATCGACGCCGCGCTGCATGCGATTGGCCATCTGCTGCAGCAACATGATCTCCTGATGCCAGGCGCGATTATTGTGCATGATGTAGAGGATCGGAATCTTCTCATGCGCTGCGGTCCAAAGCGCGCTGGGACAGCACATCAGATCGCCGTCGGATTGGATCGAAACCGTCAATCGGCCATGCTTCTTGTTGGCAAGCGCGGCGCCCAGGGTCGCCGGTGCGGTATAGCCAATGCCATAGGCGCCGGCATCGCCGATATAGCGATGATGTTTGTCGGCATGCCAAAGCTTCTGCGGCCAGGAATTCTGGAACAGGGAGCCGGACGCCAAAGTCCAGTCTTCATCCTTGATGACGTTGTAAAGCTCCATCACCAGCCGCGCCGTGGTGATCGGTTGCGAATCCCAACCTTCGGCCGCAAGCGCGCGCTGCTCGCCAAGCGCCGCCAAATGCGCATCGCCCAGCTTTTTGCCGCGAAGGTCGAAATTCGAGCGTTTGTTCTGGTCGATCAAAACCCGGCACGCTTCGATCAGCGAAGGCAGGCTGGCTTCGGCGTCGCCTTCCAGCGCCAGATCGGCATCGGGATAACGTTGGAAATCCTGGTAGTTGGAATGGAAGTTGAGATCGACGGCGGAAAGACTGATGCGTTTCGCGCCGGGCTTGGTGATGCTTTGGGTGCTGACGTCGGTATGCGGGACAAAGGAATGGGTGGTGCCCCAGAAATCGGTCATCTCCATGCCCAAGATCATATCAGCCCCGGCAATTGCCGCACGACCGCGGCTGGTCTGGTTGAGGGGATGGCGCCAGGGAAAATTCATCCGCCCGGAGGCATCCACCACCGGCGCCTGCAACAGCTCGGCAAGTTCGACCAGATACCGCAGTCCCGCCGGCGTGCGCGCGACGCGGTCGCAGACCAGGACCGGGGCTTCGGCCGCGACCAGCATTTTGGCGACATCCCGCAGCGCGCCGTCTTCGGCTTGCGGCGCGGCGATCTTGGGCGGATGCGGAATTGCCGGACGCGGCGCGTCTTCGATCGGGTCTTCCTGCAAGTCTGTGGAGGTGACCAGCAGGACCGGTCCATAGGGCGGCGTCATGGCGTATTTCCACGCCCGTGTCGCGGATTCCGCCCAATGCTGAAGGGAGCCGGGGCGGTCGTCCCATTTGACGAAATCGCGCACGATCGCCGCCCCGTCCTGCACCGAATGGACGAACTGCACCATGGTCTTGCGGGTACGCAGGTCCGGCGCCGTCGGCGTGATCAGGAATATCGGTACGCGGTCGGCATAGGCATTGTAGATCGCCATCGAGCCATGCTGCAGGCCCACCGTGTCGTGCATCATCGCCGCCATGGGCTTGCCTTCGATCTTGGCATAGCCATGGCACATGGCGACCGAGACCTCTTCATGCATGCAGGAGAGGAAATCGATATGCGGTTCGGTCAGCATGCCGTAATTGATCAGCGACTCGTGAATGCCGCGGAAACTTGAGCCGACAAAAGCTGCGGCATGTTCGATGCCCAGGCCGCGCATGACATCGACCATGAAGTCGCCGCCGCTGCTCGATTGGGTGATCGGCTGGACGTCCGCAGGCATACCGCGCTCGGCCTCGCGATCCGGTGCCGCCGGAATACTGGATGCGGGTGCCTTCGGCGGAGCGGCTTCTTGCGCTGCAACGGACAATGGGGCTGTGAGGGCGCCGGCCCCGGCCAGGGTCGCGCCTTTGAGGAAGAAGCGGCGTCCGAGCTTGATTTCATCGCTACGCTTCGCCATGCGGCCCCGCCGGTATTGCTGGTCGGCGGCCATTCTCAGGAAGAAGCCTTGCCAGTCAATGCGGGGAGAGGCAAAAGCCAGCCCCGCTCTATCCGGGGCGATGCGAATTCTGATAAGAAAAATATGTCCAATGCCGAGGGGGCAAAGCCATGAAGCGCATGATCAGCGGAGCGGTCGTTTTTGCCATCCTCACGGCTGTTCCCGTCTTTGCGGCCGATCCGCAATTCGAAGGCGAGCTCGATCCTGTCCCGCACGACAATTCCACCCGCGACAATGTCGTGGGCACCGGCATGGTATCCGCCCTATTGTCCGGCAATACCCTCACGGTGAGCGGAAACTTTGCCGGGTTGTCCTCGGCCGCGACGGCGGCGCATCTCAAAATGGGATTGGCGATGGGCGTTCCCGGCCCGTCGATCGGCGATCTCACCGCGACGCAAGCAACGGACGGCAAGATTTCTGGCAGCATCAAGTTGAACGCCGCTGCGATCGCCGCTCTGAAAAAAGGCGGACTGTATGTCGAACTCGACAGTGCCAACGCGCCGGACGGCAATTCCTGGGGCTGGCTCGAGAATCCGGAGCCGAACTAGCCTTAATGATCCAAGGAGACGTCATTTCATGACCGGGTTTGGAAAATATTTCGCGCTGGCGGTTGCCATCATTGCTCTTGACCATGTCTACGCCGCCGCCGTTGAAAATCCGCCTGTGGCGGTTTTCGCGGTGGACCAGGCCGCCGCCGGGAGAAGCGAATATCTCGAGAATTGCGCCGGCTGCCACGGCAACAATCTCGCGGGCGGGAATGATTCGCCGGCGCTTGCGGGCATCGGCTTCATGAGCAGTTGGGGCAGCCGATCGACCAAGGCGCTCTACCAGTTCATCTCCACCACCATGCCGGTGGGCAATGCCGGCAATCTCGGCGCCGGCACCTATGCGGACATCGCCGCTTTTCTTCTGGAAGCCAATGGCGCCAAACCCGGCACGGCCATTCTGACCGGCAACACCGACGTCCGCGTCGGCTCTGTCGCCAATGGCCAGGTCTTGGCCGAGGTGCAGAAGGGATTGGCGCCGCCGCTGGATCAGGGTGGCTCGCCGCGCGCAACCACCCATCTGGGCATCACGGTCGCGGGCATGGTGCGAAATTACGTTCCGGTCACTGACGACATGCTGGCGCATCCGTCCGATGGCGACTGGCTGATGTATCGGCGCAGCTACCAGGGTTGGAGCTACAGCCCGCTCACTCAGATCGATGCGCGCAACGTCAAAACGCTTCAGCTCAAATGGTCCTGGGCGATGAAAGAGGGCGGCGCCAGCGAGGTGACGCCGATCGTTCACAATGGTGTGATCTTTCTGTCCAACACCTCCAACACGGTGCAGGCGCTGGATGCCAGGACCGGCGAACTGATCTGGGAGAATCATATCGGGCCGGAAGCAACAGTCGCCTATATGGCGACGCGCAGCTTGGCGCTCTATGCCGACAAGGTCTATGTCGCGACCACCGATGCCAAGCTGTATGCACTGGACGCGCGCACCGGCAAGGTTGCATGGCATGTCGAAATCGCGCCGCCGCCGAAAGGCGAGACCGGCGGCGTCATCGTCATTCACGACAAGGTGCTGGTGGGGATGATGGGCTGCGACAATTACACGATCGTCAATTGCCACATGAGCGCCTATGACGCGCAAACCGGTAAGCAGGATTGGACCTTCTACACCACGGCGCGCGAAGGAACGCCCGGCGGCGACAGCTGGAACAAACTTCCCGACACGCAGCGCGCCGGCACCGATACCTGGATTGCCGGGACTTATGATCCGGAACTGAACACGACCTATTGGGGCGTGGCGCAGTCAAAACCCTGGATGCGCGCCAGCCGCAAGACATATGGCGCACCGACGCTTTATGCCAATTCGACTTTGGCGCTCGATCCGGATAGCGGCAAACTCAAATGGTATTACCAGCACATCCCGGGAGAATCGCTTGACCTGGACGAAGTTTTCGAACGGGTGTTGATCGATCATGGCGACCAGAAGACCCTGATGACAATCGGCAAGGATGGCGTGTTGTGGAAGCTGGATCGCGTCACGGGCAAATTCCTGGGTGAAAAGGAGACCCTGTTTCAGAATGTCTTCAGCAAGATCGATCCCAAGACCGGTCAGGTGACCTATCGTTCCGATATCATCAACCAGAAGACCAATGAATGGATCTCCTCCTGCCCCGGACCGGAAGGTGGCCATGACTGGCAGGCGACCAGTTACAACGCGCCCACCGATCTGCTGATCATTCCGCTCAGCCAAAGTTGCGTGCTGATGCGCGGCCATGACGTCGACATGAAGCTGGGCGGCGGCGGCACCGCCGCGTCGCAGCTTTTCTATTTCATGCCCGGAACCCATCGCAACATGGGCAAGCTGGTCGCCTATGACACCAAGAGCATGAAGGAAGTCTGGTCCTTCCAGCAGCGTGCGCCGTTCCTCACCTCGGTGCTCTCGACCGGCGGCGGTGTCGCCTTCATTGGCGATTTCGACCGCGTCTTCAAGGCGGTGGATGTGAGGACCGGCAAGACGCTGTGGCAGACCAGGCTGGGAAACACGGTGCAGGGCTATCCCGTCTCGTTCAGTCTCGATGGCAAACAATATGTCGCCGTCACGACTGGACTGGGCGGCGGCAGTCCCGAACAAAAGCCCTCCACCTTGCTGACCGAGGTGCATCGCTCCGGCACCGGCCAGCAGCTTTATCTGTTCGCGCTGCCGGACGGCGGTTGAGCCAGTTCAGTTCTTGAAGGTTTTCTTCTCCACGTTCCATTCGCTGCAGGAGCCGCGATACAAGACGTTGTCGGACGCCGCATAAAGTTCGTGAATCAGGCAGCCGGTGAACCGGTCAATTCAGCACGAGGCCTTGTTCGTGGTGCCGCAACCTATCGTGTGGGCGCACTATAGGTATATGTGTAAGTCCAGCGCTTGGTTTCGCCGGGCGCCAGCTCGATGCCGATATGAGGCTCCACCGCCATCACGGTGCGGATAGACCAAAGATACATTTTTACCAATTTCTGGTCTCCCGTAACCCGCATCCCAGCTCCGGTTTTGGTGTTCTCCACTTTGATGTCGTAGTCGCGTGCGTTATCGCCGAAACCGGAAATGAGAAAAGCAACGCGCTCCTCGCCCACCAGCGGCCGGACATAGGCGATGTGATTGCCGCGAATGCGCGCCGTGCCTGCGTTCGGCATGATGTCGGGCGTGATCGCGTAGGGGAGGGTCACCATCACGTCGCCATTGCCGGGGCTGAGCTTAAGAAAGTTATGATCATAGACATTCGTATTGATCGGCATGATGCCGGTGTTGGTCAGCTCGTGCTCGATCCGCATTTGCGGTTTGCCCGGGACCAACTGCAGTCTTTTCAGATAATGAAAACCGCCCGCGATATCCTGAGTGAAAGTGACACCCGAGTCCGTTACTGTGACACCGCGCTGGCCAGCGTCGATAAGGTCATAGCTGCGGCCATGGTCATAGTCCTTGTGATCGGGCTTGCGCAGCATGCCGACGCCGACTTTGAGGAATGTCCCGCCGGGCATGGCTTCGTCGAAGCCGATGGGCGCGAATTCCTCCACCGGACCGGATATCGCACTGTGGAATCCCACCACCAGGCCCTGCGGCGTATAGGGATCTTCCAGATCCTCCGATGAAACACGGTCAAACCAGGGTCCATAAAATTCCTGCCCACCGAAGGTCAGGCTACCGACCACCCCCGCCTGATCGAAGCGCTGGCCGCGATAGAAGCCTTTACCGGGATCGATCAGATATATTTTCGCTTTGATCAGACCGTTGCCGATAGTCGCCGAGGGGGAATCTGGTGACACGGGGAGGACACGGATCGGCGCCGCCGCCACAGCCGCCGCGCCCATCGTCAGCATCGCCGTCAAAGTGATAGCCGCGAATAATCTTCCGGTCGCCATCCTGTCCCCCATTTTGCGCCTCAGTCCGGACATCAGCGGCTGGTCCGCAGCGGCACTGCCGTGGTGCGCTTGATCTCTTCCAGCACGATGCTGGAGCGCACGCTGGCCACCTCGGACGCCTTGAGTAGATATTCCGTCAGCAGGCGATTATAGCTCTGCAGATCCGCCGTGATCACCCGCAGCATGTAATCTCCGTCGCCGGTAATCTTGGCGCATTCCTGAACTTCCGGCAGGCGCAGCAACCGTTCCCGGAACGCCAGAATCTCGGATTCGGCATGGGTGCGCATCACGATCATGACGAATGCGGTGACGCCCAAGCCCAGCTTGCTGCTGTTCAGGATCGCCACCCGGCGGTCGATATAATCGTCCTGTTCCAGCCGCTGGACGCGGCGCGAAATCTGAGAGGCCGACAAGCGGGCCTGATCGGCGAGGTCGCTGTTGGTCAGCTGCGCGTTGGACTGCAGCGCCTCCAGGATGCGGATGTCGAAGCTGTCCAAATCGGCCATAACGACCCCAACGGGCGACATATTTGATGCATGGAATCGGCAAAATATGCAAAACTGGTGCACATCTTTATCAAAAATGGCCAATGAATGCAAATAATTCGCATATTCATGCGCCTAACATGGGGCTCAGCGCGGATCGGCGCGCCTTTGCCGGGAGCAAAAGATGTTGGAATGCGACAATCCCCTTGGTCTGAACGGCTTCGCCTTTGTCGAATTCACCAGCCCGGATATCGACACGATGACGGGTCAACTCAAGCAGTTGGGATTTGTCGCGGCCGCCCGGCAAGAGGCCCGAAACCTGACCCTGTTCCGTCAAGGCAATATCGCCATCGTGCTCAACTCGGGAAGCGGCCGCCAGGCCGCTGAGTTCCGCGACCTGCATGGTCCGTCCGCCAATGGCATGGCATTTCGCGTCACCGATGCCGCCAAGGCGCATGCTCTTGCGCTGTCGCGCGGCGCCATTTCGGTGCCGGCGGAATATGGCGCCCTTGGCCCGGACAGTAAGATTCTGCAGGGTATCGGCGGTTCGCTTTTATATCTGGTCGATTCCGACCCGTTCCAGGATTGGCGCGAAGTGCCGGGCTGGCGCCAGGCCGCGGCCGAGAATGGTGTCGGCCTCAATATTCTCGATCACCTCACTCACAATGTCCGGCGTGGCGAGATGCGCGTCTGGTCCAACTTTTACAGCAAGCTGTTCGGCTTCGAGGAACAGAAATATTTCGACATCAAGGGCCAGATGACGGGCCTGTTCAGTCAGGCCATGATCGCGCCGGACCACGCCATCCGCATTCCGCTCAATGAAAGCCAGGACGACAAGAGCCAGATCGAGGAATTCATCGAGCAGTATCATGGCGAAGGCATCCAGCATCTGGCCTTCACCACTGGCGACATCTATGCCACGGTCGAGGCGCTGCGCCGGCGCGGCGTCAAGCTGCAGGACACGATCGAGACCTATTACGAACTGGTGGACAAGCGCGTTCCTGGGCATGGCGAGGATGTCGCGCGCCTCAAGCGCAATCGCATCCTGATCGATGGCAGCGTGGAAGAGGGCATTTTGCTGCAGATTTTCACGGAGAATCTGTTCGGCCCGATCTTCTTCGAGATCATCCAACGCAAGGGCAATGAGGGCTTCGGCAACGGCAATTTCCAGGCCCTGTTCGAATCCATCGAACTCGACCAGATCCGGCGGGGTGTCATCTCTGCCCATGCATAGGCGCCCGCATGTGCCAAACGGCATCATGTGTGATAAGAGCGAACGGGCGGAGCGCCACTTTCGATGACAGCCACGATGATGACGGGCTTTGGCAACAGCTTTGAAACCGAGGCGCTCGCCGGCGCATTGCCTGCCCACCAGAATTCACCGCAGAAGGTGCCGTTCGGCCTTTATGCCGAGCAATTGTCCGGTTCGCCCTTCACGGCGCCGCGCGCCGACAATCGTCACAGTTGGCTCTATCGCCTGAGGCCAGCTGCGGCGCACCCCCCCTACCGGCTCGATCCGAAAATCGGATTGCTGCGCTCCGGGCCTTTTTCCGAAGTGCCGCCCAGCCCCAATCGCCTGCGCTGGAATCCGTTGCCCATGCCGGGCGCGCCGACGGATTTCGTCGACGGCCTGATCACTTGGGGCGGCAATGGCGACGTCGCGGCAGGTTTCGGAATGGGCATCCATCTGTACGCCGCCAACCGCTCGATGGAGCGCCGCGCCTTTACCAACGCCGATGGCGAATTGCTGATTGTCCCCCAGCAGGGATCACTTTTGCTGGTGACGGAGATGGGGCGCTTCACCGTCGAACCGGAGCAGGTCGGCATTATCCCGCGCGGCGTGGGATTTCGCGTCGAACTGCCCGACGGCCAGGCGCGCGGTTATGTTTGCGAAAATTATGGCGCGATGCTGCGCCTGCCCGAGCTGGGCCCGATTGGTTCGAACGGCCTGGCCAACCGGCGCGATTTCGAAACGCCAAAGGCGGCATTCGAGGATATCGAAGAACCTTGCGAGCTGGTCCAGAAATTCCAGGGGCGGCTTTGGACCACCACACTGTCCCACAGCCCATTCGATGTCGTCGCCTGGCAGGGCAACCTGGCGCCCTACCGGTATGATCTTCGACGGTTCAATACCATCAATACGGTCAGCTTCGACCATCCCGATCCGTCGATCTTCACGGTGCTGACATCGCCGAGCGATACCGCCGGCACGGCCAATATCGATTTCGTGATCTTCCCGCCCCGCTGGATGGTGGCCGAGCATAGTTTCCGGCCTCCCTGGTTTCATCGCAACATCATGAGCGAGTTCATGGGCCTGATCCGAGGCAGTTATGACGCCAAGGATAGTTTTTCCGCGGGCTGCTCATCCCTGCACAACCAGATGGCCGCGCATGGCCCCGACAAGATCAGCTATGAGAAGGCGGTTGCGGCCGATCTCAAGCCCCACAAAATCGACAATACCATGGCCTTCATGTTCGAAAGCCGCATGGTGATCCGCCCGACCCGTTTTGCGATGGAGACGCCGCTCTTGCAGAGCGATTACGACGCCTGCTGGGCGGGTTTCACCCCGGCGAATTTGAACGCTCCATGAGTGCAATCGACGAAACCCATGATCGCGGACGTGCCAGTTGGCTCGAATCCGCGAATGGGCATTGCGACTTTCCGATCCAGAATCTGCCCTTTGGCATATTCAGCGGCCCCGATGGGCCGGCCCGTCCCGGCGTCGCCATCGGCGATTTTGTGCTGGATCTTTCGGCGGCCTCCCGTGAAGGACTGCTTGCCGAATTTCCCGCCGGTCTTTTTTCCGCGCCAACTCTCAACGGACTTTTGGCGTTCGGCGAGCGGCGCAATCTTAGGCGCCGTCTTTTCACGCTTCTGTCAGACGTCGGTTATCAGCCGAAAGTCGAACCGCTGCTGCGCCGGATAAATGATGTCGCACTGCAGATGCCCGCGGCCATCGGCGACTATACGGATTTCTATGCCGGTATCCATCACGCCGAAAATGTCGGGCGTCTGTTTCGCCCGGACAATCCGCTTCTTCCCAACTACAAGCATGTGCCCATCGGCTATCATGGCCGCGCCTCATCGGTGCGAGTATCGGGGCACGCCGTCCGGCGGCCCAATGGCCAGCGCAAGGGGGAAGGCGAGGCGCCTTCGTTCGGCCCTTCGACGCGGCTCGATTATGAATTGGAGTTGGGCATCTGGATCGGCGCCGGCAATGAGTTGGGCGAGACCATCCCGATCGCCGAGGCCCCGTCTCACATCGCCGGTTTTTGCCTTCTCAATGACTGGTCGGCGCGGGACATTCAGGCCTGGGAATATCAGCCATTGGGCCCATTCCTGGCAAAGAATTTTGCCACCACCATATCGCCCTGGATTGTCACCGCCGAGGCGATGGCTCCATTCCGCATTGCCCAATCCGCGAGGCCGGCCGGCGATCCCCAGCCGCTCGCCTATCTTTGGGATCCGGGCGATCAAGCAGCTGGAGCATTGGCGATCGATTTCGAGGTCAGCCTTCTGACCGGGCGCATGCGTGCAAGTCATGAGCAGGCGTTCCGGCTCAGCCGTTCCCAGGCGCATGATCTATATTGGACGCCGGCGCAACTGGTCACACACCATGCCTCCAACGGCTGCAACATGAATCCGGGGGACCTGCTGGGAACCGGCACGATTTCCGGTTCCCAGGATGGGCAATGCGGCAGCCTGCTCGAGGTCACGCAAGGCGGGCGCGTGCCGGTCAAGCTACCGAACGGTGAAACCCGAACCTTTCTGGAAGATGGCGACGAAGTTCTTTTCCATGGCCGCGCCCATGCCGATGGCTATGCGAGCATCGGCTTTGGCCCGTGCCGCGGCGTGATCCGGCCTGCGCCATGACAAATTCTCTCCGTCTGCACGGCTACTGGCGTTCCTCGGCCTCCTATCGCGTCCGTATTGCGCTGAATCTCAAGGGCATTTCGTATGATCAGGTCACGCATGACCTCAGGCGGAATGAACAGGCTGCGCCCGCTTACCGCAACATCGCGCCGCAAGGCTTGGTGCCGGCGTTGGAGACGCAAGATGGCGTGCTCACCCAATCGCCTGCCATCCTGGAATGGATCGAAGAGCGCTGGCCGGCGCCGCCTTTATTGCCGAAAGATCTCCATGGGCGCGCCATTGTCCGCGCCATGGCGGCGCTGATCGGTTGCGATATCCATCCCCTGAACAATCTGCGCGTTCTGCGCGTCTTGCAGAATGAATTTCAGCTGACACAAGAGCAAACGAATGCCTGGGCGGGCCGTTGGATCCATGAAGGATTCCAGGCGCTGGAAATCCTTGCCGGGCAGCATGGCAGCCTGTTTTGCTACTGCGATCAGCCGACTTTGGCCGATTGCTATCTGGTACCCCAGATTTATAACGCCGAGCGTTTTGGCGTCGGCCTTTCCCAATTTCCAAAACTTGACGCCATAGCGGCGAGGGCGTTGACGTTGCCGGCTTTCGCCGATGCCCATCCCAGGCGCCAGCCGGATGGCGAGCCCGCTTGAATCCAAGCTAAGCGCCGATATTCCCTTTACCGCCTTCAAGCGCCAGCAGATGGGCCTTGGTTTTCAGGCCGCCGGCAAAGCCCGTCAATTTCCCGGTCGACCCGATCACGCGGTGGCAAGGCGCGATGATGGAGATCGGATTCTTGCCATTCGCCGCGCCCACCGCGCGCATTGCCTTGGGGTTTCCCAACTGCCGGGCGATCTCGCCATAGCTGCGGGTCTCGCCGAACGGAATGGCGAGCAGGGCCCGCCATACTTTGTTCTGAAATTCCGTGCCTACGAAATCCAGCTTGACGTTGAATGTCTTGCGCTTGCGGGCAAAATATTCGGCCAGCTGGCGTTGCGTTTCCATCAGGATGGGATGTTTCCTGTCTTCGCCGACAATGTTCAAGCGCACGCGTTTGGGATCGTCATTTTCCCAAAGGATCGCGGCCAGGCCCCCGTCGCTGCCAACCAATGTGAGATCGCCGACCGGCGAGCGCATCGTCGTGTACACATATGTCCTTTGATTTGGCGCCTTCTGATTTCGAGGCTTCGGCCTGGGCATGAATTTCTCCGTCATTCGCGTGCGGCTCCGCCAGGAGGGTAGTGGCTTGATCGGCGAATTGAAGCGGTGCGAACCATCAAATGGGCAATTCGGCAGTCGTCACCGCGCCAATCCATTCTGAACCGGTTCTAAGCTAACATATTGTGTACATTGAGAAAATCAGATTGCTGGAGCGGCCCGGCCGGCTATGGCGCCTGGGGCCGCGGACTCGTATAGAAAGTGAGATGCGCTCAACCAGAAGACTCTGGGATATTTCCCAGCCCTTGCGTCCGGCTCTGCCAGTCTGGCCTGGCGATTCCAAATTTGCGATCCGGCAGCACTGGTCTTATGGCGAAGGCAGTCCGGTGAATGTCGCCTCGATCGCGCTTTCCACCCATTCGGGTGCCCATGCCGACGCGCCGTTGCATTACGATCCCGCCGGTTCCCCGATCGATGCGGTGGCGCTTGAGCCTTATCTGGGACCGTGCCGATTGGTGGATGCGCGCGGCGCCGGTGACGTTGTCGGCGCCGATCTGGTGGAAACCCATTGGAGCCCTGGCGTCACGCGAATGCTGTTTCGCACCTTTAATCGGTTTCCGATGAATAGCTGGCCTGCGAGTTTCACCGCGATGAGTGCTCCGGCCATTCGGGCGCTTGGCGCCCACGGTGTTGTCCTTGTCGGCATCGATTCGCCCTCGATTGACCCGGAAACCTCCAAGACCATGGATGCCCATCTCTCGGTGCCACGCGACATGAGAATCCTGGAAGGGTTGGTGCTGGATCACGTCCCGCCTGGCGATTATGAGCTGATTGCATTGCCGCTGCCCCTGACAGGTCTGGACGCTTCACCGGTTCGCGCGGTCTTGCGAGAGCTGGAGTAGTTCCCACCGTCCTTCCAAAAGACTAGGCTGGGCAAGCGGCCAATCGGACCGCCTGCAGGCGAATTCATTGGGGTCGTATTCGTGTCGATCAAAAGTGTTGCCCAGTCGGTCGATCCGGCCGTAGAAATTTCACCGGAATTCGACGCTGTAAATTCAGGCGGCAGGCTGTGGCGCGCCTATCTCATGTTTGGTGTAAGACGCGGTGGACCTGCATCATGACAGCGGAAGTACCCAGCTTCATCCAGGCGCGGGATGAGGCAGATCCCATACGAATGTTTCGCCAACGATTCTCGCTGCCGCCTGGCATTGTCTATCTGGACGGCAATTCCCTGGGGGCGCTGCCGACGGCAACTGCGCCGCGCCTGGATGAGCTGGTGCGACAGGAGTGGGGCGTGGGCCTGATCCGCAGTTGGAACAGCCATGATTGGATCGGCGCATCCCGGCGCGTGGGCGACAAGATCGCCACTCTGGTCGGCGCCCGCGCGGGTGAGGTGGTGGTCGCCGATTCGACATCGGTCAACATATTCAAGCTTCTGATGGCGGCGATTGCCGCCCGGCCGGGCCGCAAGATCATTTTGTCGGAGACGGACAATTTTCCGACCGATCTCTATGTTGCGCAGGGAATTGCGGCATTGCTGCCGCAGCAGACGGTTCGCGCGGTCGACCCCGGCAAGGTGCTGGAGGCGATAGACAAGGATGTTGCTGTCATCCTCCTGACCCATGTTCATTACAAGACCGGGCAAAAATACGACATGGCGCGCATCACAAAACGCGCCCATGAATGCGGCGCCTTGATCATCTGGGACCTCAGCCACAGCACCGGCGCGGTTGACGTCGATCTCGGCGCGGTGGATGCCGATATGGCGGTGGGATGCGGCTACAAGTATCTCAATGGCGGCCCCGGCGCCCCCGCGTTCGTTTACGTCGCCAAGCGGCTGCAAGGCGAGCTGAAATCGCCGATCACCGGCTGGTTCGGACATGCCGCGCCTTTTGAGTTTGCCGGAAATTTCCAGCCGGCGACCGACATCAACCGGTTCCTGAGCGGTACGCCGCCGGTCCTGGCGCTGGCGGGCCTGGAAATCGGGGTGGCGCTTTTGGCGGAAGCGCCGCGCAAATTGCTGTTCCAAAAATCGCAGGAGCTTTGCTCGCTTTTTATCGAACGCATCGACAAAACCTGCCAGGGTTACGGCCTTGAAGTGGTGACCCCCCGCGATCCGCAGGAACGGGGAAGCCATGTCTCGTTGCGCCATCCCGAAGGCTACCCGATCATCCGAGCGCTTATTGCCCGCGGCGTCATTGGCGATTTTCGGGCTCCGGATATTCTCCGGTTTGGCATCGCTCCGCTGTATCTGAGTTTCGCGGATATATGGCGGGCCGCCGATGCCTTGCGCGATGTGCTGGTGACGCGCCAATGGGACACCGCGGAATTCAAGGCGCGCGCGCCGGTTACTTGATCATCGCAAGATTAAGAGATGTCGAATGCGACGCCTTGCGCCAGGGGACAATCGCGGCCGTAATTTATATTCTGCGTCCGGCGGCGCACATCGACTTTCCAGGCATCCGAATCGCTTTCGCGCCCGCATGGTTGCCGTCATGGGATTGCTCTTTGCGGAATATGCGACAGGCCGGATCAGCGGACCGATCGCAAACTAGGAAGACTTGGGGCGGCGGGTCATGTCTTCCGCCCGGGGTTCGAATTCGGGACGCGGTTCGGGATTCCAGCGAAATTTGAAGGCGACGATGGAATAGGTGTCGCGGATTCCGGGGACGAGCTGGAGCTTCTTGGTCACGAACTCGCCATAGCTTCGTTCATCGCCCAGTTCGAATTTCGCCAGAAGATCATAGGTCCCTGAAGTGGAATAGACCTCCGCGGTTTCCGGGAAATTGTCGACCAGATAGGCGGCGACATCGAACGCCTTGGTCAGTTCGCATTTGATCTGGACAAAAATGGCCTTCATTGGAGGTCTCCCGGCGCGTTTGGAGGTTTCAGCTTAGACGCCTTCTTGGCCCAGGTGGAGACAAAATTCGGCGGGGCGGCTGGCGGAAGTCGCGGCCGCGCGGCCGGGCTGCCTTGACACCGGTGCGCAATCCCACGAGCTTTAACCCTAAAACAATTCGGGGAGGGTGCCGTGATCCGCACAAATGCCGTCCGGTCGGCCTGCGTCTCGGCCCTTGTTCTCGCCGCCTTTCCGTTGGCCGCCGGAGCGGCTCCCCAGCGGGCGGATGCGGTTTATGTCAACGGCAAGATATTCACCGCCGACGCCAAGGACGATGTCGTACAGGGGATTGCGGTTTCCGGCGATCATTTCATCGCGGCGGGCAGCAACGCCCAAATCCGCAAATTCATCGGCCAAGGCACCAAGGTCGTTGACCTCAAGGGGCATTTCGTCAGTCCCGGCCTGACCGATGACCATTTCCACAATGAGGGGGGCGGTAGCGGCATCGATCTGTCCCATGTCCGCACCCTGGCCGAGCTTCTCACCACGGTGGCCAATGCGGCGGCAAAAACGGCGCCCGGCACGCTGCTGGTCTCCAATTCCGATTGGCACGAGGCGCAGCTGAAGGAGCAGCGCCTGCCGACAGCCAGGGAGCTGGATCAGGCCGCGCCCAACAACCCGGTTGTGCTGGTGCGGGGCGGCCATTCCTACATTCTCAGCGATGTTGCTTTCCGCAAATACAACATCAGCAAGGATACGCCGGTGCCGGCAGGTGGTCAGATCAGCCGTGGCCCGGATGGCGAGTTGACCGGTGAGATCTTCGACAATGCCAAGGCATTGGTGCCGCTGCCGCCCGAAAAACCGCTGACCATGCAAGATATCGTCACCACCCAGAAAGCGGTCAATCCCTACGGCATCACGGCATTGCGGATCGCGGGTTCCTACAAAGGCGACATGTTGCAAGCGCTGCGGTTGTGGAAACAGGCGGAGGCCAACCACACACTGACCTTGCGCTACACCGTCTATATGCCCGGCTTCGAATTCCACACGCCGCAACAAGTGGATCAGGCCATCGCGCGTTGGGGCGTCAAGCAGGATGAGGGCGACGATTTTGTGCGCATCGGCGGCATCAAGTTGATCGTGGATGGCGGGTTCGAGGGCGGCCATATTTCGCGGCCTTATCTGGAGCCCTACGGAAAGGGCGGCACCTATACCGGCCTCACCGTGTCGCCGCCGGCGGCATATAATTCCGTGGTGCAGGAAATCAACCGCCAGGGCTGGCGCGCCACCACCCATGCGGTCGGCGACGCGGCAGTGGACCAGGTGCTCACCGCCTATGAATTGGCCAATAAGGACAAACCGCTGATCGGCAAGCGCTGGGCGATCGAGCATGCCTTCGTCGCCCGGCCCGATCTGGTCAAGCGGATGCAGGATTTGAAATTGATGGTCTCGGCCCAGGACCATCTTTATCTCGCCGCGCCCGCGCTGAAGAAATATTGGGGCTGGGACCTGGCCAGCGAAGTGACGCCGGTGAAGACCTATCTGGATGCGGGACTGCTGGTGGCAGGCGGCACGGATTCGCCGGTGATTCCTTTCAATCCCTTCTGGGAGTTTTATCACTTCGCCAGCCGCGACACGATTTCCGATGGCGTGTATGGCGCCGACCAGAAGATCATTTCGCGAACGCTGCTCCTCAGGCTGGATACGATCAATTACGCCAAGCTGATCGGCGAGGAAGATCATCGCGGCTCGATCGAGCCGGGAAAGTTGGCGGATTTTGCGGTGCTGACGGATAATTTTCTCACCGTGCCGGCGGAAAAGATTCCGAACATGAAGGCCTTGGCCACCTATGTCGGCGGCGAGGAAGTTTATCGCGACCCGAACTATCACTGACCGCTAGGCGGAGAGATCCGCAAACACCTTGCCTTCGGCGACCAACCGTTCCAGCAGCGGCGCTGGCGTCCAGCCATATTTCCGGACGCCAGCCAGTACCGTCGCCAAGCCAATCCGGTCGGCGTAATATGTCGGTCCGCCGCGTTTGGCTGGCCAGCCATAGCCGTTCAGCCACACCACATCGATGTCGGAGGCGCGCAGGGCTTTGCCTTCGTCCAGAATATTCGCGGCTTCGTTGATCATGGAATAGAGCGTGCGCTCCAGAATCTCCTGGTCGGAAATCCGGCGCGGCGCGATGCCCTTCTGCGCCATCAACTCGGCAACGATATTTTCCGTGACAGGCGAAGGCGTCGCTTTGCGGTTTTCATCGTAATCATAGTAGCCGGCGCCCACCTTTTGTCCGTGGCGGCCGATCTCATTCAGCCGGTCGCGCAGGGTCTCGCCTTTGGATTCGGCGCGCACCCAGCCGAGATTCAGGCCCGCCAGATCGCTCATCCGGAACGGCCCCATCGGCAGACCGAATTCCGTTACCACCCGGTCGATGTCCCAGGGTAATGCGCCTTCCATCACCATCTTCTGCACTTCACGGGTGCGTTGTGCCAAAAGGCGGTTACCGACAAAGCCGGGGCCGACACCGACCAGGACCGCGACCTTGCCGATTTTGCGCGCCAGATTCATCGCCGTGGCGATGACCGGTTGGGCGGTCTTGTCGCCGCGCACCACTTCCAGAAGCTTCATCACATGGGCGGGCGAGAAGAAATGCAGCCCCAGCACATGATCGGGCCGGGCGGTGGCGGCAGCGATCTGGTTGATGTCGAGATAGGAAGTGTTGGAGGCCAGGATCGCGCCCGGCCTGGCGATCTTGTCGAGCTTGGCGAACAGGTCCGTCTTGACATCCATGCGTTCGAATACCGCCTCGATGATCAGGTCGCAGTCGGCCAGATCCTCCAGCGCGAGCGAACCGGTGAGCAGAGCGAAACGGCGCGCCGCTTCCTCCGGAGAGAAGCGCCCCCGGCTGGCGCTGGCATCGTAATTTTTTTTGACGACGCCAAGGCCGCGCGCCAGCGCCTCGGCCTGCCGCTCCACTACGGTGACGGGGATGCCGGCGTTGGCGAAATTCATCGCGATGCCGCCGCCCATCGTGCCGGCGCCGACAATGCCGACCTTATGGATCGGCAGGATCGGCGTGTCGTCCGCCAGATCCGGAATCCGGGATGCCTGCTGGACGGCAGCGGCGGCATAGCGCTCCGCGTCGGACAGCGAATTCTCATCAATTTGGCGTGGCATAGGCTTGACAGGTCACGGGGTGAAGGCCTCAATATTTGATACATAAAGTATATGTGTTGCGCTACCGCAATCGAATTGTGCGCGATGCTGACGGAGCGGATTTTCGTTCCGGATGGAGAGTCCGCATTGAGCGATAAAAGCTATCTCGCCTGGCCATGGTTCGAGGATCGTCACCGCGAGCTTGCGGCGCAGCTGCAGGATTGGGCGGCGGCGAAGCTGCCGGCGCTGCTGGGCGATCATCGCGATCCGGACGCGTCCTGCCGCAAGGTGGTGGCGGCGCTGGGCGAAGCGGGCTGGCTCGACCTGGCCGTGCCGGGTGAAGGTGCCGGTTTCGATCTGCGGTCCATCTGCCTGGCGCGCGAGATATTGGCGCGGCATGCGGCATTGGCCGATTTTGCCTTCGCCATGCAAGGGCTTGGAACCGCGTCGATCACCCTGTTCGGCACGCCGCAGCAGCGGGCCCGGTGGTTGCCGGGTGCGCGTAGCGGGCGTCATTTGACCGGCTTTGCATTGTCCGAACCGGATGCGGGATCCGATGTCGCGGCGATGGGTACGCGCGCGCGCGAAGCGCCGGGCGGGTTTCGCCTTAGCGGCATCAAGACCTGGATCTCCAATGGCGGGATTGCCGACCAATATGTGATGTTCGCCAGGGACGGAGAAAAATACACTGCCTTCGCGGTCGCGGCCGATGCGCCGGGTCTCAAGCTGGTGGAGCGTATCGAGATCATCGCGCCGCATCCGATGGCGACATTGCAATTCGACGATTGTTTCGTGCCCGAAGACGCGGTGATCGGCGGGCGCGGCGCCGGCATGCGGGTGGCGCTTGGGACCCTGGACGTGTTTCGCCCCAGCGTGGGCGCGGCGGCCTTGGGCCTTGCCCGCCGGGCGCTGGATGAATCCCTGTCGCGTGCGATCGGGCGGCCCATGTTCGGAGCCCGGCTTGCCGATCTTCAGCTGACCCAGGTCAAGCTGGCCGAGATGGCGCTGAAAGTGGATGCGGCGGCGTTGCTGGTCTATCGCGCCGCCTGGGCCCGCGATCGCGGCGGCCAGCAGCGCATAACCCGGGAAGCGGCGATGGCCAAGCTTTATGCCACCGAAGCGGCGCAAGAGATCATCGACGACGCCGTGCAGATCTGGGGTGCTGCCGGGGTGCGTTCTGGCGCTGTGGTCGAGAGTCTCTATCGCGAGATCCGCGCCATGCGCATCTATGAAGGTGCTTCGGAAGTCCAGAAGATCGTGATCGCACGCAGCCTGCTGAAGTCGGAATGATGGAAAGCCTGATCTAGCCGGGGATGACGCTAGCCGGGAATGACGGCGGTGGTTTCGATCTCCAACATCGCTTGGGGCTCCACCAGGCTCACCACCTGCACCAATGTCATGGTGGGATAATGGTCGCCGAAGACATCGCGATAGATTTTGCCGATTTCCTTCAGATTGCCGGTATAGGCGGCCAGGTCCGTCACGAACCAAGCCAGTCGCACCACACTTTGCGGCGTGGCGCCCGCCTCTTCCAGCAGGCGAACAATATTTTGCAAGGCCTGGCGGACCTGCCCGGCAAAATCGGCTGGGAAAATTCCTTTTTCATCCCAGCCGATCTGTCCGCTAAGAAATATCTGCGTGCCCCTGGCAACCAAGCCGTTGACATAACCTTTCGGCCGCGGCCAACCCTGTGGCAGCAGAATTTTGTGCGGGCTCATCGGCAGCCATCCCGATAGGCGACCAGCGCGTCCTTCAGATCCGCGGGAATATTGATTGCGCTGTTGGTGTTCAGCGACGTCGTCACCATCACCAGCCGGCAACGCATGATTTCCTCAATCTCCCGGACGCAATGGATCGAGAAGATGACGGAGGTGCGTCCGATATGCTCAATCAGCAGCGTGAAATTCAGGCGGTCGCCCATCAGGGCCGGCTTGAAGAAATCGGTATCGACGCTCTTATAGCCAAGGCCGATCCGATCGGTCCGAATCAACGCGTGATAGTCGATGCGCAGCCGGTCCAGGAAGAAGTCCTCGATCACGCCATTGGCCATGTCGATAAAGCGCGGCGTGTAGACGATGCTGGCGGGATCGCAATCCGAGAAGCGCACCGTCCGGTAGGTGGACCAGGCATCCTCCGGCAGATAGCGGGGATGCAGCGGGATAGGGCGTTCGCGGCCTTTGGGCAATGGCGGCGTGGCGGGGTCCATGCGGATCAGTTTCCTTGGAACACAGGTTTTTCGCGCGCCGCGAAGGCGCGATAGGCGCGGGCGAAATCCTCGGTCTGCATGCAAAGCGCTTGCGCCACGGCTTCGGCGTCGATTGCCGCATCCAGCGCCATCGCCCATTCCATGGTCAGCATCTTCTTGGTCATGCCATGGGCAAAGCTGGGGCCGGCGGCGATTTCGCGTGCCAGCACCGATGCCATCTCCTGCAATGCCTCGGGCGCGGCGAGACGGTTGAAGAATCCCCAACCCAAGCCTTCCTCGCCGCTCATGCTGCGGCCCAGAAACAGAAGCTCCGAGGCGCGGCCCAAACCGATAATCCGGGGCAGCATGGCGCAGGCCCCCATATCGCATCCGGCCAAACCCACCCGATTGAACAGGAACGCGACCTTGGCACCGGGCGTGCCGATGCGCAGGTCGGATGCCATGGCCAAGATTGCGCCCGCGCCCGCGCAAATGCCGTCCACCGCCGCGATGATGGGCTGGGGGCAGGCCCGCATGGCCTTGACCAGATCGCCGGTCATCTGGGTAAAGGCGAGTAGGCCCTTGGCATCCTTTTCCAGAAGCGGTCCGATGATCTCGAAGACGTCGCCGCCGGAACAGAAATTGCCGCCTTCGCCGCCCAGCACGAATGCCTTGACGCCGGTATCTCCGGCGGCCAGGCGAAACAATTGGACCAGTTCGGCATAGCTTTCAAATGTCAGCGGATTCTTTTTCTCCGGCCGGGCCAAGGTGACATGCGCCACCCCGCCTTCGACCCCAAGCTTGAAATGCCGGGGGTTCCATTCCTTCAACAAAGCCGCCGATCCGGTCATGGCGTGGCCGTCCCATTGCCGGATTTCACCGAACCCTTGAGCTTGCCCAGCGACTGGATCAACTCACCGATATCCTTGGGTGAAAGTTCGCCAAAGAATTCGGCGATCCATTCCTCGTGGGCGCTGGCGATGCGGTTGAAATGCGCATGGCCTTTGGGAGTCAGTTTGACGATCTGCACCCGCCGATCCTTCGGCAGCGAAAAACGCTTGAGATGACCGGACTGCACCAGCCGTTCCACCAGCCCCGTGACATTGCCGTTGGTCACCATCATCCGCCGCGACAGATCGCCCAGAGTCATGCCCTGCGGCGCGCGCTCCAATTGCGCCAACAGGTCGAAGCGCGGCAAGGTCGTGTCGAAGCGTTCTGCCAGGCGTTTGCGGATTCCCGCCTCGATCAGATTGGTGCAGGTCAGAAGGCGCAGCCATAGGCGCAATTCGTCCTTGTGGGCATGGGGCGATTCCAGGACCTTGGTTTCGGAATCCAGATGCGCCAGTCTTGGATTCATATCTCTCCCCCCGCGACCGCGATTGCCGTGCCGGTAATGGCTCCGGAATCGCGCCGGGCAAGAAAGCATACCGCATCCGCGACTTCTTCGGGAGCGATCAGGCGACCCATCGGATTGGACTTGGTGAATTCCGCGCGAACCGCTTCGGCTGTCCGGCCGGTCTTGGCGACGACGGTTTCCACGCTCGTGCCAACCATGTCGGTATCCGTAAAGCCGGGGCAGACCGCATTGACGGTGACGCCGGACTTGGCGAGTTCCACGGCCAGCGAACGGGTGAGGCCGAGGAGCGCATGCTTGGACGCGACATAGGCGCTGACATAGGGATAGCCCTTCAAGGCGGCGGTCGAGGCGATATTGACGATGCGGCCGAATTTTCGCGCGATCATTCCCGGCAGGATTGCCTGCGTCGCGATCATCGGGCCCATCAGATTCACGTTTAGCATCCGGTGAAAGTCGGAACTGCCGGTCTTCAGGAATGGAGCGGAGATGGCGGCGCCGGCATTGTTGACCAGGATATCGATGGTTCCGTCCGCCGCGAGCTTGGTCACGATGGCTGCAAAGCCAATCTCATCGGTGACATCGGCCACGACATAGCGCGCTGCATCTCCGGCCTTGACGCGCGCCGCCAAGGCAGCTTGGTTACGCCCCAGAATCGTAACCTCGGCGCCGGACCGTGTCAGCGCAGTCGCAATCGCGGCGCCGATACCCCGTCCGCCGCCCGTCACCAAGGCGCCAAGGCCCGCGACCTCCGACATTTTTCTCACCGCGACAATTGCACCTCAACTTGACTCGGGCAGGGAGATATTTCAAGATTAAAATATATATCGGAATGCGCGTGACAGCCTCCGGCGCTCGGAGCGGCAACGGGTCTGACAGCAAAATGAAGGTTTCGATTCTTGGCGGTGGGCCGGCCGGCCTCTACTTCTCGATCCTGTTGAAGAAGGCGCGGCCGGAGTGCGAGATCGCTCTATATGAGCGCAACCGGGCCGACGACACATTCGGCTTCGGCGTGGTTTTCTCCGACCAGACCCTCGATATTTTCCGGCGCTATGATTCCGTCAGCCATGCGGCAATTCTGGATAATTTTGCCTATTGGGACGACATCGAAATTCATTTCAAGAACGAAACCATAAGAGTGGGCGGCAACGGTTTTTGCGGCTGCTCGCGCCAAACACTACTGGGCCTGTTACAGGACCGCGCGGCGGAGCTCGGGGTCGCGCTTCATTTCCAGCACGAATTCACCGACCTGGCCGGCTTTGCCGACAGCGACCTGATCGTCGGCGCGGATGGCATCAATAGCCGCGTGCGGGCGCTGTATGAGGATCATTTCGAACCCAGTGTGGATCTGCGCCCCAACAAATTTGTCTGGTTGGGTTCGACGCGTCCGCTGGACGCCTTCACCTTCTTTTTCCGCGAGACCGCCTTCGGTGTCTTCATCGCCCATTGCTACCAATATGAAGTGGGCCATTCGACCTGGGTGATCGAGACCGATCCGGCCACCTGGGACAAAGCGGGGCTGGCGGCGATGAGCGAGGCGGAATCGGCGCGCTTCCTGGAAGGCATATTCGCCGAGGAACTGGCGGGCCATCCCCTGATCACCAACCGGTCGCTGTGGCGCAACTTCCCGATGATCCGCAACGAGCGCTGGGTGAAGGACAATATCGTCCTGATCGGCGATGCCAAGGCGACGGCGCATTTCTCGATCGGGGCGGGCACCAAGCTCGCCATGGAAGACGCGATCGCGCTGTTCGAGGCGGTGCAGGCGCATGGCGACGACATGAAGGCGGCGCTTGCGGGGTTCGAGCGCGACCGCCGCGAGGATGTGGAGAAAACCCAGCATGCCGCGAATGTCTCGCTGGTCTGGTTCGAGCATCTCGCCCGATTCTGGAACTATGATCCGATCAAATTCGCCTTCGGCCTGATGACCCGGTCCAAATCCATCACCTATGACAATTTGGCGATGCGCGCACCGGAATTCACGCGGGCGGTGACGCGCAATTTCGCGCAAGAACAGAAGGCGCATGGACTGCCGATCCGCGGCGAGGACGTGCCGCCCATGTTCCAGCCTTTCCGCCTGCGCGGCATGGAATTGGCCAATCGCGTGGTGCTGTCGCCCATGTGCATGTATTCGGCCGATGAAGGCCTGACTGATGACTGGCATCTGGTGCATCTGGGGGCACGGGCGCTGGGCGGCGCCGGGCTCATCTTCACCGAGATGACGACCGTTTCGCCGCAAGCGCGCATCACCCATGGCTGTGCCGGAATTTATTCCGACCGGCAGGAAGCCGCCTGGAAACGGGTGACCGAATTCGTCCATGGCCATACGCAAGCCAAAATTTGCATGCAGCTCGGTCATGCCGGGCGCAAGGGCGCGACCAAGCTGATCTGGGACGGCATGGACGAGCCGCTAGATGAGGGCGCCTGGCCACTGATTGCGGCATCCGCGATACCTTATTATCCGCATAGTCAGGTCCCCCGGTCGATGACCAGGGCCGACATGGATCACGTGCGCGACGATTTCGTGCGCGCAGCCCTTCGCGCCGAACGTGCCGGCTTCGACATGCTGGAACTGCATTGCGGTCACGGCTATCTGCTGGCCTCCTTCATTTCGCCTCTCACCAATCATCGCGCCGACGAATATGGCGGCAGCCTGGAAAACCGGCTGCGCTATCCGCTAGAGATATTTCGCGCCATCCGTGCCGCTTGGCCCGCCGCCAAACCGATGTCGGTTCGCATTTCGGCAACCGACTGGAAGGAAGGCGGGATTACCGGCGAGGAATCCGTGGAGATTGCGCGAATGTTTTCGCAGGCGGGCTGCGATCTGCTCGATGTCTCGACCGGCCAGACCGTGCATGATGCCGAGCCTGTGTATGGCCGCATGTTCCAGACGCCGTTTTCCGACAAGATCCGCAACGAAGCCAATATCGCCACCATGGCAGTGGGCGCGGTGTCATCGGCCGACCAGATCAACACCATTCTGGCGGCGGGGCGCGCCGATCTGGTGGCGATCGGCCGGGGACATTTGGTCGATCCCTCGCTGACCGTCCGCGCTGCCGCCTGGTATGGCCTCGAGATACCAACCGCGCCGCAATATGAATTGGGCTATCGGGCGCAGCTTTCGCTTGCCCGCCGCGAACGCCAGGATCTGGCGGATTTGCGCCAGCGCGCGCGGCCTCTCGGCGGCAAAGCCGCGGGCAAATAAAATCCGCGGATATTTCTATTTCGCGCGAAGCGCGCTGCGCAGCAGTTTGCCGGTGGTGGTTTTTGGCAATGCCGCGCGGAATTCGATCGCCCGGGGATATTTGTAAGGCGCCAGAACCTGCTTGACGTAATCCTGCAGGATTTTGATGAATTCGGGGCCGGCCACGACACCCGGCCTCGGTACCACCACCGCCTTGACGATCTGACCCCGCTCCGGATCGGGCCATCCGATCACGGCGCATTCCTCGACATCGGGATGTTGCGTCAGCACCGCTTCGATCTCGGGCCCGGCGATATTGTAACCGCTGGAGACGATCATGTCGTCAGCGCGGGCGACGAACCAGTAATAGCCATCCTCATCGCGGCGATAAATGTCGCCGGTCATGTTCCAGCCATTGACCACATAATCGCGCTGGCGCGGATCGCTGAGATAGCGGCAACCGGTGGGCCCGCGAACGCCCAGCCTGCCGGTTGCCGCACCGTCCATGGGACGAAAATCCGGATCGAACAATTGCGCGGTATAACCGGGCACGGGCTTGCCGGTGGCGCCGGGACGTATCTGCGCCGCCGTCGCGGAAATGAAGATGTGGATCATCTCGGTGCCGCCAATTCCATCGATCAGTCGCAAGCCCGTGGCGGCAAACCAACCATCGGAGATTGCCTTGGCGAGGGCCTCACCCGCCGATACGCAGACGTTCAAACTGGAAAAGTCGAATTCGCCGGTCCGGGTTGTCATCGCCTTGTAGGCTGTCGGTGAAGTGAAGACATGGGTCGCCCGATATCGCTGAATCGTTTGCGCCAAAGCCGCGGGCGTCGATCCGTCCGGCAACGCGATGGCGGCGCGGAAATACAGCGGAAACACCAGAAGGCCACCCAGACCGAAGGTGAAGGCGATCGACGGCGTGCCCGTAAAAATCGCGTTCCTGTCCGCGGGCACCATATGCTTGGCAAAGGTCTCACACATCGCCAGCACGTCGCGATGAAAATGCATCGTCGCCTTGGGCTCGCCGGTGGTGCCGGAGGTAAAGGCGATCAGACAGACATCGTCCTGGCTGGTCGGGACGGCGCGGAACTGGTCCGGCATTCCCGCCATCAAGGTTTCAAGCTCTTTTGTGGCGCCGCCATAACGGACAATCCGGCGGAGCGGCGAAGTTGCGAGAATGGCTTCCAGTTCGCCCGTCAGATCGTCCGCGCAAATCGCAACTGCGATCTCGGCCTTGTCGGTGATCTGCTTGAGTTCATGCGCCCGCAGCATCGGCATGGTCGAGACCGCGATGGCGCCGGTCTTCATCACCGCCAGCCAGGCGGCGAACATCAGCGGTGAATTGGCGCCGCGCAACAGAACGCGATTGCCGGGAATCACGCCCAGTTCTTGTGTCAGTACGTGGCAAAGCCGGTTGGTCTGAGCTGCCAGATCCGCGTAATTCCAGACCGCGCCGTCATAAAAGATCGCCGGCTTGTCCGGCGCGATCTCGGCCAACGCATCGTCGAGCAAGCGCTGACCGCAATTGAACGGATCGGAAAGCCGCAACGCGGGAAGGGTAAATTCAAAAACCGGCCACTGGTCTTCCGGCGGCAGACTTTCCCGGGCAAAGGCATCGCGGTGAAAAGACGGATGGAGCGCCATGGCGGTTAATTTCATGCTTAAAACAATATCCGTCAAGGTTTCCGTTGCCGGACGCGGCAATTGGATTCGCACCCGGCGCTGATTGACTTACGCCCCCATTGCCGCATCATCAGCCGTCATTTCTCGCACGACGGGGCTGCCGCCATGCCGAAGTCGATCTTGGATCGCCCAACCTCCCAGCCTGCCAATGTCAACCGGCGCCAGCTTCTTGCCGGCGCCGGCGCCGGCATCGGTTCGGCGGCGATTCTGCTGCAGCAAGGCAGTGTCCAGGCGCAAGGGATAAGGCCTGTCGTCTTCGCGCATATTACTGTCGCCAATCCCGATGCGGTACAGGATGATGTGGCATTGGCGGTGGTGGACGGCAAGATCGCCGCAATCGGTCCCACCGATGCGACTGTGCGGAAATATCCCAACGCCGAAATTTATGACGGGCGCGGAAAGGCCATTCTGCCGGGCCTGATCAACTGTCATGCCCATTTGCGGGAGACCATGGGCCGCGGTTTCAACGAGGATTTCGGCTTTCCCAATTCCGCGCATGTCGCCATCCGGCCCGAAAGCCTGCTTTCGGTCGATGAGCGAACCTTGATGGTCACGGTCGGCGCGCTGGAAGCGATCAAGACCGGCACCACGTCGATCGTGGAATTCGCCAGTGGCATCGGCTCCTATGCCGGCGCCCTGGCGCAATCCGGCTTGCGCTGCGTCTTCGCGGAATCCATCGCCGACAGCGAGAATGTCGCGGGCCCGATGTCGGTCGAGGGCTTGGCCAAAAGCGAGACGCCCAAATTCTCGGCGTCGCGGCGTGACGAAGGCATGAAGCGGATCAGCGATCTGTTCGCGGCCTGGCACGGCAAGAATAATGGCCGCATCAGCGTCTTTCCGACCGCGGCGCTGGCCGAAACATCGTCGCCCGAGCTGATGCAGGCGGTACGCGCCTTCGCCGACAAGCACGATCTGGGATATTCCATTCATCTGTCGCAGAGCCGCGCCGAGGTCGAATTCATGGTCCGGCACCATGGCCTTTCGCCGCCCGCTTTTCTGGCCAAGGCAGGCTTTCTCGGCCCCAGGCTGTTCGCGGCCCATTGCCGGTATGTCAGCGAGGCGGACATCGCGCTATTGGGCAATTCGCGCACCATCATTTCGCACCAGGCGGCGATGGCGGCGAACCGGGGGGTCATTCCGCCCATTCCGGCGCTGCGTGCCGCCGGTTGTCCCATCGCCAATGGCACCGACAACAACACCAATGACATGTTCGAAGTGATGCGGATCGCGCTTTTGACCGAGCGGATCAAGCGCGACGATGCGATGCCGGGCCTTCGGCCTCAGCCGGAAGACATGCTCGAAGACGCCACGCAAGGCGGCGCGTGTGTCCTGGGCCAGGAAAAAATGCTCGGCTCGCTTGTGGTGGGCAAGAAGGCCGATCTTATCGTTCTCGATACCCAGCGCGCCCATCTGGTGCCGGCGGGGCGTATTGTGTCGGCATGGGTCCACAACGGCCAGCCGTCCGACATCGAAACCGTCATGGTTGACGGCCAATTTGTCATGCGCGACCGCAAGGTCCTGACGATGGACGAGGGTGCCATCATCGCCGAAGCCGACAAGGTTGGGCGGCGGGTCTGGACGCAGGTAAAGGCCGCGGGCCCAATCGCGATCCCGGGCCGCGCCGGCATTTAAGCCGGGCGGACGGCCGGGCGATGGCGACGGTTTTCGGGCTTTAGGGCTTCGAAACCATCCCCACTTTAGTCTTGCACCGGATCGGCGGCAGATTGCGGGCGTGAATGAATCCAGACCAGACCACTCCAGCGCTATCCATAAAAGGACTCCGCAAGAGTTTCGGACGGCCGGCGGTTGATGACCTGGCGCTGAATGTCCGCGCCGGGGAATTCTATTTGCTGCTCGGCCCGAACGGCGCCGGCAAGACCACCACCCTGAGGATGGTGAGCGGATTGCTGAAACCCGATGCGGGCGAGATTCGCATATTCGGGATCGATGCGATTGCCGATCCGGTTGCCGCCAAACGGATCACCGGCTGGCTTTCCGACGAACCGATGATCTATGACAAACTGACGCCGCTGGAATATCTCGAATTCGTGGCGGGACTGTGGAGCGTCGAGGCGTCCGTTGCCGCCGCGCGGGCACGCGAGCTTCTTGGCTGGCTGAATCTGGAAGCCCATGCACGGGAACGGTGCGAAGGTTTCTCGCGCGGCATGCGCCAGAAAGTGGCGCTGGCCGGAGCACTGGTGCACGATCCCAAGCTCATCATTCTCGATGAGCCGCTGACGGGTTTGGATGCCGGCTCGGCGCGTATGGTCAAGGATGTGCTGGCTGAAAAGGTCCGCGCCGACGCCAGCGTGGTAATGACAACTCACATTCTGGAGATCGCCGAACGGATGGCGGACCGGATCGGGGTGATCTCGGGCGGCCGGCTGGTCGCGGAAGGCACCTTGGCAGAGCTGCGCGACCAGTTCGGGCGCGGGCAAGCGAGCCTGGAAGACATGTTCCTGACGATCGTGGAACAGGACCGCGCGGCGGAATGAGCGCGGCGCGATCCCTGCCCTGGTTCGCGCGTCACGAAGCGCGGCTCGCCTGGCGTGACATGCTCGCCATGATGACTGCGGGACAGCCCCGCCGCGAACGCCGGGTCGCAATCTGGCTGGTGGCGTTCGCCGTGTCGCTGCATGCCATCGCCTATCTTGTGCTGCGGCCCTATGTCAGCCGGGAAATTCAGCCCGATCTGCCCACCTTGATCGCCGTCACCTCCACCATTCTTCTGTCCGGGTCGGCGATGCTGTCACAGGCGATGGAAAGCGTCACCCGCACCTTTTATACCCGCTCCGATCTCGAGCTGATCCTGAGCGCGCCGGTGCAGGCACAGAAAGTGTTTGCCGTCCGCATCGGCGCGATGGCGCTTTCCGCCAGCCTGATGTCCATCCTTTTGATGGGCCCTTTTATCGACATTCTGATATTCCGCGGTGGTCCGCGCTGGCTGGGCGCCTATGGCATTCTGATCGCGGTCTCGCTGGTCACTACCGTGCTGGCCGTGGCCCTGACCATCAAGCTGTTCCAGTTGATCGGTCCCAGGCGTACCCGGCTCGCTGCCCAGATCGTCGCCGCCATTGTCGGCGGCATTTTTGTCATCGGGCTTCAGACCGCCGCGATGTTTTCGGGCGGAACCTTCTCACGGCTTTCCTTCCTGCAATCGTCGTTTGTCTTGGCGCATGTGCCGGGTGAACACAGTATATTGTGGTGGCCGGCCCGCGCCGCCCTGGGGAATTGGCATGCGCTGATTTGGGTATTGGGCGGCAGCGTGCTGGCATTTCTTGCCATCACCGCCCGCTATGCGCCCCGCTTTGCCGGTTACGTTTTGGCTGCAACCAGTACCTCCATCCGGCCGCGCTACCGACAATCGGGCAGCAACCGGTTTCGTGTCGGAACGCCCGCCATGGTATTGCGCCGCAAGGAGCGTCTGTTGATTTTGCGCGATCCCTGGCTGATTTCCCAGTCGTTGATGCAGCTGCTGTATCTTTCGCCGCCCGCGCTTTTGCTCTGGCACAATTACGGCCGCGGCAGCACGGCCATAGTCCTGGTACCGGTGCTGATCATGTCGGCGGGCCAGCTCGCCGGCGGCCTGGCTTGGTTGACCATATCCGGCGAGGACGCGCCCGATCTGGTGGGATCGGCCCCGGTCGCGCCGGGCCGTTTGCTGCGCGCCAAGATCGAAGCGGTGATGCAATGCATCGGTCTTATCTTCTGTCCCTTCGTCGCCGGCTTGCTGTTGGTTTCGCGTTATCAAGCGTTGATCGCGTTCGCAGGCATCTTCCTGGCCGCGGCATCTTCCACCGCCATCCAGCTCTGGTTCCGGGCTCAAGCCAAGCGAAGCCAGTTCCGCCGTCGTCATACCTCGTCACGCATCGCTACCTTGGCGGAGGCGCTGATCTCGATAAATTGGGCGGCGGCGGGCGGCATTGCCGTTACCGGCAGTCCGCTCGGCATTATTGTCGTGCTGTTGGCCGCCTTTTTGCTGTGGTGCGTCTGGCGGCTCAGTCCGGCGCGTCTGCGCTAGGGCCGCAAAGCGCGATCGACATCCGGCAATGTTTTGTTGCGCCCGGCGGCACCAGGAAAATTCCAGGCTTGGTCCGGAAGTCTCCGGAAAATTCTTCCGGATCGCAATGGCCATGCCATGGCTCGATGCAGATGAAGCCCGCGCCCGGCTTGGTCCAGATGCCAAGATAGGGCGTGTCCGGAAACCGTACTTCCAATTGCGGCCCGGTTTGGGCGCCATAACGCAGGCTGCGGCTGGCGATGCGGTCGAATATGATCGCATCATTCCGGAACAGTTCGTCACGCAGCGCCAGCTTGCGTCCCGTGACCGGAGTCGGGAATGCCGCCGGCAACAACAGACCCTCGGCGTCGACCCGGCGGATTGGCGCCGGCTCGTCCATTTCAAAATTGATTGCGTGCCCATCCCGGGATTGACCGTAGGGCAGAGGCCATGACAAGGCGGGATGAAAGCCGAAACTGGCGGGCAGGGCATTTTCCGTCTCCAGGTTTTTCACCGAAGCGACGATGCTCAGCGCGGGCCCCTCGAGATCGAAAGCCAGGTCCAGTTCAAAGCGGAACGGATAGGCCTCGAACGTGTCCTTGTCCCATCGCAGCCGAAACAAGGCGCGCGCCGGTGTTTGCTCCACCAGTGTGAACAGCCTGTCCCGCGCGAAACCATGCCTGGGCAAGCGATAGGTGTCGCCATTCAGCCGGTATTGGTTCGCAGCCAATGTCCCCACAATGGGAAACAGGATCGGTGCGCGGCCCTTCCAGACCGAGGGATCGCCGCACCATTGCAGATCGTTTCCGTGCCGGTCTCTGAGCGCAAAAAGCTGTGCTCCTAGCGGATCGATTTCGGCCTGCAGGAACTCGGATTTCAGGGACGTCAGGGATTCTGGATCGGGCATTGACCGTTTCGGAAGAGAACTACCTCGGCAGTATAGGGGGCGTGTGGAAAATGCCGAAACGGAATGTGTCATGCCATGCGCAGCCTGGACATCGGACCAGAAGAAGCTGCTGACGTCGACCGACGAGACGATGGCCGGCGCCGGATAAACGCTGGTCAATGGCGCATCACAGAAGCGCGTATTGGGTGCGTTCGCGTTTGGAAAGCAGCGCAAGCGCCTGGCCCGCGATCAGGGTTTTGAAATACGCGCTCGCCTGGTGCGCGGCCAGGGCGGCATCGTCGGTGAAAAGCTCGTAGAATAGAAACTGCGCGGGATTTTCCTTTCCGCGTGCGATCAGAAACAGCTTCACGCCGGGATCGTTCTGCGCCAGAGGCAAGTAGCGATGCAGGATACCGGCCACCGCGTCGGCCTGGCCATCCTTGGCTAGCCATTCTGCCACGACAAGAAGACCGCCGCCGCGAACAATGTCATTCATGGCGTTTGGATTGCCGCCGCCGGACATCCCGTCGCTCTGCCGCGTTTGGGCGCCGGCGCCCGGCGCAAAACCGATGAGCTCGGTCACCGCGACCATGGCGCCCACCCCGGATAATGCCATTCTGCGGGTGAAGGGCAGACCGTGGCGATGCGTGCATTCTGTTGGATTGTCATTCGTCATTGCGATGGGTTCCGGTCAGATCATGGATCGACGCGCCGACCTTAGCGGCTTGATGTTCGAAGAAGCGGTCAATCACTACGGCGCCGGTCGTAGCGATGGGCCGGGACTTTCCCGCCACGGTTGGCTATGGTCGCGCCATGGCGTCGCTCAATCTGAATGTTGCCGAAATTGCCGCGCTGGTGGGTGATCCGGCCCGGATAAATATCCTCGCCGCCCTGATGCATGGCCGGGCGTTGACCTCCACGGAATTGTCCTATGTTGCTCGTGTCGCGCCCCAGACGACCAGCGGACACCTCGCCAAACTCACCCGGGCAGACCTGCTTGCGATGGAGAAACAGGGCCGGCATCGCTATTACCGAATCGCGTCGCCCTTGGTCGGGCAGATGTTGGAAAGCATCATGGCGGTTGCGGGCGCGCAAAACTCGCTACGGCCAGTGCGGCCATCGCGCCTGGATGAGGCGATGCGGACCGCCCGCACCTGCTACGATCACCTTGCGGGCAGGCTGGGCGTCGCACTGGCGGATATTCTGATCGAGCGCGGCCATGTCGCCTTCGTCCATGATGGCGGCGAGGTCACCAAGACCGGTTTTACGTTTCTGTCGAACCTTGGCGTCGGGCTGGAGGAATACAAAACGTCGAGGCGGGTGTTCTGCCGGCCCTGTCTGGATTGGAGCGAACGGCGAATTCACATCGCCGGCAGTGTCGGCGCCAGACTGTGCGAGCGGCTTCTTGCGCTGGGCTGGATCAGACAGCTCGAAAGCACGCGCGCGGTGGACATCACCGCACAGGGCCGCAAAGGATTTGCCGAACGGTTCGGGATCGATTTTGCGCAACTCGATGCGCGGGAGGCCGGTTGACGGCGCAGCTTCGTAAGGTCGCATCGCCTCCCCGGAGAATCGCGACCATCCCACCCATCTCCCGATTCCGATTTCTCGGAGATGGGTGGGATTTTCTCTAACCTAGCAACGCAATGAGCGCCCTACGCTCAATGTGCCGTCATTAATGTGCTGCCCACGGCCCGACTTCCGGCTTGCCTTGGGTGTTGGCGAGATTGCCCAGCTCGTCTTTCACGCCTTTGGTGATCGCGGCCATTTCGGTGCCGCCCTGGAAGCAGGTGAAATCCGGCCGGTCGCGCCAGGCGAGGGGACCGCACAGCCTAACCCCGGCCTTGATCGCGGCGTCATGCACGATGTTGATTTCGCGCTCATAGTCCGGGTCGTTCTGCTTGGTGCCGGCAAAATTGCCCAGATCGCCGCTCGCCGCGAAGATCGCGGTGACGCCGGGGATCTTGGCGATGCGGTCGGCATCCTTGAGACCGTCCAGGGTCTCGATCATCAGGACCAACACCAGATTGTCGTTGATGGTCTGGCGATAGCCGCCCGGCACATTGGCATATATGTTGAAGGCTTGGCCGCCGCCAAGGCTGCGTTTGCCCAGCGGCGGGAAATAGGCCCAGTCGCGCGCCTTGATCGCTTCCTCATAGGACCGCACGGTCGGCACCACCAGCACCAGCGCTCCCGCATCCATCGCATGCTGTTCCTCGCGCTCATCGGTATAGGCGACGCGCACGCCCGGCACCGCGCCGGCGGTGGGGCAACGCGCCCACATGCGTTCGACGTCTTTCCAGTCGCGGGCGGAGTGCTGCTGCTCGGTCCAGATGAAGTCGTATCCGGCACCGGCCATCGCGCAATAGGTTTCTGGATCGGTGGCGCTGAACAACGTGCCGCCGACGACTTTCTGGCCTTGCATCATCTTGAGCTTGACGGGATTCCAGATTTTGCTGCCCGGCGGCGCGTCAAAGGCATGGCCATATTTCCATTTGTCCATGTCGAACTTGCCGGTGTTGACCGCGCCTGGGGGCGCCTGATCGAAGGCGTGGCTGTCCTGACCGGCCTTCGCCGCCAGCGGAAATAGTCCGCCCTTGACGATCGAATCCTCTGTCGCCTGGCCGAACGCCACGGCGCTCAATCCCACAGCCAACGCTGCCGACAACAGCGCCGCGGTCATGATCGGTTTCATGGAATATCCCCTGTTGACATCTGAGTCCTATGAGGTCTTGCCGCGATGCCATTGTCAAACGGGTTTCGCGAAGCGTTCCACAACCGGATAGCCTGCATGCTGCGGTGCAGTTCTGTTGCGATTGTTGCGCCTGCTGGCGGTCGAGCATAGGATCGCGCCATCAGATTCCAGGGGGTTTGTCATGCCGTGGGGGGTGCAACCGAGCCGCCGCCGATTTTTGGCGTCCGCTTCGGCGCTGCCGATTTTGGCCTTCGCGGGCGGCGCCATGGCGCGGTCAATTTCGGGAACCTTGCCCTGGCAAGCTTTCGCGGGCGAGCCGCCCAAACCGGTCAATCCCCTGGGCTGGTTTTTCTTCACGCCCGATGAAGTCGCCACCGTCGAAGCCATTGTCGACCGTTTGATCCCGGCCGATTCCCTGTCGGTCGGCGGTAAGGCGGCAGGCTGTGCCGTGTTCATCGACCGCCAATTGGCGGGCGCCTTCGGCAAGTCCAGCAAGCTGTACATGAAGGGACCATTTGCCAACGGACTGCCGACCCAGGGCTATCAGGGCACGCTGACGCCGGAGGGACGCTATCGCGACGGCCTTCGGGCGCTTAACGATCACGTCCGCACCGGCCATGCCAAGAGCTTCGCGCAATTGGCGCCGCACGATCAGGACGCGATGCTGGCGGGGCTTGAGAGTGGCCAGCTTGATCTCAAGCTCGCCCAAGGTCTTAGCACCCGCGCCTTTTTCGAACTGGTTCTGCAAAACACGATGGAAGGTTTCTTCGCCGATCCGCTTTATGGCGGCAACAAAGGCATGGTGGGGTGGAAGCTGGTGGGCTTCCCGGGCGCGCGCTACGATTATCGCGACCATATCGAAAAACATAATGTTCCCTATCCCAAGGGACCAATCTCCATTTACGGCGAGAGCTGAACCCATGGCACAGCTTCTGCCGCACAAGGATGTGGTCATTATGGGCCTGGGCTGGACCGGCGCGATCTTGGCGCAGGAACTGACCGAGTCCGGGCTCGACGTCGTGGCGATCGAGCGTGGTCCCTGGCGCGACACCGCCACGGATTTCAACATCGGTTACATGCCGGACGAATTGCGCTTTGCCATCCGCAAGGAGCTTTTCCTGCAGCCGGCGCAGGAAGCGATGACCATGCGCAACAGTGTCGCGCAGACCGCTATGCCGATGCGCGACTACAGCTCCTTCCTGCCGGGAAGCGGCGTGGGCGGTGCGGGCGTGCACTGGAATGGGTTTAACTGGCGATTTTTTCCAAATGAATTTCAGGCGAAGACGCATCTCACCAAGCGTTACGGCGCCAAGCGCCTCAACGAGTTGCAGCTTGAGGATTGGGGCATTACCTATGACGAGCTCGAGCAAAGCTACGACAAGTTCGAATATGTCTGCGGCACCTCGGGTAAGGCTGGCAATCTGAAAGGCCAGATCATCGACGGCGGCAATCCGTTTGAAGGACCGCGGTCGCGCGAATATCCGCTGCCGCCACTCAAGATGCCTTATTCCTCGACGCTGTTTGCGGATGCGGCTAAGGGTCTTGGGCTTCATCCTTTTCCGTTGCCGGCCAGCAACATGTCCAAGCCTTATGTCAATTCGCTGGGCGTGGCCTTGGGCGAGTGCACCTATTGTGGCTATTGCGAGCGTTTTGGCTGCGCCAATTATTCCAAGGCCGCGCCGCAGACCACTATTCTTCCCGTGCTGATGAAGAAATCCAACTTCGAAGTCCGCACCGAATGCGAAGTACTGAAGATCAATCTGCGGCCCGATGGCAAGACCGCCAAAAGCGTCACCTATATCGACACTGCGGGCCGCGAATATGAGCAACCGGGCGACATCATCCTTCTTTGCGGCTACGGCCTGATGAATGTGCGTATGATGCTGCTGTCCGGCATCGGTCACGCTTATGATCCCAATACCGGCAAAGGCACAGTCGGGCGCAACTATTGCTACCAGACCCAGGGATCGGCGGCGCGGCTCTTTTATGAGGGCAAGCATTTCAACCCCTTTGTCGCCAGCGGAGCGCTGAGCTCGGGCCTTGACGATTTCAACAGCGACGTCTTCGATCATTCGGCTCTGGATTTCGTCGGTGGCGCCAATATCAGCTGTGGTACCAGCAATGGGCGGCCCATCGGCAACAGGCCCACGCCACCGGGCACAGCGCGCTGGGGGGCGCAATGGAAGAAAGCCACGGCCGAAACCTACCAGAATGCGACCGCAATCGGAGGGCAGGGCTCTTCCTATCCCACGCGAGGCAATTATCTCGATCTCGACCCCACCTATAAGGATCGCCACGGGCGGTCCTTGCTGCGCATCACTTTCGATTTCCCCGATAATGATTTGCGCATGTCGCGCTACATCTCCGACCAGCTGGCGAAGATCGGCAAGGCGATGAACCCGAAACAGATGGTGGTGAGCCATGCCACCAAGGGCTGGAATTCGGTGCCCTACCAGACCACGCACAATACCGGCGGCGCTTCCATGGGCGCCAAACCCGACACCAGCGCGGTCAACAAATATCTGCAGAGCTGGGACGTTTCCAACGTCTTCGTGCTCGGGGCCTCTGCGTTCCAACAGAATGAAGGGCGCAATCCCACCGGCACGGTGGGGGCGTTGGCTTATTGGGCGGCGGAAGCGATCCGCGACCAGTATCTCAAAAAGCCCGGACCGCTGGTGCAGGCATGAAGACAATCGCGTTCGCCAGTCTGCTGATTGCCACGGCGATTGTTCCGGCGCAGGCGCAATCATCGCCGCAGGCCGGCGGCCGCTATCAGGCGGTGCTGGGCGATTGCGAGGGCTGTCACACCGCCGTAGGCGGCAAGCCATTCGCCGGCGGCACTGTGCTGCAGACACCGTTCGGCAAGATCGCCGTGCCCAACATTACTTCCGACCATGACACCGGAATCGGCTCCTGGACGGAAGCGGATTTCCGCCGCGCCTTGCGCGAAGGTGAGAGCCCCGGGGGCGAGCGGCTTTATCCCGCCATGCCTTATCCCGCCTATGCCCAGATGAGCGACGCCGATGTCGCCTCGCTTTGGGCGTATATGAAAACGGTCGCGCCCGTGCATAACGCGGTTGAACCCAACCTCCTGCCTTTCCCCTTCAACATCCGTACCTTGATGGCGGGCTGGAACTGGCTGTATTTCAAGCCTGCGCCCTTCGCGCCAACCGCGGGAAAATCCGCGGATTGGAATCGCGGCGCTTATCTCGTCAACGGCCCCGGCCATTGCGGCGCCTGCCACGCACCGAAGACTCTCCTGGGTGCAGATCGCAGCGCGGCGCTGACCGGCGCGTCCCTGCAAGGCTGGTTCGCGCCCGAGATCACCGGCGCCAAGCCGCGCGGCATCGGCAATTGGAGCGCCGGCGGCATCGCCACCTATTTGAAGACCGGTTGGAGCAGTCATTCGGTCGCGACCGGCCCGATGGCAGAGGTGGTGGAACGCTCCACCTCGCAGATGACCGATGGCGATCTCAATGCCATTGCCGTTTATCTCAAGGACCAACCGGCTGGCGCGGACATGCAGCCTGCTTCCGCATCGCTGCGAAGCGATCCGGCGATGCAGGCGGGCGGCAGGCTTTATCGAGACAATTGTGCCACTTGTCATGGCGCCGATGGCAAGGGCGAGCGGCTCATCTTCCCGCCTCTGGCCGGCAACGCGATCCTGGTTCAGTCCAGCGCCGAAAGCTTGACACGGGTGGTGCTGGCCGGGGCGCAGGCCGCCGGGACCAAGGCGGCGCCGACGGCCCCGTCGATGCCCTCCTATGCCTGGAAATTCAATGACGCGCAGGTGGCCAATCTTCTGACTTATATACGCAACAATTGGGGCAATGCCGCGCAGGCGGTGTCGGCGGAATCAGTCGGCAAGATACGCGCCGGCCTTAGCGGCGGACCCTCGCTGGCCAACAAGGAATAGCGGAACCATGCGCGCTGGTTTGCTGTTGGCGTCCGTCGCGACTTTGGTTCTGACCGGCGGTTCGCCGAGCATTGCAAAGCCGCCAAAGTCTTCGCCGGACCTCAAAGTCATTTCCATCGATGTCGAAGGCGGCGCGGCCGTCCTGTTCCGGACGCCCGAGGGGAAGTCGGTTCTGATCGATACCGGCTGGAAGCCAGGTATCGGCATTCCCTATCCGGTGGGGGCAGGTGCGCCGCCCATTCCCCAACCGGTCAGCGCCGACCGTATCACAGCAGCGGCGGCCGCTCTGGGCGTCAAGAAGATCGATTATCTGCTGATGACACACTATCACGCCGATCATCTGGGCGGAACCGAAGCACTGCTCGCCAAGCTTTCGGTCGATACGTTTGTCGATCACGGGCCCAACCGGGAAAGTCTTGCGCCGGACGCACCTGCCGGCGCGGCAGAGAATTCTCCGCAAGGGCGTTATCCGGCCTGGGTCGCGGCTATGGCTGGACATCCACATATTTCCGCCCAAGCCGGTCAGGTCCTGGATATCGGTTCGCTTCATATTTTGTTCGTGACCGCCGACGGCAACATTCTGGACACGCCGCCACCGGGAGCCGGTCAGCCCAATCCTTATTGCGACGGCGTCAAGCCGATGGCGGACGATGGCGGCGAAGAGAATAACCGTTCGCTGGGCATGCTGATTACCTTCGGCAAGACACGTATCGTGTATCTGGGAGATCTGACCTGGAACAAGGAGATCGCGCTCCTGTGCCCGGTCAACAAGATCAGAAAGACCGACATTTATTTTGTTACCGGCCATGGCATGAATCTGTCGAGCAGTCCGCCCACCGCGGCGCTGGATCCACTTGTCGCCATCATGCAGAACGGACCGTTGAAGGGCGGCGACCAGGAGCCCATCCGCACGGTAATGTCCTATCCCGGCCTCCAGGGATTCTGGCGGACCCATTATACTGTCCGCTATCCCGGCTTGAATGGCGATCCGAACTTGATCGCCAATCTGGATTGGGTTCCCGATCAGGGTTATTCGATCGATCTCGATATCACGCCGGCGGGTAAAATCACGGTCGTGAACACACGCAATCTGTTCAGCAAGAGTTATGACTCACGCGGCGCGCAATAGGCAGCGCTGAAATCACCGGACCAAGGGGCCAATGTCATGATGATCCAGAATTATGATCCCTTCCATCAACCGGCCTTGTCGGCGGCGGTCGCGGCATTTCCCATTCTTCTGCTGCTGGTGATGATCGCTTCGGGCAAGGTCAAGGCCTATTGGGCGGCGTTGATCGCGCTTGCCGCCACCTTCATCGTCGCGGTCTGGGCGTATGGCATGCCCATCGACATGGCAGGGAAGGGAACGGTTTTGGGTCTGGTTGGCGGCTTTTTCCCGATCGGCTGGATCATCGTCAATGTGCTCTTCCTTTATCGCCTGACGGTGGACAAAGGGCATTTCGCGGTTTTTCAGCATTCGATGGGTTCGGTCACGTCCGACCGGCGGATGCAGCTTCTGCTGATCGCTTTCTGTTTCGGTGCCTTCTTCGAGGGCGCGGCAGGTTTCGGCACACCGGTGGCGGTAAGCGCCGCGATGCTGATGGGGCTGGGATTTTCGCCGCTGGCGGCTGCCGGCATGTCGCTTCTGGCGGACACCGCGACGGTGGCGTTCGGCGCCCTGGGTGCGCCGATCCAGGGCCTTGCCGCATCCACCGGTCTTGATCCCTTCGTGCTGGGGCAGGCGATTGGCCGTCAATCCTCGATATTTTCCATGATCATTCCCTTCTACATGATCTGGATGTTCTGCGGCACGCGGAAGATGTTGCAGGTGTGGCCCGCGATCCTGGTGGCGGCGCTCGCTTTCACCATTCCGCAATTCCTCATTTCCAACTATTCCAATCCCTATATCGTGGACGTGGCGGCGGGCGGCATTTCCATGGCGGCGCTGGTGTTGTTCCTGCGTGTCTGGCAGCCGCGCGAAATCATGACGGAAACCGCGTTGCGCGTGGCGGATAGCTCGCATAGCGAGATCAAGAAAACTCCGCCGCTGGGAATGCTGCCCACCACGCGGGAGGCGATCGCGGCCTGGATCCCGTGGCTGATCCTCTGTCTGGTCCTGATCTTTTGGGCGACGGATTACTGGAAGCATCTCGCCGCCAGCCTGTTTGCGCCGGTCTATCATGTGCCGGGTTTGGACAAGCAGATCATCGTAATGCCGCCGGTGGTCGCAAAGCCGACGCCGCTGGCCGGGGCTTTCACCTTTTCCTTTCTTACTTATTCCGGCACCGGCATCCTGGTTTCCGCTCTGATCGCGGGGATCTTCATGCGCTGTTCCCCGGCCTATCTGATCAAGAGCTATGGCCGCAATTTCAAGACCGTGGCGCCGTCCATCGTCACCATCACCGCCATGCTGGCCCTGGGCACCCTGACCAGCCTTTCCGGCGCCGATGGCACCTTGGGGCTGGCCTTTGCCCGCACCGGATTCCTCTTTCCCTTCTTCGGCACCATATTGGGCTGGCTGGGGGTGGCGGCCACCGGTTCGGACACATCGTCCAATGTGTTGTTCGGCGGCCTGCAAGTGATCACGGCACATCAGCTCAATATGTCGCCGATCCTGATGGCGGCGGCCAATTCCACCGGCGGCGTCATGGGCAAGATCATTTCCATCTCTTCCATCGTGGTCGCGGCCACCGCGACCGGCTGGTATGGCGGCGAGGGCAAGATTCTGCGCTATGTTTTCTGGAGCGCCGTCCTGTTGGGCGTTCTGGTCGGCATTCTGGTAATGCTGCAGGCCTATGTCTGGCCCTTCACGCTCACGGTGCCGCCCGGAGGCTGACACGGCCGCCGCTGTCACTGGCAGGAGCATCATGGAAGAGCCGTTGCCGGAGCATACAAGCCATGCGGTCGCGGACTTCATGCGGCGGGAAAAACTCGGTCCCGATTTCGCCGATACCGTCGCACGCGTCTATGTTCCGCTCGCGGAACGCATTGTGGCGCTGGCACAGGATCGCCGAGGTTTCGTCGTGGGGATATGCGGTTCCCAGGGCAGCGGCAAATCCACCGGCGCCGGGGTGTTGCGCATTCTGCTGGAAGCGTCCGGCCTTCGGGTCGCGGTCCTGTCGATCGATGATTTGTATTTGCCCAAGGAAACCAGAAGGCAACTCGCGGACGATGTCGATTCCTTGCTGGCGACGCGTGGGCCGCCGGGGACGCATGACGTCGCTTTGGGAGAAAAGCTGCTGGACAGGCTTGGCGAGCCGGGGGCCACGGAAATTCCCCGTTTCGACAAGTCGCGGGACACGCGCTCGGATCCCTCGGAGTGGGATCGCTTTCAGGGCCCGGCCGATGTCATCCTGTTCGAAGGCTGGTGTGTCGGCGCCAGGTCCCAGCCCCCGGACGCGTTGGCAAACCCGATCAATGATCTGGAAAGAAACTCCGACGCGGACGGCAAATGGCGCCGTTATGTCAATGATGCCCTGGCGGGACCTTATCAGCATTTGTTCGGCCGCATCGCCTTTCTCATTCTCTTGAAGGCGCCATCCTTCGAAGTGGTCGCGAATTGGCGCAAAGAGCAGGAAGCCAAGTTGCGCGCCAGGGTTGGGGCCGCATCCGGGGTTATGACAGACGATCAGATCGATCGCTTTGTGCAATATTATGAAAGACTGACTCGCTTTATCTTGACGGAGATGCCGGCGCGCGCGGACGCGGTGGTGACGCTGAACGCCAGCCGTCACCCGCTGGCGCTCGAAATCCGCCAAGCTGGATGATCGTTCCGGGAATGACAGACGGCGCCGATGACGGCGCGGGATCGGATTTTCCAGGCGCGCAGGGTATACAGGTCTCCCTCGCCAAAGATTCGGACCCGCCTGGAATGAACGCCCCGATCCTGCCCGTTTCTTCCAAACAGCGTGTCCTGCGCGACGTTTTTGGCTTCAACGCCTTTCGCCCCGGCCAGGAAGCGGCGATGGACGCGGTTCTGGCCGGGCGCAGCATTCTTTCGGTCATGCCGACCGGCTCCGGCAAATCCCTGTGTTTCCAGGTTCCCGCACTGATGCTGGGCGGACTGACGGTGGTGGTCTCGCCGCTGGTTGCGCTGATGCAGGACCAGGTGGCGGCGCTGCGGCTGGCCGGCGTGGCGGCGGACACGATCAATTCCTCGCGCAGCCGTGAAGAAAACATCGCCTCCTGGCGGCGGGCCGCTTCGGGAGATATCCGGTTGCTTTATCTATCGCCCGAACGGCTGATGACGGATCAGATGCTGGCGGCGCTGGGCAAGCTTCCGGTCCGCCTGATCGCGGTCGATGAAGCCCATTGCATATCGCAATGGGGTCCGGCTTTCCGGCCGGACTATGAAATGTTGTCGCGACTGCGCGACCTTTTTGTGGATGTGCCGATCATGGCGCTGACGGCGACCGCCGATGAAAGCACCCGGGCGGACATCGCGGCGCGGTTGTTCGGGGGCGAAGTCGAGCAGATCGTGCTGGGCTTCGACCGGCCGAATATCCGGCTGACGGTGGCGGCAAAGCGCGAATGGAAGCAGCAGCTTGCGTCATTCGTCCGGGCGCATCAGGGACAAAGCGGCATCGTGTATTGCCTGTCGCGCAAACGGACGGAAGAAGCCGCGGCGCTTCTGGTGGCGCAGGGGATTGCGGCGCTGCCCTATCATGCCGGCATGGCCAAGGAAGCGCGCGAAGCCAATCAGAATGCTTTCATGACCGAGCCGCAGATGGTCATGGTGGCGACGATTGCCTTCGGCATGGGCATCGACAAGGCCGATGTGCGCTATGTCTTCCACACTGATCTGCCGGGGAGCCTGGAAAGCTATTATCAGGAGATCGGCCGGGCCGGACGCGATGGCGGCCCGGCAGAGGCGCACATGTTGTTTGGATTGGGCGACATCCGCATGCGGCGTCTGTTCATCGAACAGGAAGAATCGAATGACGGCCGCAAAAGGCGCGAACACCAGAGACTGGCGGCCCTCATAGGCTATTGCGAAGGGGCCTCCTGCAGGCGCCGCACCTTGCTGGGCTATTTTGGTGAAGATGCGGAGCCATGCGGCAATTGCGATTTGTGCCTCAATCCGGTGGCCCTGGCCGACGGAACAGAGCAGTCGCGCCGGATATGCGAAGCCGTGCTGCAGAGCAATGAGCGTTACGGCGCCGCCCATATTGTCGATATCCTTCGTGGCGCAAAGACCGAAAAAATCCTCGCGGCCGGCCATGACCGGCTCGGCGCCTTTGGCGGAGGGGCCGCATGGAAAAAAGAACAATGGCGGTCACTGATCCGCCAGCTGGTGGCGGGCGGGTTTCTCAATCACGATGTTGCCGGGTATGGGGGGCTCAGCCTGCTGGATGACGGTCGGGCCCTGTTGCGGGGCGCGCGTTCATTCCACCACCGTCCGGATACGGCGCCCGGCACTGTTGGAAAGAGTCGCGGCGCTACGCCGTCCGGCGAGGTGACGGCGGAGCAGGATATTCTCTTCGCGGCGTTGAAGCGGCTTCGTCTGCGCATCGCGGGCGAGCGTCATTTGCCAGCCTATTTGATCTTTTCCGACAAGACGCTCCTGGAAATGGCGCGATCGGTGCCGCGCAACCTCCATGAATTCGCCATGGTCAATGGCGTCGGCACGTCCAAGCTCCGCGATTTCGGCCAATTATTCGTGGACGCCATTCTGTCACACACCGGGACAGCGCCGGTGGGGGCCAATAGCGGGGTTTGACCGGCGCGTAACCAGGGCGGGGTGCCAGCCTAACAGGCATGCGGATCATCTTGACTCTTGTCCCGACGCTCCCCATACCAAAGCCTGATGCGAGGGGCCTTTCGCGCGTCCGGGGACTGTTGCCTTCTTGCTCAACCCCTTCAACCGATGCATGAATCCGGCTCATCAGACAGTGCCATGAGTCTCGAGAAGAAAGCGGAATGACAAATACCACTGGGTCCCCGATCGCCGCCGAGAGCTGGCAACAGAAGCTTAAGAATTATCGCAAGCCAGGCGCGTTGCGCGGCGTTCTGGAGCTGGCGATCACGGCAATCCCATTCGCACTGACCTGGCTTGCAATGCTGTTTGCGTTTTATCGCGGTTATGTCTGGCTTTATGTCCTGCTTCTGCTGCCGGCCGCGGGTCTGCTGATCCGCCTTTTCATGATCCAGCATGATTGCGGGCATGGTGCGTTCATGCCGGGCAAGCGCGGCAATGACTGGATCGGTCGCGGGATCAGCCTTCTGACACTCGCACCCTATGATCATTGGCGCCGCTGCCACGCGGCCCATCACGCCACTTCTGGAAATCTCGGTCAGCGCGGTGTGGGCGACATCGACACCTTGACCGTCACGGAATATCTTGCGCTCTCGCGCTGGGGCCGACTCTGCTATCGCCTCTACCGGCATCCGCTGGTGATGTTTGGCATTGGGCCGCTCTATTTCTTCGGCCTGAAGAGCCGGTTGCCGTTCGGATTCATGGGCAAGGGATGGCAGCCCTGGATCAGCACCATGACCACCAATCTTGGCATCGCAATCGTTTTCGGACTGGCGATCTGGTTGGTCGGCTTCTGGCCCTTTTTGCTGATCCATCTTCCGATCGTCATGGTCGGCGCCTCGATGGGTGTTTGGCTGTTTTACATCCAGCACCAGTTCGAGAAGACATATTGGGCTGCCGGACCCTCTTGGAATGTTCAGGACGCCGCGCTGCAGGGAAGCTCCTTCTACGATCTTCCCCATGTCCTGAGATGGTTCACCGCGAATATCGGCGTGCATCATGTCCATCATCTGTCCAGCCGCATTCCCTATTACCGATTGTCGGATGTCTTGCGGGACTATCCCGAGCTGCGAACCCTGGGCCGTCTGACCTTGCTCCAAAGCTTGAAGTCGGTTCGCCTGGCATTGTGGGATGAACAATCGCGGCGGCTGGTCTCCTTCAAGGAGATCTGCCGCGTCGCCCGTCCTTCCGAGCAGCCTGCTTAAAAAGGGCACTCTTCCAAGGGGGATCGCCCGAGCCGGCGGCGCTGCTTTTGGCCGCCGGGATCCGGCAAGGCCGGGAATGGCTTTCAGAATGGCGCCAAACCGGATTCCGGACGGGTTGTTTCCGGATTAAAGAGGGCATATACTCCTGATTATGGAGCAGGCGTTGAAAATGGGCGGCGGGGATTGCAATTGCATGACCGCGCGCCGCGCGGCGCGCCAGATTTCAAATTTCTATGACAGTCAGTTGGCGCCCAGTGGGCTGCGCGCCACGCAATTCGCCATTCTTGTCTTGGTGAATCGGCTGGAAGAAGTATCCGTGAACATGGTCGCGGAAAGCCTGGCTCTGGATCGCACCACTGCCGGCAAGAATTTGCGCCCATTGGCGGCGGCGGGGCTGGTCAAGATCGCGCCGTCGAAAAGCGACGGGCGGTTGCGCGCCATTCGCCTGACAAAAGCAGGCAGCGCGGCGCTGAAAGTCGCATTGCCGCTGTGGCGTGCGGCCCAGAAGAATTTTGAGACCGCAAATGGCGTGGACAAGGTGGCCGGCTTGCGCGATTCCCTGCGAAGCCTGAAATTCGCCGACAACTGATATCAAGACTGTCCCAAGAGAATAAAAGCGCCTCGATCCGGATTTGCCGGAAAGTTCGTTGAGTTTCCCCGGCGCGGTTCTGCGCGCGCGTCGCGCCATCAAGGTTTCGTCAGCAAATTGTAAAGAAGATGAAAAGCCCGTGCCTTGTCACCCAAGCACGCTTGCGCTCAGCGGATCGCGGGCATATACGCTTTTCCGTTGAGAGCATATGCCCGCGTTTACCCCGCGCCATGCTTTCCAGCGGAGGACAAATACCATGCAACAACAGGATGAATTTCCCGTCAGCCGCCGCGCGCTTTTGAAACTGATCGGCGCCAGCGCCGGTGGCGCGGCCATGTATGAGGCCATGGTGGAGATGGGATATGCGGCCACATCCGATTTCGCCGGTCCGATCAAGCTTTCCGGCGCGCCGAAGGGCGCCTCGGTGTTGATTCTGGGCGCTGGCCTGGCCGGCATGATCGCGGCCTATGAGTTGCGCAAGGCCGGCTACAAGGTGCAGATCCTGGAATATAACGACCGGCCCGGCGGACGAAATTGGTCGCTCTATGGCGGCGACACCTATAAGGAAATGGGCGGCGTCACCCAGCACGTCCAATTCGACAAGGGGCTCTATTTCAATCCGGGGCCGTGGCGCATTCCATATCACCATCAGGGCATCTTGCATTACTGCCAGATGCTCAACGTCGCGATGGAAAGCTTCGTGATGGTCAACAACAGCGCCTATGTCCATTCGACCAGGGCATTCGATGGCAAGCCCAAGCGGTATCGCGAAGTGGCGTCCGACTATGACGGATATACCGCCGAATTGTTGGCCAAGGCGACCAGTCAGGACAAGCTCGACGGCTTGATCGACGAGGACGAAAAGGACGGGCTGCTGCAGATGCTGAGGCGATGGGGCGCTCTCGATAAGAATTACGAATATCGCAAGAGCGACGCGGTCAGTACATTTCGCGGCTATGACGTGCCGCCGGGCGGTGGGCTGAATTCGATCTCCGTCGATTCCGAACCTTTGCCAAGGAAGGAGCTTTTCAATTCCTCCCTGTGGCTGGCGCGGTTCCTGCCCAAAATCTGGGAATTCCAGGGCTCACTCTTCCAGCCCGTCGGCGGCATGGGAATGATCGGCAAGGCTTTCGGCAAGCTGCTGAACGGCGTCATCAAATATGATTGCAAGGTCACCAGCATTCACCAGGATGAGAAGGGTGTCACCGCGACTTACATTGATACCAAGAAGGGTGGTGCGCCCAAGACGGCCCACGCGGACTGGTGCGTCTGTACCATTCCCGCGACGGTCCTCAGCCAGATTCCCATGAATGTGGGCGCGCCGATGCGCAATGCGATCGACTCGCTGTCCTATATTCCCGCAGCCAAGGTAGGGCTGCAGTTCAAGCGGCGTTTTTGGGAAGAGGATGACGCCATCTATGGCGGAAATTCCTATACCGACCAGCCGATCTTCAACATCAGCTATCCCTCGCACGGATTCTTCAGCAAGGGGCCTGCCGTTCTTCTTGGCGCCTATGCCTTCCAGAGCACCAGCACCTATAGCTTCGAATCCCTGTCGGCGCAGGACATGATCAAAGCCGCGCTTGAGCAGGGTGCGAAGATCCATCCCCAATACAACAAGGAATTCCAGAACGGCGTCGCCGTGGCGTGGCACCGGGTACCCTGGACATTGGGTTGTTCGGGCGGCTGGACCGACGAAGGCCGGACCAAGCACTACGACAATATGTGCGCGGTGGATAACCGGATCGTATTGGCGGGCGAGCATTGCTCGCGTCTGCCAGCCTGGCAGGAAGGCGCCGTGCTGTCCTCGCTGGATGCGATCAAGCGCCTGCACCAGCGCGCCGTAACAGCCTGATCGGGAGGAAATTATGAAAGCTGCATTTGTCGTTTGTGCCGCCGGCGCCGCTCTCGCGGCAAGCCTGCTGCTATCTTCCGGCGCAAGCGCCCAATTCGGTGGCCGGCCAGCGACCCTGCCACAGCAGGGCGGTGAAGCGATTTACAAAGGCGTCTGCCAGGACTGTCATATGCCCGATGCGCGCGGCGCGGTGGGCGCGGGCATGTATCCGGCACTGGCAAACAGTTCCAAGCTGGAAACCGCCGGCTATCCGGTAGCGGTCGTCATTCACGGTCAAAAAGCCATGCCGGCATTCGGCGATGCCTTCACCGATCAGCAGATTGCCGATGTGGTCAATTTTGTCCGAACCCATTTTGGCAACAATTACACAGACCAGGTCACGCCTGCCGACGTCAAATCGGCACGCTAGTTCGGACAAAAATCATAGCTGTACCGGTCGCATCACCTGCAACAATTGTCCCAAAGCTGCGGCCACCCACCCATCTCCGGCTTCCCCCCAAAGGTGACTTCTCCCGGAGATGGGTGGATTTTTTCGAGCGGCTCCCTGTAAAACGCAAAGCCAATGGCTGGTTTGCCGTCGGTCGCCGTTTTGTGCCTGACAAAATCGGCGTATAATACAACCCAATGGTCTGATTGCCCTGTGCATCGGCTGTTACGGAGGATTGGCAATCCGGACAAATCTTGGGAGGTTTGCAATGAAACGCCTTGCTCTTCTTTCCGCTTTGTTTGCATCGGCCTTGGCCGCGCCCGTCATCGCCGCCGAATTGCAGGTGGGTGCCGCGATCCCCGACCGGCCCAGCGGAAATTTGGTGATGATCTACAATACCAATCCGGCGGTGCAATGTTTCCAAACAGCGCGCGATGGCGTCGATCTCAGATTCGGTTTGGAGCATTGCGATATTGCGATGCGCGATCCCGCATTGGTCTATCGCTCCCAGACAGTGGTCAATCGTGGCATCATCCGCTACGCCCTGGGTGACAATAGTGGCGCCTTGAACGATTTCAGGAATGCCCTCGAATATAATCCGTCCATGGGGGACGCCTATCTGAACCAGGCTCTGGTGCTGGTCGCCGAGAAGCGGCAGGTCGAAGCGACAGCGGCTCTCAATCAGGGCATTGCGTTGGGCGCCTCCGATCTGCAAGTGGCATATTATGTTCGCGGTGAAATCGAGGACGATGCTGGGCATTTCGCCCAGGCTTATCGCAACTATAAACAGGCCCTGACGATCAAGCCCGACTATGCAGCGGCTCAGCGCCAGCTGGCGCGCTTCAAGGTGGTGCCGAAGAACGTCTCGACGCAATAGCCGCACGGCGCGCTCGACTGGCGAAACCGGTCAATTGCCGGCTCGAATCGGACGGGACGAGACGCCGTTGCGAAAAGGCGAATTGCGGCTCGCCGAAGCCCGGATTGCGGGCAGGCTCCGTCACCATCATGCTGGAATTGAACAGGGCGCGCTTGGCTTGCGATAGAAGGCGCTTCTGGATCAGCGCCGCCGGATGGCGCTCCGCCACGAATCCTCCTCCAGGGCATCCGCTATAGCCTGACCATCGTCGGTGGCCGTCCCGGACGCGCCAATGCAGACAGTTCGGCAATCTCGGGCGGCGTGCCGTCCAGCGGCAAAAACCCGCCGGACCCATATTTTTGGGGTATTTGCGCCAGCGCCGTCACACGCCAATTGCGGAGGCGTGCGAGTCTAATTATGTGATGGTAGCGAGTTCCCGGGAGTATGACATGGCAGGCAAGGTCTATCCGAACGCCAAGGCGGCGCTTGAAGGCGTGACGTTTGACGGCATGACATTGATGTCAGGTGGTTTCGGCCTGTCGGGCAATGCGGAAAATCTGATCACAGCTTTGAAGGAAAATGGGGTCAAGGGCCTCACCGTGATCTCGAACAATTGCGGCGCCGACAATGTCGGATTGTGGGTGCTGCTCAACAATGGCCAGATCCGCAAGATGATTTCTTCTTATGTGGGCGAGAATAAGCTGTTCGAAAGCCTCTATCTTTCCGGAGCGTTGGAGCTGGAGTTGAATCCGCAGGGCACCCTGGCCGAGCGCATCCGCGCCGGCGGCGCAGGTATTCCCGCCTTCTACACCAAAACCGGCGTCGGCACGGTGGTGGCCGAGGGCAAGCCTACCGAACAGTTCGATGGCGAGACCTATGTGCGGGAATCCTGGCTGCGGGCGGACTTGGCGATTGTGAAGGCTTGGCGCGGCGATCATGAAGGCAATCTGATCTATCGCAAGACGGCGCGGAATTTCAATCCCAACATGGCGACCGCCGCCAAGGTCACCATCGCGGAAGTCGAAGAGCTCGTGCCCAACGGCGCCTTGGACCCCGATCAGATCCACACGCCGGGGATATTCGTCAACCGTATCCTGCAGGGCCAGAACTACAGCCACCGTATCGAGTTTCGCACCACGCGGCCCCGCGCCGCGAAGGAGAATGCCTGATGCCCTGGACCCGCGAACAGATGGCGGCACGGGCCGCCCGCGAACTCAAGGACGGTTATTACGTCAATCTGGGCATCGGCATTCCAACCCTGGTGGCGAATTATATTCCGGCAGGCATGACGGTGACCCTGCAAAGCGAGAATGGCATGCTGGGCATCGGGCCCTTTCCCTATGAAGGCGAAGAGGATGCCGATCTCATCAATGCCGGCAAGCAGACGATAACGGAGCTTCCCACTTCCAGCTATTTCTCTTCCGCCGACAGTTTCGCCATGATCCGGGGCGGCCATATCGACATGGCAATCTTGGGTGCGATGGAAGTTTCGGAGATGGGCGACATCGCCAACTGGACTATCCCCGGCAAGATGGTCAAGGGGATGGGCGGGGCGATGGATCTGGTCGCCGGTGTCAAGCGCGTCATTGCGGTGATGGAGCATGCCAACAAGGCGGGAAAGTCAAAGATTCTCAAGACCTGTTCCCTGCCGCTCACCGGTGGCCGGTGCATCGACCTGGTGATCACGGATCTTTGCGTCTTCGAGATCGACCGCAAGCAGAACCAGATGCGGCTGCTCGAACTGGCGCCGGACGTCACCCTGGAAGAGGTCAAGGCCAAGACCGAAGCCAACTTCAGTCACGGATAGAGCAATGTCTGCCGCGTATATATGCGACGGTCTGCGCACTCCTATCGGACGTTATGGCGGGGCGCTGGCCAAAATGCGGCCCGACGACCTGGCGGCGCTGACCCTCAAAGCGTTGGTGGCGCGCCATGGTGGGCTCGATCCTGCCGCCATCGATGAAGTGATCCTGGGCTGTGCCAATCAGGCGGGCGAGGACAACCGCAACGTCGCCCGCATGGCGGTGCTGCTGGCCGGCCTGCCGCACAGTGTTCCCGGCGTGACGGTGAACCGGCTCTGCGCATCGGGCCTGGACGCGGTGGGCCAGGCGGCCCGTGCCGTCATCGCCGGTCAGGCCGACCTGGTGCTGGCGGGCGGCGTCGAAAGCATGACCCGGGCGCCTTTCGTCATGGCCAAGGCCGATAGTGCCTTTTCCCGCGCCGCCAAGATCGAGGACACCACCATCGGTTGGCGTTTCGTCAATCCCGCGATGGCGAAAGCCTATGGCACCGATTCCATGCCGGAGACCGGCGAGAATGTCGCTGCCGATTACCAGATCAGCCGCGCCGACCAGGATGCATTTGCCTGGCGCAGCCAGCGGCGCGCCGGGGCGGCGCAGGTGAGAGGATATTTCGCCGGCGAAATTACACCGGTGACGGTTCCAGGCGGCAAGATGGGGCCGACGATTGTGGACCGGGACGAACATCCCCGTCCCGACACGACATTGGAGGCGCTGGCAAAATTAAAGCCCGTGGTGCGTGATGGCGGCACCGTGACGGCCGGCAATGCCTCGGGCGTCAATGACGGCGCGGCAGCCTTGATCATTGCTTCGGAATACGCGGTAAAACGCCATGGATTGACGCCGCGGGCACGGATCATCGGTTATGCCACGGCCGGCGTGCCGCCGCGGGTGATGGGCGTGGGACCGGTACCCGCGACCCAAAGGCTGATGGCCAGGGTTGGGTTGACGATAAATGACTTCGACGTCATCGAATTGAACGAAGCATTTGCGTCCCAGGCGCTGGCGGTGCTGCGCCAATTCGGTCTTCCCGACGATGCGGCGCATGTCAATCCCAATGGCGGCGCCATTGCCATCGGCCATCCGCTGGGCGCTACTGGCGCGCGGCTGGTGCTGACCGCCCTGCGCGCTCTGGAAGAGAGCAAGGGCCGTCATGCGCTGGCGACACTCTGCGTCGGCGTCGGGCAAGGTGCGGCGCTGGCGATGGAACGCCTCTGAACCGGTCGCGCCTTGCTATCGCGGCATAGTCGGATAGAAAGGCAGCGATCCATTTTGGGTCCCCGAGTTTGATTTTTGCAGGAAACAGATGAGCAAATCTGCCGTACAGCGTATCGCGCATAATTTTCCGATCTCCCTCCGGTCTTTCGCAATCGTCATTGGCGGCGTGGCGCTGATGACCCTCAGCGCCAAGATCCAGATTCCCTTCTGGCCGGTTCCAATGAATCTCCAGACCATGGCGGTGATGGCGTTCGCGATCGGGCTGGGGCCGCGTCTGGCGGTTTCGATTCTCGCGACCTATCTCGCGGCCGGCGCCTGCTGCCTGCCGGTTTTCGCCGGTTCGCCGGAACGTGGAATTGGCTTTGCCTATCTGATCGGTCCCACGGGCGGCTATCTTTTGGGAATGGCGATCGCATCCTGGGCCGTCGGCGTTTTGGCGGCGGGCCGAAATCTCACCGGACGGGTGGGCGCCATGTTGACCGGACTTGCGGTGGTCTATGGCGTCGGCTTGGCCTGGCTTGCCGTCTACATCCCGTTCGACCGCCTCATCGCCGAGGGTGCCGTGCCGTTTGTTCTGGGCGATCTGACCAAGACCGGCATCGTTGCGGCCGGTGCCTCGCTGATATCAGGTTTTCATCGCGCGAGGGCCAGTAAAAAAATGGACGATGTGCCGCCCGGGCGCATCGTCCATTGAAATCTCATGCTCGCCTGGTTAGTGAGCGGCGATGGCATTGCCAGGGCCGCCGACCGGCTGCACCGCAGGCAATCTGTCATCCACGGACGGCAAGGGCGGGTACGGCGCGTGCGGGCCGGCCTGGTACCAATAGGCTACCGAATAGAAGTTATCCGATCTGCCATTGGCATGGCCGCGCTCGATGGTGGCCTTGAAGGATTTGCTGAACGGAATCGGTGAATCGAAGTGAAAGCGGTAGACGCTCGACCGGCTCCCGGCCAATTCCTCGCCTACGACCGGTGCGCCATAGAGCGGATAGGAAAAAGGCACACCGCCAAAGTCCCAGGCGCCCAGGAAATAATCCTCTGAACCGGTGCCGGCGATGGAAGGTGTCTTCTCGCCGTCGATGAAGAACATGTCATCGCCTTCGCCCCACCAGGAATCCTGGTTCTGCAGCACCGACATGGTCACGCCGACAAACTGGCCATGGCCTTTGGCGTCCATCCACACATAATTGTCGTCACCGGTGAGATTGGTTTTCTTGTCCACCAACGCGTCCTGGTTCCGTGTCCAATTGTTGGTCCAGCCATGGTTGGGCTGCGCCTGACGATATTGCGCATGGAAATAGAGCGTGTCGGGCGGGAGGGGATGGGCATAGGTCCGATAGTCGATATTGTAATAGAGATCGCCGATCGGCTGCTTTCCCTCATTGGTGACGGTGATGCGCGCGTGATGTCCGAACGGCATCGGAAAGAAGGAGTTGAGCGCTTTTTCGCTGCCGACCGAAAGCATCTGAGATTGCCAGCTGTGATAGGTGCCGAGGCCGAGGCCGAAAAAGTCTCCGATCGGAGCTTCGACACTGGGTGTCTGCTCGCCATCCCAATAGATGCGCAGAACGATGCGCTTGAGATGATATTCTTCCTTGTCCGCGATGGTGAACCAGATATGGGATATCGTGCCGGGCCCGTCGGCGTCCAATACCGTGAAGGTCGCGCCGGGTGCGACCTGGCGGGAATCGTCATTCGCGCCCGTCGGGTCGGCGCTCGAAACGCGATGCGGAGTGTAGGTCTGCTGGCGCGTCATGTCCGGTTGCCAGCTCATCTCCTGAGCACCAGCGGGCAGCGCCCAACAGGCGGCCAAAAAAAGGACGGTCGTAAATCGCACCATGTCTGTTTCCCCCGGATGTTATTTTTCGACGATTGTTCCGCAACGGTATCAGCCGCCCCCCGAAATTCAACCGCACCAGCAACGCTACGCGGAATTCGCCAGTCATGCGAATGGGCTGGGCCGCAGCGGACTATAAAAAATCGTTTATTTTCAATATATTAGGAAGAGATATCAGGGTGCGATCCAACCGCTCAAGGGGACGAATCGGCCCTGGCGCAGTTCGCAAACAAAGCCGGCCTTCTGGGCGTGATGGTCGGCGGCGGAAAATGTCACAGGCGGGAGGATACCGCCGGAATCCCAATTCTTGATCGTGTCCATCGCGTCGATCAAGGTTTCGCGTGTGGGACGGGCGCCGGCGCGCCGCAATCCTTCCACCACCAGCTGACCGAAGGCGTAGCCGTAGAGCGAATAGCGATTGAGCGGCTCGCCGGGGAAATATTGCGCCATCAGGCGGCGATAGGCGGCGATGCCGGGTGCGTCGGAATTGTTCGGATCAGGATAATAGCACAGACCCAAAGTTCCATCGGCATAGCCGCCCGGCACGTTGAGATATTCTTCGTCCGTCAATGGCCCGCTCGAGACCATGCGCACATTCCTCCAATCCAGCCGCGCCTTGGCCTCCATCGCGCGCTTGGCTTGCGGCGGATAAAGCGCCATCACGATGGCATCCGGCTTGGCGGCGCGCAGGCGCTGCATCTCGGCTGTCAGATCCGCCGGCAAGGTCTGGTTGACCGGCTCCTCCCCGGCCACGACATAACCGTCGGCCGATGCCAGCGCGCGCAAACGATCGCGGAAGAACTGACCATAGGCATTGGGATCGTAAAGAATGGCAATGCGGGTCATGCCGCGATCATGGGCGAGATAGCGGTACATCATCTGGGTCTCGCCGCCATAATGCGGGAAAGATGTGAAGACGTATCGGGCGGCGTCCATGTCGACCAGTCCGGTATGGGGGAACATGTAGGGGACATGATGCGCCATGGCGAAGGGCGCAATCTGCATCGCGGCGGTGCCGCCGTGATTCCACAGAAGCATGACCTGGTCCTGGTCCGCGAGGCGCGCGACATTGGCAAGCTCCTGCGCATCGCCCGCCGCGCCCGACTGGGTGCGGCCATAGCTGCGTTCGACCAGCCTGTGTCCATTGATGCCGCCCGCGTCATTCGCGGCCTGGATCACCAGCCGCATGCCGAGATTTTCCGCCGCCCCGGACGGGGAGAGGGCGGACGGCGCTTCGATCCCGATCAGGATGTCGTCGGAAGACGCGCTGCCCGCCGCGCCGGCTGTCGCCAGCACAAAAACCATCGGCAGCAAGAGAGCGCGCAAAATCATGTGGCCATTCTGAAAGAAAAGCGCGCGAAAGGAAACCTCCGTTCGGCGCGGGAGCGCCGCGTCAGGCAACTTCAGGCTTTGGAACGCTCTGCAGCCCGGCGCGAGGCATGCCGAATTTCAGGTCTTCGCTCTCGGCACGGGCGATGGCGTTCGAGGCGGACTGCTCCAATATCCCCGAAAGATGCCAGCGGCCTTCCGGCCGGATAATGACATAGGGATCGTCGCCGATCGCCACGGCTTCGGCATCGCGTTCGATATCGGCGATCACTTCGACATAGTCGAACCCGGAAAAGACAAATCCTTTCCCGCCTTCCAGGACCCGAAAGCCAAAACGCTTCCAGAAATCGACCAGCCTTGTCTGGGAATGGGCATAGATGCGGCCATACCCCTTTTTCTGGCAGAATTTGAAGGCGGCGCGAACCAGCTGGAACGCGGCACGCGATTTGCGGAATTCCTTGCGGATGGCAAGCCGTTCCAGCTTCGCGAAATCGGCGAAGAAGCGAAGCCGCAGGCATCCGATCGGCTCGTCGCCCATATAGGCCAGCAAATGCGTGGCGGACAGATCGTTGCCGTCATATTCCTCGAAATAAGGGCATTCCTGTTCGCCCATATAGACCACGTTGCGGACAGCGGCGACGCGCATCATGTCTTCGAACGTCCGCACGATGGTGATCCCGATTTCCTGCGTGCGGACGCCGGGAACATAGGAATCATAAAGAGGCGGTGACGGCGTACGGTCGAACATCCAGACATTGGGAGCTTTGATGGGACCAACCTTGGCGCCGGGAACGAAACCCAGCACCTGATTGAAGCGCCGTCCCAGTTCGGTATTGGGGCGCGAATAGAGATTGATGCCGGCATAGCGCGGCGCCGCCATCTTCTCCATGAAGAGCGCCATGCCTGCCGCCAGCGGACCGGGTGCAAAGACGCACCACATATATATGCCGGCCGGCCGTTCATTCGGTTTGGCAAGAAGGCGCAGATCGGGATCGGGCCCGTTGATCGTGCCGAGCGCCAACTGAAGCATGCCGATCTCGTTCAGAAGCAGGATCATGATGAAACCCTCGCCGTCGGGGGCCTGGGCGTCAAACCGGGATCGGCGCGTCACCGCGAACATTTGCCCGAGATTCTGGCGCAGAACATTCTGGATGGTTTCTGTTTTGCCGAGGCCCGGGACGCTGGCGTGGGCCTTGTCCATCAGGCTGGCGATCTGTGCCTCGCTCGGACGGAACATCACCAGATGCTTGGCGACGCGGCCGGCGTCCATTTCGTCCAGCTTGTGTCTGCCGAACCGTGTCCCGGCCGTGCCATCGTCCTGGGCCAACACCCTATAGGACTGTGCCATGATACCCGCCCAAGTTGTTAACGCAAAATAAACCATAAGGGCTTCGGGTCAGGAGATAAATATCAATCTGCCTGGGAAATGGATCGCCGCCGCGAAAGTTCGGGAACTGTCAGCCAAGCGGGGCCGGGAAAGCTCGCGGGTTTTCACACAGAGTTCCCTGTTCAAGGACGTGAACGAAACTCGGTCTGCCGCGCTTCCGTTCGGCGCCGGTTCCCCTGCATCGGCCACGCCGCCATTTGCAGTTCCTTTACCGCGGCCAGCCTAGCTTGATCGGGATGGTTTACCGGCAATTTAGTGATTCCGGTGAAAACTCACCGCATGGATGTCATCGCAGCAGCCAGAGCTCTCAACCAGAAGGCGGTTCAGCAGAACTGGCATCACTTCTGCGACCCGACATTGGCATTCGTTGACCCCGGCTACGAGCATCTTCTCGCGCTGTGGCGAACCAAGGCAGGAAATCGCAAGATGCCGTTACGTTCCGATATCACGCCGCGCGACCTGAAAGACATTCTGCGCAATGTCCTGATGTTCGAAAGGGTTTCGCAATATCCGGCGCGCTACCGCTGGCGGCTGGTGGGAACTGGCCTGATCAGCATCTTGGGCGAGAATACCGGAAAATATTTTGAGGACAGCGTCCCGCCGGAGCATCTGCCGCGCTGGACGGAATGCTGCAACCTTATCCTGGAAAGCGAGCAGCCTCTGCGCTTCCTGGGCCGCGTCCATGTCAACGGCCGTGAATATCTGGATGCCGAAAATCTCTATGTGCCGCTGGCCAATGACAATGGCGAACCGACCTTCATCCTGGGGCAATGCCGTTACACGCCGCGTCAATCCGAAACCGAAGAAATCTGGGAAAACCAGATGGCTTCGCTGCCGGGCGGCCTGCTCTAAAGCAGGACGGAATTCGGCCGATGCCATCCTGGCGTCGACCCGGCCACGCTGCTCCCAATGACGTCTCTGCTTTCGTGTTGCGGCACGGCCATTTTCATCGGCCGCTCTCTCATGTCATAAAACACCCGGCCGGGCGCGGTTGGTGCCCGTAGGGGGTATCATGATGCGAGGCTGTCGATGACGGATTCCACTGCGCGCGCCGCCGCGATGCCGTTCTATTATGGCTGGCTGGTTTTGGCAGCATCCGCCGTTTCGGAACTGCTCGTGCAAGGTGCGACCAGCTATTCCGCCGGCCTGTTCGTCCTGCCATTGCAGGCGGAGTTCCATATCTCACGGGCCGATGCCGGTAGTCCGGTCCTGATCTTGTTTTTGGGCGTGGTGCTGGTTGGACCTTTTGCCGGCAAGGTGCTGGACCGTTATCCCATCCGCCTGGTGGTATCGCTGGGCGCCTTGATACTCAGCCTTGGTCTGATCGTCATCGCCACCAGCGCATCCCTGTGGGTGATGGCGGCGATGCTGCTTGTGCCGGGCGCGATCGGTTTCGCCACCCTGGGACCTCTGACCACGGCGACCATGGCATCGCGCTGGTTCTACCACCGAAGGGGTCTTGCCCTGGGGCTGGCGGCGGTCGCGACTTCGGGCGGCGGCCTGATGGTGCCCATCCTCAGCCGGACGATCCATGCGCATGGCTGGCGGCTTGGCCTGATCTACGAAGCCATCGCCATGGCGGCTATCATCATTTTCGTGACTGTTCTGATTTTGCGCGACAAACCCTCCGATATGGGGTTGGGCGATCATCCGGAAAATCGGGGTCGGTCCGAAACGGTGTCCAATGCCGAAATTCGTCCGCCGCTGCGGTGGCAGGAAATTCTGGGAAGTCGCGCTTTCTGGATACCCAGCCTAGTGCTGGCGACGGTATCGGGAACCTCGCAGGCTCTGGTCACGACCCTGGTGCCCTATGGCATAGGATTGGGAGTGGCGGCGACGTCGGCGGCGCTGTTGATCTCGGCATTCGCGATCTCGGCCGCGACCACGAAAGTCGCCGCCGGCATTCTGGCCGACTATATCAACCAGCGCATTCTTTTGGTCGCGGCCGCCGCGCTCATGACCGTGTCCTGGCTCAGCGTCAGCCTGTTCGCGAATTATTGGGCGCTCTTTCTCAGCAGTTGTTCCGGCGGTATCGCGCTGGGTTGCGCGCTACCCACCACAGCGGGTCTGATCGCGGCGCATTTCGGCTCGGATCGATTCGGCCGGGCGATGGGCTGGACCTATGCGCTGGTCGCGGCCTTCGCGATCGGCGCAACGCGGTTCGTCGGCGGCCTGTTCGACATCTTCGGCGGCTATCATTGGGCCTTTCTGATCCTGTCTCTTATTCTGGCGGCCCTCTTTGTCATGACATTGTTGCTGACGCCCCGGCCCAAAACGGCTTGAACTGTTTCAAGGCATCGCCGGTTCAATCCGTCCGCGCGCCTTGCCGCTGCAGGCGATGGCGCAGGGCGGCGCGGCGACAAGGCCGGCACCGCAAAGTTGCCCGATCTTATTTCTCGATACCAACGACATGGCTCCGTCCCGCTTTTTTGCATGTGCGAGCGACGGGAGGCTGGGTGTGTTTGACATAGAGAATTGATAGGGGCCGGCCGTCCGGGAAATATAAAAACAACAAGAAAATGGCCGGCCGCCGCGTTACTTTCCCGGGAACATTTGTCATGATGCGGGACTGCCGGTTGAGCAGACTCGGGGACGATTTCAAGATGCTTGCCACCATGACGGCCCGCTTATGACGTGCGTGGCCGTTTGATGCCCTCCGATAAGAGTATTGAAAGCGACACCGGCGCCTTCACGCGCCGGGAGATATTTCAACAGCCCGCCTTATGGCCAACCACGCTGGAGCGGATTCAATCCGGGATACAGCGGCTGGGCCTGAAGCAGCGGCTTGCTGCTAGCCGGGTTCTGTTCACAGGTGCGGGTACCTCCGCCTATGCGGCCGGATCTGCCGCCGCAGGATGGCCGGGAAGCCTCGCTGTTCCCACCACAGACTTGTTGATCGATACCGGGCGGCATCTGACCGGTGTCGATGTGGTGATCTCGCTGGCCCGATCGGGCGGCAGCCCGGAAAGTGCCGCGGTGGTCGAACGGGTCCGTGCGCTGCGGCCAGACATTTTCCAGCTGGCCATCACCTGCAATCCGGAAAGCGCGCTCGCGCGTTCGGCCCTGGACGGTATTATTTTCCTGGACCCGCGCAGCAATGACCGCAGCCTGGTCATGACCAGTTCCTTTTCCAATCTGGTTCTGGCCGGTCTGGCGCTGTTTCAGCCGGATGCCGCGCAAGCCGCTGTCAAGACATACGGCGCCAAAGCAGAGACCCTGTTGCCTGTCATCGATCAGGCATGCGGCAATGCCGCGGCACGGGTTCGTGACCGGATTGTCATCCTGTCGTCTTCGCCACTCCAGGATTGGGCGCGGGAGGCGGGACTGAAGGCGCTGGAAATGACCGCCGGGACTTTTGCCGTGGTGACCGAAACCTTTCTCGGCCTGCGGCACGGGCCGATGTCTTTCGTCCGGGCGGACACGCTGGTTCTGTGTCTCCTCTCCAGCGATCCGGTGCGGCGCCTGTATGAACAGGATCTGCTGCGCGAATTGCGCGCCAAGAACATCGGCGTCTTGATCGGCATCGCGGAGCCGTCCGAAGCGGACGGGTTATTCGATGCCGTCATTCCCGCCATGGCGCCGCATCTGGCGGATGCGCTTCGAACACCGTTTGAAATCATCGCGCCTCAATTGCTGGGCTATCATTTGAGCCTGCTCAAGGGAATGAATCCGGACAATCCCAGTCCGGGCGGAGTGATCAACCGGGTGGTGCAGGGCGTCACCATCCATGCCGCGCGGAATTCCTCATGAGTGCTCCGGGACAACCGCATCTTCGCCGCACACTGACCCTGTGGAATCTGATTTTCATCGGCATGGTCATCATCCAGCCGACCGCGCCCATGGGCATCTATGGCGTGATCAGCAACACCGCGCATGGCCATGTCGTGACCACGGTCCTGATCGCCATGGTGGCAATGCTGTTCACCGCCATCAGTTATGGCCGCATGGCGCGGATCTATCCCAGCGCCGGTTCGGCCTATACCTACGTCGGACGGGAAATCCATCCCGCCCTGGGTTACATCACCGGCTGGAGCATGGTGATGGATTATCTGCTCAATCCCCTGATCTGCACGGCCTTCTCGGCCAAGGCAGCGATGAACATCGTGCCGGGCCTGCCTTTCTATGCCTGGCTGGTGGTCTTCGCGGGGTTCTTCACCTGGGTCAATCTGCACGGCATCAGGACATCGGCAAAGCTGAACGAAGTTCTTTGCGTTGTGATGGTGCTGGTGGTGGTGCTTTTCTTTGCAGCGGTTGGGAATTTCCTTTGGCATATGCATCATGACACGGGATTCTTTGTGCGCCCGTTTTACGAGGCACGGAATTTCAAATTCGATGACATTTTTGCCGGAACTTCCGTGGCGGTCCTCACCTATATCGGCTTTGACGCGATCTCGACCCTGTCGGAGGAAGCCGAGAATCCACGCCGCAACGTCTTGCTGGCGACTGTGCTGGTCTGCCTGATCGCGGGCCTGTTGTCTGGCCTGGAAGTCTATGCCGCGCAATTGGTGTGGGGGTCCAAGCCTTTTCCCGGCGATCAGGTCGAATCCGCCTTCGCGATGGTGTCGCAGCAAGTTGGCGGTTTTCTTTTGTTCCAGGTGATGAACTTCACCCTGCTGATCGCGAATATGGGAACCGCAATCGCCTCCCAGCTCGCCGCGGGACGGCTCCTGTATGGCATGGGGCAGGGCAATGCCATTCCAAAGAGTTTTTTCGGCGCGATCGAACCGCGCCATCGCGTGCCGCGCAACGGCATCGTCGTGATCGGACTATTTGCGCTGGTGGGCGCCGCCACCCTGGAATACTTTTCGGACCGGTTGGGCGGAAGCGCCTATGCCGTTGGCGCCCAGGCTCTGAATTTCGGGGCGTTCATCGCCTTCATGGGCGTCAACGCCGCTTCCTTCACGCATTATTGGTGGCGCGGCAATGATCGGAGATGGAGCCAGTTCCTGGTGCCGGTGCTGGGATTTGTGATCTGCGGCTTCATCTGGGCGCATCTAAGCCGCGCGGCGATGATGCTGGGTGCGGTCTGGATGATTGCGGGAATAGCCTATGGTGCAATTCGCACCCGCGGCTTTCGCGCCGATCTGGTCAATTTCGATCTTCCGCCGGAAGATGCCTGAATTCTAAAGACGGCAGGCGGCGGCGTAGGGACGAAGGGCGTCGCGGATCTTGTCCAGGATCAGCGCCTCTGGATCGCGCGCAAGCCGCCCGGCACGAACGCGCTGATATTGCGCCGGCAGATATTGGCTCAGCAAGATCTCTGGCGGCGGCGTGGCGGAAAGATTGGCCATCAGCTTGCCGATCGCGGCGCCGATCTTGGGATCGGGCCAATAATAGCGAATGCGGTCGCTGTAGCTGTTCAGCATCAGCACATCCTGCTCGGCCTCAGTTCCCGCATAATAATCCTTCCACGATCCGGACTTGTCCCGCATGACGGCGCGGATGGTGTCCAGAACATGGGACTGCGATAGGGGCGCGACGATCTGCTTTTCGATCTCTGCCAGGGCGCAGATCGCTTCGCGCATGGCGAACGTCACGCCCGGCCCCACTTTCAGGATGGCGAAGCCATCCTCGACCAGCGCCTTGTAGGCATCATTGCGCTGGAAATCGGTGGAATGCGCCTCGAAGACGATGTCGTCTTCGCTTTCCCACCGCCAGCGCACCAGGGCCCGTGCCTTGGCCGGATCATAGTCGATCACCGAAACATTATCGAACTCGACGCCGGGCTGAACCACCAGCCCCACCACGCGCGGCCAGACGTCAGCCAAGCCGGCTTCGGCGAAAGCCCGTTTGTGGACCGCCAAAGTCCGGGCCGCCGCCGCCGGCGTGGTCACCGCGAGTTCATGACCGTGTGATGCGCCGCCCGGCACCGGGACTTCGGTGCCTATGATATAAAGAGGATGCGCGCCACCCTGGCACGATGCCTCGGCGATCCGGGCCAGTCGGGCCGCGCGCCCCGCGATCGTCTCATCGGACAAAATGTCGGGATCGCCGCCGCAGGACATGCTGGCATCCAGATGAATTTTGGTGAAGCCCGCTTGCACATATTGGCGGATCATCTCTTCGGCGCGGATCATGGCGTCTTCGGCTGGCAGCTTGCGCCAGACATGCGGGCCCAGATGATCGCCGCCCAGGATCAGCCTGCCGCCGGGAAGGTGGTCCACCAGCTTCCGGACGAAATCGCGAAACTCGGCCGGCCGCATTCCGGTATAGCCGCCATCCTGGTTGACCTGGTTGCAGGTCGCTTCGATCAGCAGCAAGGTGCCGTCATCCGCCGCCTGATCGGCGGCGGCCCGGATGACCCAGGGATGCGCCGAGCACACCGAGGTGATGCCGCGCTGACCATGACCGGCCAACAGGTCCTGAAATCCATTGCGCGATGCCAAAGATTGCCCCTGTGGGAATGATGTGCCGGCGGCTTTATTTCAAAGCCGTAAATGATGCTATCATTTTGTCCAAACGCGGCAATCCATAAGAACGGAATACCATGACAGTCCCCGATACGCGGTTCGATGTCACCATCGCCGGTGAAATCAATCTGGATCTGGTGCTCGACGGCATCCCGGAGCCGATGCCGGTGGAACGCGAACTATTGGCATCGGCGTTCCGCATCACCTTGGGGAGTTCCGCGGCGATCCTGGCGCACAATCTCTCGGCCTTGGGTACGCGGGTCGGTTTCGCTTCCCTAGCGGCGCGGGACGAATTTTCCAAAATGGCCATGGCCTATCTGGCGGCGCGCAATGTCGATCTTTCCGGAATCAAATACAGTGACGGTCCGGCGGGGTCCGGCGTCACGGTGGTGGTGAATCACGGACCTGTCCGCCACATTCTCAGCTATCTGGGAACGGCGGGCGAGATGACGGGCGCGCATCTGGACATCGACTATCTGTGTTCGGCCAGGCATTTTCATTTGTCGTCCCTGTTTCTGTTGAAAGGGCTGCACAAGGATCTGCCGAGCCTGTTCAAGGCGATCCGGCTAAGAGGCCTGACGATATCGCTGGATACCAATGACGATCCGGATGACGCCTGGGCAGGCGTGCTCGATGAGCTTTTGCCCCTGATCGACGTGCTGCTGCCCAATGAGCGAGAGCTTTTGCGGATCACCAAAACCGAAAGCATCGATGCCGCCCTTGCCGCGGTGTCGCGCAAAGTGCCGCTAACCGTGGTCAAGCGGGGGGCCAAAGGCGCGATCATACAGCAGGGCGATATGCGTCACATCGTTCCGGCCATTGATGTTGTACCGGTCGACACGATCGGAGCCGGTGACAGTTTCAATGCTGGCTTTCTGGCTTGCTATGTTCGCGGCCTGCCGCCCGCCGAATGCGCCGCGATGGGAAACCTCACCGGCGCGGTGTCGACCATGAAGCCCGGCGGCATCGAGGCTTTCCGGGACAGAGAATTTTTGCGCAAATCCTTCGCCGAGTTGGCTCCCGGCGCGGCGGTGCTGGAAGCTCTTTTTCCACGGCGCGCTTGATGACGATGTCGGGAAAACATCAGTAGCTTTTGGCCAGCCAGCCTTTGCCGGCATGATCCTCGGCGGCCTTTACCTGGAATTCGCAGATCGCCTGCCCTTGCATTCCGACCACCAGGGGACAGGATTTTTCCAGGTGACGGACATAGCGAAGCCATTGCGCGTCCCAGTCGCCGAAAAGCTTTGGCCGGTTCTGCAGGCAGCGTTCCAGCGCCCGCGGACCGGTGCCGAAAAGCCCGGAATAGACCTGTCCTGCCCCCTTTGAACTGGTCCTCCCTGAAGTATGGTTTTGACCAAGGAGGATTGGATAGATGGCAAGGAAAAGGCATACGGCGGAAGAGATTGTCGCGAAGCTACGGCAGGTCGATGTGCTGATGGCACAGGGCA
>CAIUCH010000033.1 GCA_903897605.1 uncultured Alphaproteobacteria bacterium
CCCGCGTCGGCCGCATCAGGTTGGCGGTGGCATCCTTGACGCCAAGAATGGCGGGCATTTCCGACAGCCGCGCCATGGTTTCGACGCTGATCTCGACGATGGCGCGGCCGGGGATGTTGTAAAGCAGGATCGGGATATCCACTGCTTCGACCAGCGCCTTGAAATGGCGATACTGCCCTTCCTGCGAGGGCTTGTTGTAATAGCCGGTGACCGACAGCACGGCGTCCGCGCCCACTTCCTTGGCGTGGCGGTGCAAGGAAATCGCTTCCTCGGTGGAATTGGAACCGGCGCCGGCGATCACCGGCACCCGGCCTGCCGCTTCCTCGACGCAGAGCTCGATCACCCGGATATGTTCCTCATGGCTGAGGGTGGGCGATTCGCCGGTGGTGCCGCACGGCACCAGGCCTTGACTGCCCTGCTCGATCTGCCAGGAGACGAATTTTCGGAAAGCCGCCTCGTCCACCTTGCCATTCTTCATGGGCGTGATCAGGGCGGGGATTGATCCTTTAATGCGTTCGCGCATGCTGGTCATGAGCTTGAGTTCCGTTGCGTTGGCCGTCTCATTTCGGCCCGTTTTCCATTATGGCCTAAGGCGGCAGCATCCGTCTAAGCTGAAGTCACGAATTCAACAAGCGTATCGGCCATGGGTTACAGGCATATCGGCATCGCCCTCACCGCTCTCCTCGCCGGGAGCTGGATGGCCGCGAGCCGCGCGCAGGCGCCCGGCGGCGTGGTGATGCGGATCACCCCCGATGCCGCCGCGACCGCGCGGTCCGGCAACATTCACATTCTGTCGGCGGCCGACCATGACATTTTCATTCGCGCCTTTGCCGCCGCCGACAAATCCGACTGGGTGAGTGCCATGGCGCTGGGCAATCAGGGCCAGGACACGACTGCGCGTCAGCTTCTGCAATGGCGCTATGCGCTCGACCAAGCCAGCGGCGCCAAATTCGCCGATGTCGACGCGGCGCTGAAAATGGCGGTGGGCTGGCCGCTTCACGGCACGCTCTATGTCCGCGCCGAAGCCGACATCGCGCCGGAGATGACCCCGGCGCAGATCATCCAATGGTTCGGATCGCGCGCGCCAAGCTCTCCGGTCGGCCGCGTCCGCCTGGGCGAGGCGCTGGCGGCCAGCGGTGACAAGGCGCGCGGCGGTGCCCTTATCCGCCAGGGCTGGGGCGATGGCATCTTTGACGATTCAACCGAAGCCGCCATCCTGGCCCAGGATAGTGCCTATCTGACACCGGAATCCGACCGGGCCCGGCTGGACACATTGCTGTGGAACAACGAGATCAATGCCGCACGGCGGCAGATGGCGCGTGTGGATACGCGGACAGCGGCGCTGGCGCGCGCGCGCATCGCGCTGGGTTCGGGCCTCGCCAAGGCCCGCACGGCGCTGGCGAAGGTGTCCGGCTCGACCGATCCCACCCTGCTCTATGATTGGGCGCGCGCCTTGCGGGCCGAGAAGAAAGACGCCCAGGCCCATGTCATGTTGCTCCGGGCGGAGCCCTTGGCATTGGCCAAGGACCATCCCCAGCGTTGGTGGAACGAAGTCGCGGTCGAGGCGCGCGATGCGCTGGCGGCCGGCAATCCGCGCCTGGCGCTGGAACTGGTGGATCACGCGCAGCTTCTTGCGGCCGGCGAACAATATGCCGAACAGCAATTCCTGGGCGGGTTCATTTCCTTGCGGTTCCTCAAGGACCCTGCACGGGCGCTGCCCTATTTCCAGCATCTGGGCGCCGTCGTTTCGCGGCCGATCAGCAAATCGCGCGCCGAATATTGGCAGGGCCGCACCTATGAGGCGCTGAACGATATGGCGAGCGCCTATGGACATTATCGGCTCGCCGCCGCCTATTCGGAGACATTCTACGGCCAGCTCGCCATTGCCCGCACCGAGACGGCGCCGATCCTGCATCTGACCGACACCTTGGTCGAACCGGTCGCCAGGGCGCAGATCGAGAACGATGCCCTGATGCCTCAGATCCGGGCGCTGGCCGAACTCGGACAGGCGAACGATCTTCGTCTTTTCGCGGTGCGCGAAGCCGATGCCTATCCCGCACCCGGCCATCTCGAACAATTCCTGCGGACCCTGAGCGACTGGGGCTACCCGGAAATCGCCGTCCGGCTGGCGAAGGCCTCCAGTTACACTGGAACGCCCATGCTGGGCTTTGCCTATCCGGTCTTGTCCCTGCCGCCCTATGCGGGACAGAGCCAGGGACCCCAACCCTCGATCGTCCACGCCCTCATCCGGCAGGAAACCGAATTCGATGCCCAGGCGATTTCAAGCGCCGGAGCGCGCGGACTGATGCAGGTGATGCTGTCGGCTGCCAAAACGTCGTCGCGGGCGGCGGGCCTGCCCTATCGGCCTGGCGATCTTCTCACCGACACGACCTACAATCTCCAGCTCGGCATGATCGAGTTTCAGCGCCACTATACCAGCTGGGACGGATCGCTGGTGCTGGCGACCGCTGCCTACAATGCCGGTCCCGGCAATGTGCGGAAATGGACCGCGGCCAACCGCGATCCAGGCAATGGCAGCGTGGACGCGATCGACTGGATCGAGCAGATCCCGTTCGGCGAGACCCGCAACTATGTCGAGCGCGTGCTGGAGAATATGGAGGTCTATAAGAACCGCTTGGCCGGCAAGGACATGCCGCTGACGATCCTGGCGGATGTCTATGCGCCGGCGGCGGCGCCGAATGTGCCGGTGCTGAGCGCGCCAGTCACGGTGCCCATGCGGGCGAAAGCAAATTGAGGCTTACCGGAAGATATTGAGCCATTCGCGGGCCAGCTTCTGCGCCTGCGCGATCTGCCCCGCATTCATTTCTTCCGCGATCTGATTGCGCCAGCTTTTGGCTTCGCCGCTGCCGCGCATGGCCGCGAGATTGAACCATTTGTGCGCGGCGACGTAATCCTGCGCCACACCCTGTCCGGTCGAATAAGCCAGCCCCAGATTGTAAAGCGCTTCCGCGCGCCCCGTCTTGGCGTCACGCTCATATTGCGCCAAGGAATCCACATCAATACACGCCACGTTCATCCCCCCATGTCCGCGCGAACCAGAATTCCGGTTCGCGTGCAAGCCATGGTGAAGCCGCAGAAACTAAGACTCGGTAAATGCCGATTAGCCTTATCGTTTACGCGGCATTAGGGATGGAAAAGGAGTTGTTAATACCCCCATCTGTCTGCCACGGCCGCAAGCGGCCTAGCAGACATCTTCCCCCGCCAACGGCTTCGCCGTGCGGGGGAAGAAAGCCGGTGTTCGAATTTATCTAGCCCTTTGCCCGAAGAGGATCTTCTTCTGTTCCTCGGTCATGGGTTTGCGCAGCTCGGCCCCCAGTTCATAGCCTTTCTTGACCGCCGGGCGCGCGCCCATCCGCTCCTGCCAGGCTTTGAGATGGGGAAAGTCATTCAGCGGCTGAAAATTCATCGCCGCGATCACCCAGCCCCAGCAGGCCATATCGGCGATGGAATAGGCCCCGGCCAGATATTTTCGAGTCGCCAGGCGCTTGTCCATCACCCCGAACAGGCGATTGACTTCGTCGCTATAGCGCTTCTTGGCGTAGGTCAGGTCCTCGTTGGAATAAGTGAGGAAGTGAAAAGCCTGCCCCGCCATCGGTCCCAGTCCGCCGACCTGCCAAAAAAGCCATTCCTCGACCTGAGCCCGGCCGCGATCGTCGGCGGGATAGAACTTGCCGCTCTTGCGCCCCAGATATTGCAGGATGGCGCCGGACTCGAAGATGGAGATCGGCCTGCCACCGGGGCCATCCGGATCGACAATTGCCGGCATGCGGTTGTTGGGTGAAATCCTCAGGAAGGCCGGCTCGAACTGCTCGCCTTTGCCGATATTCACCGGCTTCATCACATAAGGGAGCTTCATTTCCTCCAGGGCGATGGAAATCTTCCAGCCATTGGGGGTCGGCCAATAGTAAAGCTCAATTGGCTTGGCTGCTTTTTTGACGGGCTTCCTGGCAGGTTTTTTGGCAGGTTTCTTCTTTATGCGGCGTGCGGCCATGACAAACTCCGATTGCGGTTCGCAGCCATGCTGTCACTTTTCCGCCAGCCAGCCTAGCGCAGGTGTTCGCCGGAAAATCCGGGTTCGCGGGCTAATCCCACCCTAAGATAATCCAGAATTGATCTGTGGAATTTGGGTGCCCCAAAACGGGCTTGGCCGCGACACCCCGAACAGCGCGTAGCGCCTGGAGGTCGCGGCCATAACCTTTGCCGGCGGAACGTTCCCGAAGGAACCGAACCGTGAGCGTTAAATTGACCTTAGGTCAATTCAACTATTTCTTCTTCTTCTTAGCAGCCTTCTTCTTCGTGGCCTTCTTGGCCTTTTTCTTCGCAGCCATGATCAACTCCTCTAGTGTTCGTTCGGGTCTGAGGCGACTCGGGTCACCCCCCAAAACGCAAACAATATGAAAGACTTGCATTTGAAAATGCAACTCCGCCATGGCTTTTGCGAAAGCGCGATTTTCGCGGAATGCACAAAAACCCCATTTTTATTGGATTAAATGCAACACTCTGTATACGGATGATTTTGCGGCGTTTCAGAAGCTGATTTGGGGCGTTTGCGCATTTTTGTGCGAATCACCCCTCATCTGGCAAATTGAGTCGCAGCTTGAGCGCGGCGTTGACCGCCGCCGGATTTGCCTTGCCACCGGTTTGCTTCATCACCTGACCGACGAACCATGCGGCGAGTTTTGGTTTCGCTTTCACGTCTTCCACCTTGTCGGGATTGGCGGCGATCACCGCTTCAATCGCCGCATCGATCGCGCCGGTGTCCGTCACCTGACGCAATCCGCGCGCTTCGACGATGGCGCGGGGGTCGCCGCCATCGCTCCAAACGATGTCGAGCAGATCCTTGGCGATCTTTCCCGAGATGGTTTTGTCGGAAATCATCGCCACGATGGCGTTGTTGGCGGCGGCGCTGACTGGCGCCTGCGAAATTGACAGGCCATCGCGATTGAGCCGGCCCAGTATCTCATTGTTCAGCCAGTTGGCGGCCGCCTTGGCGTCTACGCCCTTGGCCAGATCTTCGTAATAATCCGCAAGATCGCGTTCCGCGACCAGCACCGAGGCGTCATAGGCCGAAAGTCCAAGTCCCATGAAGCGCGCCTTCTTCGCGTCAGGCAGCTCGGGCAGGGATTTTTCGATCTCTGCCACCCAGTTCGCGTCCAGCTCCAGCGGCAAGAGGTCGGGGTCCGGAAAATAGCGGTAATCATGCGCTTCTTCCTTGGAACGCATGGAGCGGGTTTCATTCAGGCGCGAGTCGAACAGCCGGGTTTCCTGCCGGATGGTGCCGCCGCCCTCGATGATGTCGATCTGGCGGCGCGCTTCATATTCCACCGCCTGGGCAATGAAGCGCATCGAATTGACATTCTTGATCTCGCAGCGCGTTCCCAGCGGACCACCCGGCTTGCGCACCGAGACATTGACGTCGGCCCGCATCGAGCCTTCGTCCATATTGCCGTCGCAGGTGCCAAGATAGCGCACGATGGCGCGCAATTTCCGCAAGAACGCCGCGGCTTCCTCGGAAGAACGCATGTCCGGCCGGGTGACGATCTCCATCAGGGCGATGCCCGAACGGTTGAGATCGACATAGGAACTGTCCGGATTCTGGTCGTGCAGGCTTTTGCCTGCATCCTGTTCCAGATGAAGGCGTTCGATCCCGACCAGGCGGCTTTCACCATCCTTGAGATCGATGGTGACTTCGCCCTCGCCTACGATCGGGTTCTTGTATTGGCTGATCTGGTAGCCCTGAGGCAGGTCAGGATAGAAATAATTCTTGCGGTCGAAGATGCTGAAAAGGTTGATCTTCGCCTTCAGCCCCAGCCCGGTGCGAACCGCCTGCTCGACGCATTTCTCGTTGATGACAGGCAGCATCCCCGGCATCCCGGCATCGACGAAGGACACCTGGGAGTTGGGCTCGGCGCCGAATTCGGTCGAGGCGCCAGAAAACAGCTTGGACTTGGAAAGAACCTGGGCATGGACCTCTAGGCCGATCACCACTTCCCACTCCCCGGTCTGGCCTTTGACCAGTTTTGACGGACGCGTATTCATGCGGCTCTCCACCAGTTGGCGGGTTTGTGCTGGAACTGCGCCGCCTGCTCGATCGCCAGGCCGGCGCGTAGCACGGTGCCCTCATCGAAGGCCTTGCCGATCAGCTGCAGGCCCAGCGGCAGACCGTTCTCGGTCAGGCCAGCCGGCACCGACAGGCCTGGCAGGCCAGCCAAGTTGACGGTCACGGTGAAGACGTCATTCAGATACATCGAGACCGGATCGGAAGTTTTTTCCCCAACGCCAAAGGCGGGTCCTGGGGTGGTAGGGGTCAGCAACACGTCGCAGCTTTCAAACGCCTTGTCGAAATCGCGCTTGATCAAGGTGCGCAATTTCTGGGCTCGCGCGTAATAGGCATCATAATAGCCCGCCGACAGCACATAGGTGCCGATCAGGATGCGGCGCTGCACTTCGGCGCCGAAGCCTTCGGCCCGGCTTTTCTCATAGAGTTCGGTGATGTCGTGGACGCTGCCGCTGGTGCGGTGGCCGAAACGCACGCCGTCATAGCGGGCCAGGTTGGAGGAACACTCCGCCGGCGCCACGATATAATAAGTGGGCAGCGCATATTTGGTGTGGGGCAACGAGACCTCCACGATTTGTGCGCCCTGCGCTTTCAGCCAGGCCGCACCCTTGTCCCATAAGCCGCCGATATCGGCGGGCACACCGTCGATACGGTATTCTTTCGGAATGCCGACCCGAAGGCCCTTGATGCCGCCTTCCATCTGCTTCTCGTAATCGGGAACCGGCACATCCATACTGGTGGAATCCTTCGGATCGACGCTCGCCATGCTGCCCAGCAGGATCGCCGCGTCCCGCACCGTCTTGGTCATCGGCCCTGCCTGGTCCAGCGACGACGCGAACGCCACGATGCCGAAGCGCGAACAGCGGCCATAAGTCGGCTTGATGCCGACAATGCCAGTGACGGCAGCCGGCTGGCGGATCGAACCGCCGGTATCGGTGCCGGTGGCGGCCAGACACAAATCGCCGGCCACAGCCGCAGCCGAGCCGCCGGACGAACCGCCCGGCACCAGGTTGGCATTGCTGTTCTTGGCCCGCCAGGGATTGAACACCGGACCCGCCGCGCTGGTTTCGTTTGATGAGCCCATGGCGAATTCGTCCAAGTTGGTCTTGCCCAGCATCACCGCGCCGGCATTCCACAAATTCTGGGTCACGGTGGATTCATAGGGCGGCACGAAATTTCCCAGGATGCGGCTGCCCGCCGTGGTCTTCACACCCTTGGTACAGAACAGATCCTTGATCGCCAGCGGCAGACCCTCAAGCGCCCCGCCTTCGCCCTTGGCCAGTCGCGCATCGGACGCGGCCGCCATCGCCAGGGCCCTCTCCGGCGTCTCGGTGACGAAGGCGTTGAGCCCGCGCGACTGCGCGATGCCCTGAACCAGAGCGGACGTCAGTTCCTTCGAGGAAATCTTGCGGGCCTTCAGCGCATCGCGCGCCTCGGCCAGGGTCAAGGGAACGGAATTGCTCATGCGGACACGCTGACCAAAAGAGGCTTTTCGAAGAAAGCAGTGTGGGGCGATGGGGGATAGTCCAGCACCGGCCCCGAGCTGCGAAAACCGGCCCGTTCATAGACCCTGAGGGCCGCGAAGAAATTGCTGCCGGTTTCCAGCACCAAGGCTTTCAAACCCTCACGCCGCGCCAGGGTTTCGATTTCCGACAAAATACGCCCGCCGATGCCCCGGCCTTGATAGTCGGGCAATGTGTACATGCGCTTGACCTCGCCAATGGCACCCGGATGACGGCGAAGCGCGCCCATCGCGATGGCCAGACCGTTTTCACGCGCCACGAACACAGTCATCTCCGGCCCCGCCATCTGCTCGACTGTCAGATGATGGGTGAATTCGCGCGGCGTCAGGGCCAGCGCGGTTTCGTTGAGGGCGGCGATCAGCCGGCGCACGTCATCTGACAGCGGGGTTTCGACGGCGATGGAGACACTCATTCCACCACCTTGGGCACCACAAAGAATGTGTCCTCCCGCTCGGGCGCGTTTTGCATCAAAGCGTCGGCCACACCGCCATCGGTGACTTCGTCCTTGCGCCATTTCAGCTTCTGGGCGACCACCGAAGTCATGGCGGGCACGCCATCGACATTCACTTCATTCAGCATTTCCACCCACTGGAAAATGCCGTTCAATTCCCCCGCCAACGGTTCCAGCCGCGCTTCGGGCACGGCCAGACGGGCCAATCTGGCGATGCGTCGCACGGTGTCCTTGTCAACGGACATTTGGGCGTCCCGATCTGTTAGAAAATCGCTGGAATTGCTAGCAATCAGGGGCCGGGCTGGCAAGGAGCGCCGGCGGGAGGCGGAACGGCCAAGGAAACATGGCGCCGCTGGGCAGAACGACAAAAAGGGGTTGGCATTTCATGGCGGTGATGGAGTTGGACCGCCTCACCTTGGCCGCCGGAGAAAGGCTGCTGGGGCTCGATCTGGGGGAAAAGACCATCGGGCTGGCACTGTCCGACCGCCTGCTGACGGTGGCGACCCCTATGCAAACCCTCAAAAGAGGCAAATTCGCTGCCGATGCCGCCCGGCTGGACATTATAATAAGTGAACACGGCGTCGGGGGCTTGGTGGTGGGCCTGCCCCTGAACATGGACGGATCGGATGGCCCCTCTGCCCAGTCGGCCCGGGCCTTTGGACGCAACTGGGCGGCACATTGTGCCATCCCCCTGATGTTCTGGGACGAGCGGCTCTCCACCCTGGCGGTGACCCGCACCTTGCTGGACGCCGATGCCTCCCGCAAACGGCGCGACGAAGTGGTCGACAAGATGGCGGCAGCCTACATCCTGCAAGGCGCCCTCGAGCGCTTGCGCAACATCAAGCCATCTTCCGCATGAAAGCCCCAACCGCGCCCGCCCGCTTTCTTTGGCTGCCACCCGGGCTGCGTCCCCCCATCGCAATGGTTTGGCGGCAAGAGCGCGTATTCCTTTTGGTCGGCGTAACCGCCCTGTTCGCCGGCTACGATACCAATGTGTTCGGCCTGGCGATTCCGCAGATCCAGGCCAGTTTGCATATTCCGGAAAATCAGATCGGTCTTACCGTCTCCTATTTCCGGTTGGCGACAATTGTGGCGCTGATGTTGTGTTCCGCCGCCGATCTGGTGGGACGGCGGCGGCTTCTGCTGTTCACCATATTCGGCCAAGCGCTTTTCACACTCATCACCGCTTTCACGGTCACATATCCGCAATTCGTCTGGGCTCAGATTTTGACCCGTGTGTTCGGCTATGCGGAAGAGATGTTGTGTTTCGTGGTGATCGCCGAGGAAGTCACTGCGGGCGTACGCGGCTGGGCCAATGGCACTTTGAGCGCGCTCAATTATACCGGCGCGGGTCTGGCCTCGCTGATCTTTCTGGGCGTGAATGTCCTGCCCTTTGGTTGGCGCGCCCTTTATGTAATCGGCGCCGCGCCGCTGTTCCTGATTGCCTATCTTCGCCGCACTCTGCCGGAGACCCAGCGTTTTGCCGCACTGGAAAATGTCGAGAAGACAAAATCCAGATGGACCGAGACGCGCCATCTTCTGCGGGATCTGACGCGGCAATATCCTTTGCGCCTGATCACCATCCTGATCGCGGCGGGCGCGTTCGGGTTCGGCGTATCCTCCGCGTCGGTATTGTCCTCCAAATACCTGCAAAGCGTTTTTCATTATTCACCATTGGATGTGACCCTGGTGTTCATTCCCGGCGGGCTGATCGGACTGGCGCTGGCGATCACGGCCGGACGCATCTCCGACCGCATCGGACGCAAGATCACGACCCTGTGTGTCGTATCCATCGCCGGCATCGGCTTCGGGCTTTTCTACAGCGGCCTTGGCGGCCCGTGGCTGCCACCGCTATGGGTTCTGTCCTTTTTCGGCTTCTTCTCGGGCGAAGCCATGATCGCGGGCTATGCGCTGGAAATCATGCCCACCCGTTATCGGGCCACGGTCTCGGGACTGCGCTATCTTGTGTATATCGGCGTGGGCGGGATGAGCCTGGCGCTGGAAGGACGGCTTTACGATCATTTCCATGCCCATGGACCGGCCATCCAGGCCTTGCTGCTCAGCGTCCCCATCACCCTGGCCGCGATCCTGTTCCTGCCGGAGCCGGCCGGGAAAACACTGGAAGAAATGGCTACTTAACCGAGGTGGAAAAGGCGGCTTGCCGCCACAGGCATCCGCCTCTATACACCGGACTTTAATGACATCCGCCAGCCTTCCCCCGATCCTGAAAACAAGCCATCTGCTTGGGATCGAAGGCCTTTGCGTCCCGGAAGTGACGGCGCTGCTCGACCTTGGCGAAAGCTATGTCGCCCAGAGCCGGGCCCCCAACAAAAAAGCCGCGGTCCTCAAAGGCCGCACCCTCATCAATCTCTTCTTCGAGGCCTCGACCCGCACCCAGTCCAGCTTCGAGTTGGCCGGCAAGCGGCTGGGTGCCGACGTTCTCAACATGTCGGTCAAGACATCGTCGGTCTCCAAAGGCGAGACCCTGATCGACACGGCCTCGACCCTCAACGCCATGCGCCCCGACATATTGGTGGTGCGGCACCAGGATTCCGGCGCCGCCGAACTTCTGTCGCGCAAGCTGGACTGCAGCGTGATCAATGCCGGCGACGGCGCGCATGAGCATCCCACCCAGGCGCTGTTGGACGCACTCACCATCCGCCGCCGGCTGGGCCACATCGAAGGGCTGACGGTGGCGATCTGCGGCGACATCCTGCATTCGCGCGTGGCGCGCTCCAACATCCGACTCTTGGCGATGCTGGGCGCGCAAGTCAGGTTGATCGCGCCGCGCACCTTGCTGCCTGCCGAAGCAGAACGCTTCGGGGTTGAAATTTTCACCGACATGAAACGCGGACTGGCCGGCGTCGACATTGTGATGATGCTGCGCCTGCAGCTGGAGCGCATGACAGGGGCCTTTGTCCCCTCGGCCCGCGAATATTTCCGCTTCTATGGCCTGGACCGCGAAAAACTCAGCTATGCCAAGCCGGGGGCGCTGGTGATGCATCCCGGACCGATGAACCGGGGCGTCGAGATCGCCTCCGACATCGCCGACGATCTGGAAGTCAGCGTCATCGCCGAACAGGTCGAGATGGGCGTCGCCATTCGCATGGCGGTGCTCGATGCACTGGCGCGGGGGATGCCATGAACGCCCCAAACGGAAAAAGCGGCCGCCTCGCCTTTCGCAATGCGCGGCTGATCGATCCGGCGTCCGGCCTGGACGCGAAGGGCGGACTTCTGGTCGAAAACGGCAGGATCGCCGATATCGGGCCGCGCCTGTTCAACGACGCCGACCGCGGCGATCCGGAAATCATCGATTGCCGTGGCCTGGTCTTGGCACCCGGCCTGATCGACTGCCGCGTCTTCACCGGCGAGCCGGGCAGTGAGCATCGCGAATCCCTGGCCTCGGCCAGCGAGGCGGCAGCGGCCGGCGGCGTCACCACCATCGTCACCATGCCCAACACCAATCCGGTGATTGATGAGCCATCGCTGGTGGATTTCATCCGCCGCCGTGCCCAGGCGACCGCAAAAGTCCGCGTCGCGCCGATGGCGGCCCTGACACGCGGCCTGGCCGGCGAGATCATGACCGAGATCGGCCTTCTGAAGGAGGCCGGCGCCATCGCCTTCACCGACGGCGACCGCACGGTCGCCAATGCGCGGGTCATGCGCCGCGCATTGTCCTACGCCGCCACCTTTGACGCGCTGGTGGTCGGCCATGCCGAAGACCCGGAACTGGTGGAAGGGGCCGCCATCACCGAAGGCGAATTCGCCACCCGGCTGGGCCTGCCCGCCGCGCCCGCCCTGGCCGAGGCCATCATCGTCGAGCGCGACATCCGCCTGGTCGAGCTGACAGGCGCGCGCTATCACTTTGGACAGATCTCCACCCGCGCCGCGCTGGACGCCATCGCCGAGGCCAAGCGCAGAGGCCTGCCGATAACCTGCGGCGTCGCCGCCCATCACCTTCTGCTCAACGAACTGGATGTCGGCGCCTATTACACCTTCCGCAAAGTGAAGCCGCCACTGCGCTCCGAAGCCGATCGCGCCGCGATGGTGGAAGGTGTCGCCAATGGAATTATCGATGTGATCGTCTCCAGCCATGAACCGCAGGGCGCCGACACCAAGCGGCAGACCTTCGCCTCCGCCGCATTCGGCGCGGTGGGACTGGAAACATTGCTGCCTGCCGCATTGAATCTTTTCCACAATGGCGATGCCAGCCTGCCGCATCTGCTGGCGGCATTGACCGCGACACCGGCACGCATGCTGGGGCTTCCTTACGGGACCCTTGCCAAAGGCGCGCCCGCCGATCTGGTCTTGCTGGACCCCGACGAACCATTCCAGCTCGACGAGCAGGCGCTTCACTCCCGCGCGCGCAATACCGCCTTCGAGGGTCGCAAATTTCAGGGCCGTGCCCAGCGGACCTTCGTTGCTGGCGAATGCGTATTTTCCCGCGCCTAACATTTGCCGGCCGATGGATTTGGCGCTCAAAGCCCCTTATCGTCGCGGCCAATGACCGGCGCCATCCCCCTTTCCGCTGTGCTTGAAGCCCTGGTGCTGGGCTATCTTTTGGGATCGATCCCATTCGGATTGTTTTTTGCCTTTGCGTCCGGTGCGGGCGATGTCCGCAAGATCGGCTCCGGCAATATCGGCGCCACCAATGTGCTGCGCACCGGCAAGAAATGGGCGGCGGCGGCAACCTTGTTATTTGACGGGTTCAAGGGCGCGGCAGCGGTCCTGGTCGCCCGGATGTTGTTGCCGCCCGGATGCGAGATCTTCGCCGCCTTGGCCGCCGTGCTGGGGCACATCTTCCCGGTCTGGCTCGGCTTCAAGGGCGGCAAGGGCGTCGCCACATTCTTTGGCGTCACCATCGCGCTTTATTGGCCGGCGGGATTGCTGGCGGCGGCGACCTGGCTAGTTGCGGCCCTAATTTGGCGCATCTCGTCGCTTTCCGCGCTTGTCGCCATCGCATTGTCGCCGCTTTATTTTTTCCTGCTCGGCCGTCATGGTTATGCGCCGCTTGCCGCGTTGCTGGCGGCCCTCATCTTTTTCACCCACCGGGAAAATATCCGCCGTCTCCTCAGCGGCGAAGAACCACGCATCGGGTCCAAGGGCGCCAAATCGAAATGACGCGGATTCTCGACCCGATCGAAAGGCTGGCCTGGCTGCGGCTGGCCCGCACCGCCGAAGTCGGCCCCGTCACCTTCGCGCAATTGCTCGTACGGTTCGGCAGCGCCACGGTTGCGCTGGAAGAACTGCCTCGCCTGGCAAGGCGCGGAGGCGGGAAGATTTTCGTTCTCCCGCCGGAAGCCGACATCGTGCGCGAACTGGAGCAGTTGGAGCAGGTGAAGGGACGCATGATTGCGAGCTGCGAGCCCGATTTTCCTCCCGGGCTGGCAGCGCTCCGTCCGCCGCCGCCGTTGATTTGCGTGATCGGACACGCCCACATCCTGCGCAAAAAGATGGTCGCGGTGGTCGGCGCGCGCAACGCCTCGGCGCTGGGACGCAAATTCGCACAGTTATTGTCGCGTGATTTTGGGGAGGCAGGCCTTGTCATAGCCTCGGGACTGGCCCGCGGCATCGATTCCGCCGCCCATGAGGCCGCGCTGGAACAAGGCACGGTCGCGGTTGTGGCGGGCGGCGTCGACATCATTTATCCGCCGGAGAATGAAGCGCTCTATCGCGCCATCGCCGAGCGCGGCGCCATCATCTCCGAGATGCGATTGGGCGAAGCGCCACAGGCACGTCACTTCCCGCGCCGCAACCGGCTGATCTCTGGCCTGTCGCGCGGCGTCGTGGTGGTCGAAGCCTCCGAGCGTTCCGGCTCCCTCATCACCGCCAATTACGCGTTGGAACAGGATCGCGAGATTTTCGCCGTCCCCGGCTCGCCGCTCGATCCGCACGCCAAGGGACCCAATGGCCTGATCCGGCAGGGCGCGACCTTGACCGAAAGCGCCGAAGATGTGCTTGCGGTCCTGCGCCCCATTCTCGGCGGCGGCTTTGGCGAACCGGAAAATGGCGCGCCCATCGCATCGGGTCAGGCCGGAATGCTGGAAGCCGAGGCCGACCAAGTCCGTGTCCGGATCGAGGAAGCGCTGGGCCCCGCGCCGGTGTCGATCGATGAGCTGATCCGGCAAACCGGTGCTTCCCCCGCCGCAATTCTGACCGTGATTCTGGAGATGGAGCTGGCAGGCAGTTGCCGCCGCCATTCCGGGAATCGGGTCAGCTGGGCCGATCTGCCGGGCCCCTGACTTACCCGGACAGGCCCGGACAGGCCTGGCCGTTGCCGGGCGGTCTTAAAAAAATCCGGCAACGCGGCACGCCTAGGCATGGTTCCGGTTGGGCGCGGTCATAAAGGGAGGGTTTTCCGGGATGTTTGCGCCGAAAGCGGCCTTGCAGATGCGAACGGGATTATACAACTTCTAGCTTTAAAATCTGGTAATGTTGACGGGATATTCAACCATTGGCTTTATCCCGGACGCCGGGCCGCCGTTGACAGGCTCGTCACCCTTCCATCAGTGTCCCGCCGCATTTCACAAAAAAGGCCCGGTTCCGCGGTTCCCTGTCTTGTCGTCCAGCTCCGCGACACCAGATAAGCCCCCCAAAGGTCCAAAAGCAGCCGGTATGAACGTCCTCGTCGTCGAGTCCCCCGCCAAAGCCAAGACCATCAATAAGTATCTGGGCAGCAACTATAAGGTGCTGGCCAGCTTCGGGCATATCCGCGACCTGCCGTCCAAGGATGGCTCGGTGAAACCAGATGACGATTTCTCGATGGTGTGGGAAGTCGATGCCCGCGCCCAAGCCAAGATCAAGGATATCGCCAGCGCCGTGAAAGGCGCCGACAAGCTGATCCTGGCCACCGACCCCGACCGCGAGGGCGAGGCCATCTCCTGGCATATTCTGGAAGTGCTCAAGCAAAAACATGTGCTGGGCAAAATGCCGGTCGAGCGCGTGGTCTTCAACGCGGTGACAAAATCCGCGATCCTGGAAGCCATCCAGCATCCCCGCCAGATCAACGAGGAATTGGTAGATGCCTATCTGGCGCGCCGGGCACTCGATTATCTGGTCGGCTTCACCTTGTCGCCGGTGCTGTGGCGCAAACTGCCGGGCGCCCGTTCGGCGGGCCGGGTGCAGTCGGTGGCGCTCAGGCTGGTGGTCGAACGCGAAGCCGAGATCGACGCCTTCAAGGCCCAGGAATATTGGAGCATCGATACCGACGTCTCCACCGCGGCGGGCGATTTCTCCACCCGCCTAATTCAGCTCGACGGCAAAAAGCTGGAAAAGCTGTCGCTGGCCAACCAGGCGGATGCCGATCGCGCCGTCGGCGCCATTCAGGCGCAGAAATTCTCCATCGGCAGTGTCGAAGCCAAGCCGGTCAAGCGCAATCCCTCGCCGCCTTTCATCACCTCGACCTTGCAGCAGGAAGCGGCCCGCAAGCTGGGTTTCGCCGCCAAGCGCACCATGCAGGTGGCGCAGGGCCTTTACGAAGGCGTCGATATTGGCGGCGATACGGTTGGCCTGATCACCTATATGCGAACCGACGGCATCGTCATGGCGCCGGAAGCGATCACCGAGGCGCGCGAAGTCATCGGCAGCAAATATGGCGCCCGCTATGTGCCGCAGGCAGCCCGGGTCTATACCAGCAAAGCCAAGAACGCCCAGGAAGCGCATGAAGCGGTGCGTCCCACCAGCTTTGCGCGCACACCGGAGGAAGTTGCACGCTATCTGGATGCCGATGCCTCCAGGCTTTACGAATTGGTCTGGAAGCGCGCCGTCGCCAGTCAGATGGAATCCGCCGAGCAGGAACGCACCACGGTGGATGTGATCTCCGCCGACAAGCAGATCACCTTGCGCGCCACCGGTACCGTCACTTTATTCGACGGCTTCCTCACCTTGTATCTGGAAGGTGAAGACGACAATTCTATCAATGCGCCCCTTCGGGGCGACGGGGATGAGGAGGGCTCGAAACTGCCGAAGGTGTCGGCGGGCGACGCCAGCAGGATTGAGAAGGTGACGCCAGCGCAGCATTTCACCGAACCGCCGCCGCGTTATTCCGAAGCTAGCCTGGTGCGCAAACTGGAAGAGCTGGGGATCGGCCGGCCTTCGACTTATGCCACCATCCTTTCCACTTTGCGCGACCGTGCCTATGTGCGGATGGATCGCACGCGTTTCTATCCCGAGGAAAAAGGCCGCCTGGTCACCACCTTCCTCAACAGCTTCTTCCCGCGTTATGTCGCGTATGATTTTACGGCCGATCTGGAAGAGAAACTGGACGAGGTTTCGGCCGGCGATCTGAACTGGAAGCAATTGCTGCGGGAATTCTGGAAGGATTTCTCCGCCGCGGTGGGCGAGACCAAGGATCTCAAGATCAGCCAAGTGATCGACGAGCTGGATCACGTGCTGGGTCCGCACATCTTTCCGGCCAGCGAAGATGACGTCGATCCCCGCAAATGCCCCGCCTGTGCCGAAGGCCGGCTCAATTTGAAACTGGGCCGCTTTGGCGCATTCGTCGGCTGCACCAACTATCCCGAATGCAAATTTACCCGCCAGATCGGCGCCAAGCCGGGCGAAGGCGATTCCGGACCGCGCGAGCTGGGCCTGTTTCCCGGCACCGAGGAAAAAGTGACTGTGCGATCGGGCCGTTTCGGACCCTATGTGCAACTGGGTGAAGAGAAGAAGCCTAAGCGCTCGGGACTGCCCAAGGGTACCGATCCGTCAACGGTGGATCTGGCGCTCGCGGTAAAGCTTTTGTCCCTGCCCCGCCAAGTCGGTGCCCATCCCGAGGACGGCAAGATGATCACGGCGAATTTCGGCCGCTTCGGGCCTTATGTGTCGCATGACGGCAAATATGCTTCGCTGGAATCGCCGGACGATGTCTTTGAGATCGGTCTCAACCACGCAGTCACCTTGCTGGCTGAAAAGAAGGCCAAAGGCGGCGGCCGGCGCGGACCGCAGGCCTTGAAGGAACTGGGTCAGGATAACGACGGCAACGTCATCAAGGTGTTGAAGGGCCGCTATGGTCCCTATGTCAGCGATGGCGACCTCAATGCCACCATCCCGGAAGGCAACGATCCGATGGAAGTGACCCTGGAGCAGGCGCTGGCGCTGATTGCCGAGCGCGCGGCCAAGGGCGGCGGAAAGAAGCAGAAAAAGAAAGCGGCGCCGAAGCCCAAGAAAAAGGTGGAAGCCAAAGTCGAAGCTATGGCAAAAAAACCTGCGCCGAAGAAGAAGACGGCGGCGAAAGCAAAGAAGAAGCCCGAACCTGTGGCGGGCGAATAATTGCCGCGCCGGACTGCGAATGCACCGCCGCTCGACAAGGCACGTCTGCTCGTTCTGCTCGCCGGACATCCCGGCGCAACCAAACGCGACCTGGCGCGGCTGACTGGCCTGAAGGGTTCCGATCGCATTGTTCTCAAGCGCCTGTTGCGCGAATTGGAATCCGAAGGCGCGATTGCGGGCAACGTCAAACGCGGCCTGACCAAGGCGGGCGAATTGCCGGAAATCGCTCTTCTGGAAGTCACGGGCATCGATCCCGATGGCGAGTTGCTGGCACGGCCGCTCAACTGGGTCTCCAACGCCGAACCGCCGGTGATTTATGTCGCCCCACCCAAGGATGGCGTGGCCCTGGCAAGCGGCATGCGCATCCTGGCGCGGCTGGAAAGGCGGGGCACCAACTATGAAGCGGCAATCGTGCGACGTCTGGAACCCGAGGCCGGACCGGAGCGTGTGCTTGGCGTTCTGCGCGAAAACGCCTCCGGCTTTCGCGTCATCCCGGTGGATCGCAAGGCGCGCGGCGAATATGTCCTGGACAAGGCCGATGCCGCGGACGCCAGGAACAACGAACTAGTGTTGGCCGAGCCCATTGGCCGCAAGGCCGCAGGCTTCCCCCGGGTGCGGTTGGTGGAACGCATCGGCAGCATGGACAGCCCGCGCACCATCAGCCTGATCGCCATTCATGCCCATGGCATTCCCACCGTCTTTCCGCAAAGCGTGCTGGACGAAGCCAACGCGGCAAAGCCGGTCGAACCCAAAGGGCGCAGCGATCTGCGATCCATCCCCCTCGTCACCATCGATCCGGAAGATGCGCGCGATCATGACGATGCGGTCTGGGCCGGACCGGACGACGATGCCGCCAATAAGGGCGGTCATGTCATTCTCGTCGCCATCGCCGATGTCGCCCATTATGTGACGCCCGGATCGGCACTGGACAAGGAAGCGCTCAAACGCGGCAACTGCGCCTATTTTCCGGACCGAGTGGTGCCGATGCTGCCGGAAGAACTCTCAGCCGATCTCTGTTCCTTGAAGGAAGGCGTGGACCGGGCCTGCCTTGCGGTGCGCATGGTGTTCGACCCCCAGGGGCACAAACGCAGTCACACTTTTGTGCGCGGTGTGATGTGTTCGGGGGCGCGGCTGACTTATGCGCGGGCCCAGGCGGCATTCGACGGCAAGCCGGATGCCGACATGAGCGCCACGGTGCGCAAGACCCTTGGCGATCTTTGGACAGCCTACAAGACGCTGGTCATCGCGCGCGATAAGCGCAGCCCGCTGGATCTTGACCTGCCCGAGCGGCGTATCCAGCTGGGCGCCGACGGTCATGTCGCCAGCATCGCGTTCCGCGAGCGTCTGGAATCCATGCGACTGATCGAGGAATGCATGGTGTTGGCCAATGTCGCGGCGGCCGAGGCACTGGAGAATGCCCGCACGCCTCTCATCTACCGGATCCACGACCATCCCAGCCGCGAAAAGCTGTTCGCGTTTTCCGATTTCCTCCGTACCCTGAATATCAACTTCGCCAAGGGCCAAGTGATTCAGCCCGGCGCCTTCAACCGCATTCTGGCCGGCGCCAAAGGCATGCCGCACGAAGCGGTGATGAACGATGTGGTGCTGCGCAGCCAGGCGCAGGCGATCTATGACGCGGCCAATATCGGCCATTTCGGTCTGAACCTGGCCAAATATGCGCATTTTACATCGCCGATCCGGCGCTATGCCGATCTGATCGTGCATCGCGCCCTGATCCGCAGCCTGAAACTGGGCGGCGATGACGGACTGACCGACCGGGAGATCAAGCATCTGCCGCAAATCGCGCAGGCCATTTCCCTCACCGAACGCCGTGCCATGGCGGCGGAGCGCGACTCCACCGACCGTTATGTCGCCGCATTCATGCAAGATCGGATCGGCGCCACCTTCGAAGCCCGCATCACCGGGGTCACGAAATTTGGGCTGTTCGTGCGCCTGAAGGAATCCGGCGCCGAAGGTTTGCTGCCGGCGCGGGCGTTGGGTGCGGAATATTTCCGCCATGACGAAAAAGCCCAGGCCATGCGCGGCGAACGCAGCGGCACGACGTATGGCCTAGGCGACGCCATCACCGTGAAACTGGCGGAAGCCGCCCCGATTACCGGCGGTCTGCGGTTCGAGCTTGCGGAGGGCGGCGCGATTCCGGCCCGGGCGCACCGGCCGTCACCGCCGGGAAAGACTGCCCGGGACAAAAATAAGCACCGTTTCAAGCCGAAAAAACGTTGAATTTCAGAGGATTGACGGGATCCGCTTGACAGGGCGGGGTCCATCCCGCAAAAACCGCCCCTCTCGACCTGTCTCTTCTGGAGTTCGCCATGGCCAAGCCCACCACTGCCAAGATTCGCCTCAACAGCGAAGGCAATACCGGCTTTTTCTATGTCGCCAAGAAGAATACCCGCACCATGACGGAAAAATTCAAGATCAAGAAATATGATCCCGTCCTGCGCAAGCATGTCGAATTCAAAGAAGGCAAGATCAAGTAAGCGATCCGCTTACGGCCCCTTCTCTCACGCCACCGCCAATGCATCGCGCACCGCTTTCGCCGCGGCGGCCACGGCCTCATGCGCCTGCGGCAGCACCGTCTGCAGATAGACAAAGCAGTGCACCATGCCGTCGTAATCAGCGACGGTGGCCTTCACCCCTGCCTGGCGCAGCTTCTCGGCATAGGCCAAGCCTTCGTCATGCAAGGGATCATAGCCACCCAGCATGATGTAAGCGGGCGGCAGGCCGGTGAAATCCTTGGATCGCAGCGGCGAAATTTTCGGTGAGGCGCGATCCGCGCCCGGCGGAAGGATCTGGTCGTTGTTCCAATCGATCGTGCGCTTGTCGAGAAAATAGCCGACGCCGTATTTCTCCATCGACTCGAAATGGCCCGCGAAATCGGTGGCGGGGAAAAGCAACAGCTGGAATGCAATCGCCATCCCGCCTTTTTCCTTCATCGCCTGCGTGAGGGACGCCGTGAGCAGGCCGCCGGCGGAATCGCCGCCCACCGCGATGCGGCCCGCATCGACACCGAGCGTGGATGCATTCTCGAATATCCAGTGCAGTGCGGCTGCCGCGTCGTCCAGTGGCGCGGGCCATTTGTGTTCGGGCGCCAACCGGTATTCCACCGCGATCACCCGAAAGCCGCCCTGATGGGCGAACAGACGGCAAAGCCCGTCATGGGTATCAAGGTCGCCCACCACGAAACCGCCGCCGTGAAAATAGACCAGAGCAGGTTGCGCGTCGCCACCGACCGCAATCGGGGCATAGGCCCGGGCATGAATATCGCCCTTTGGCCCGGGGATCTTGAAATTCTCGATCTTGCCCACCGGCACATCCTTGGGCCCGACCAGACCCATCATGCCGGCGAAGCTCATGCGCATGGCGCCGAGCGGCATCTCCCACGGCTTGGGGCGCGGGATCGCCGCCGCCTGATCGAGAAAGGCTTTCACCAGTGGATCGAGGGGCATGTGGTCCTGAAAAGAACGTGAGCCGTCATGCTATCGCAAGGAACGCGCAGCGAATACCGGCTTTCTTCCCCGTGAGGCCGACAAGCAAAAGCTCCTGCGGAGCTTTTGCCGGCCGAACGCCCGCGAAGCGGGCAGCGGCGCAGCTTTTAGCGCTTGCCCGCGTGCCGCACAGATGGGGGAAATCTAGTGAATCGTCAGAGGTCCGTCAGGATTGAGCCGGTGGCTGGCGATATCGCCCAGCATCACCAACAGCAGGAACCAAATATAGGCGCGCTCGCGCTCGCCTTCCGCTTCGAAATTGACCACGGCGCGATAGGCGTAATCGCAAGCGTCCGCGCCATGTTCCTCGGCGAAATCGGATGCCAGACGCATCATCTCGCCCGTGGTGAGTTGAATCTTTGCCCTGCGGCCTAAGCCGGATTTCGATAATGCCATGCCACCGCCCCCCTGGGCTGGAGGCCATAAGAGCATGGCCATGTTTAGCGAATCATTAACCGGGGATTTCTCCAACTGTCTGAATTTGAAACATTATCCAGAAGTACCTAGGAACTACACATTCTGATCGTGGTTCTGTATATTCCCCCCTCCCATTGCCGTATTTTTGCGGGAACCCAGGATTTTACAATCATGCGCGGCAAAAGCATTCTTCTCGTCATTGGCGGCGGCATAGCGGCTTACAAGTCGCTGGAGTTGATCCGTCGCCTCGCCGAACGGGGCGTGAAGGCCCGCGCCATCCTGACCGGGGCGGGAGCCCATTTCGTGACGCCTTTGTCGGTGTCGGCCCTGACGGGTGACAAGGTCTATGCCGACCTTTTCAGCCTGACCGACGAAAGCGAGATGGGTCATATCGAATTGTCCCGGGCTGCCGACCTGGTGGTGGTCGCGCCGGCCACCGCCGATCTGATGGGCAAGCTGGCGGCCGGTCTGGCCAACGATTTGGCCTCCACCGCCCTTCTGGCGACCGACAAACCGATCCTGATGGCGCCGGCGATGAACGTACGCATGTGGCAAAGTCCGTCCGTGCGCCGCAGCGCCGGGATCTTGGCCCGCGACGGCGTCCAATTCGTCGGCCCGAATGATGGCGATATGGCGTGTGGAGAATTCGGTCCAGGGCGCATGGCCGAGCCGCTCGAGATCGTTGCCGCGATCGAAAAGATGCTGGAGGTGCGCGGCGGCGCGCTGGATGGCTTCAAGGCGCTGGTGACGGCGGGTCCCACCCAGGAACCGCTCGATCCGGTGCGATTTCTCGCCAACCGCTCGTCCGGCAAGCAGGGCTATGCCATCGCCGATGCCCTGGCCCGCGCCGGGGCCGACACGGTGCTGATCTCCGGTCCGGTGGAGATCGCGCCGCCTTCCAACGTCACTTTGCGCAAAGTCGTCACCGCCCGCGAAATGCTGGCGGCCTGTGAGGCCGAATTGCCCGCCGATATCGCGGTGATGAGCGCGGCGGTCGCCGACTGGCGGCCAGACATCGCCGCCAACAGCAAGATCAAGAAAGACACCGAGCATAAGGCCCCCGCCATACGTCTGATCGAGAACCCTGATATTTTGGCCACCCTGGCGCGGCACAAAAACCGCCCACGCCTGGTGGTCGGCTTCGCCGCCGAAACCGATGACGTGTTGGCCAACGCGGTTGGCAAGCGGGCCAGAAAAGGCGCGGACTGGATCGTCGCCAACGATGTCTCCGGCAATGTCATGGGCGGCGACCGCAATCAGGTCCATCTCATTACCGCGGCGTCGCAGGAACATTGGCCGGAAATGTCCAAGACCGATGTCGCACACCGGCTGGTTCAACAGATCGCCCGGCAATTTCAGGAAAGATCGTAATGAAAGTCGGATTGAAACGTCTCCCGCATGGGGACGGACTGGCGTTGCCGCATTATGCCACGGCAGGCGCCGCCGGTCTGGATCTGCTCGCCGCGATTGACGGCGAAATCGAACTGCTGCCCGGCAAGCGGGCCGCCATTCCGTGCGGCATCGCCATCGAACTGCCGCATGGCATGGAGGCGCAGATACGTCCCCGTTCCGGCCTGGCGCTCAATCACGGCGTCACCGTGTTGAATGCGCCCGGCACCATCGACAGCGATTATCGCGGCGAGATCAAGGCCATCTTGATCAATCATGGCGATGCGCCGTTTAAGATCACGCGCGGCGCCAAGATCGCGCAGATGGTGATTGCCCGCCACGAACAGGCCGAAATCGTCGAAAGCGAAATCCTCTCGGACAGCGTTCGCGGCGCGGGCGGCTTCGGTTCGACCGGCATGACGGTCAAGACGTCATGATGCTGCGCCTGTCCCGCAAGACCCTGCTGGCGCTGGAGGCGGTGATCGACATCGCCTTCAATGCACGCCCCGAACCCGTACAGGCCAAGGAAATTACTGCCCGACAAGGCGTGCCGCAGCGCTATCTGGAACAGGTGATGCAGCAACTGGTGCGCGCCGGCGTGCTTAAGGGCGTGCGCGGCCCGCGTGGTGGCTACCGCCTGGCGCGCGAACGCCGCCGCATTTCGGTGGGCGATGTCGTGCGCATTGCCGAAAGCATCGAGGATGCCGAAGAGGAAAAGATCCGGCCCCGCTCGGAGCTGGGCCTGCGGATCGTGGCGCCCCTGATTCAGACCTTGCAGGACGACATCATGGCGCAACTCGACGCCATCTCGATCGAGGATCTCTGCCAGCGTGCCCGCGTCCAAGGTGTGGATGTGACGGGTGCCGCCGGCGCCGATTTCGCAATTTGACAGGAGCTTAGATGCAGACGGGAAAGCCCGGCCGCGGCCGAATTTACAATTCCGTCACCGAGACGATCGGCGACACACCGCTGGTACGGATACACCGGATGGCCGAAGAGGCCGGCGCCAAGGCGGACATTCTGCTCAAGCTGGAATTCTTCAATCCCCTGGCCTCGGTCAAGGACCGGATCGGCGTCGGCATGATTGAATCCCTGGAGAAACAGGGTCTCATTACGCCCGGCAAATCGACCTTGATCGAACCTACCTCCGGCAATACCGGAATCGCCTTGGCTTTTGTCGCCGCCGCCAAAGGCTATCGCCTGATCCTGGTGATGCCGGAATCGATGTCGATCGAGCGCCGCAAGATGCTGCTGATCATGGGCGCGGAACTAGAGCTTACCGACGCGGCCAAGGGCATGAAGGGCGCCATCGCCCGCGCCCAGGAATTGAAGGCGCAGATTCCGGACGCCGTGATCCCGCAGCAATTCGAGAACCCCGCCAATCCGGACATTCATCGGCGCACCACCGCCGAGGAAATCTGGAACGACACCGAGGGCAAAGTGGACATCGTCATCTCTGGCGTCGGCACCGGCGGCACGATTACCGGCGTCGGCCAGGTGCTCAAGGCGCGCAAACCCAGCGTCAAAATGATCGCACTGGAACCCGAAGACAGCGCTGTTCTGTCAGGCGGTCAGGCCGGCCCGCACAAAATTCAGGGTCTGGGCGCGGGCTTCGTGCCCGCCATCCTGGACCGAAGCGTGATCGATGAGATCATCACCATTTCCAACGAGACGGCGCTGGAAACGGCGCGCCACGCAGCCCGGCTGGAAGGCATTCCGGTGGGAATCTCGTCTGGGGCCGCCATCGCCGCGGCGCTGGAGGTGGGCGCGCGGCCGGAAAATAAAGGCAAAACCATCGTTGCCGTCATTCCTTCTTTCGCGGAGCGCTATCTTTCAACCGCCTTGTTCGAGGGTTTGTAGGATATCCGGGCGGTCGGTACAGATCGCATCGACTTTCTGCCCGAGCAACCGCATCATTTCGGCCTTGTCATTGACAGTCCAGGCCGCAATCTGAAGGCCGCGCTTGCGCGCCAGGGCAATCATGTCCGCTGTCGCATCCTGATAGCGGGGAAACCAGCCATTGCCGCCGGCGGACTTGATAATGTCCAGCACGGGGCGCGCATCGCCCCGCAATTCGTCGGTGGTGAACCAGCAACGCGCCTGCGGCATGCGGGCCTTGACCCGCGCCAAGCCGCGCCAATCGAATCCGACGAATATCGTGCGGGCCAGATGATCCTTCATCACCTCCAGCGCCGCGTCGGCCAGCGCAACCGGATCGGCGGAGGCGGGGTCGCCGGAGGATTTCAGTTCGACCAGCAGAATGAAAGGCTGTCGCGAGGGCAGCGCCGCCACTTCGGCCAAGGATGGAATAGTCGTGCCGTCCATTGGCACTAGCGCCGGGTGAAGGCCGGCATATTCGCTGGCCGGATCGGCACGGCCAAGATCGAAAGCCTGCAGCTCGGCCAGAGAGAGATCCTTGATCCGCGGTGTTTCGCCTTTCAACCAATTGCCATTCTTGCGCGTAAAGGCTGGGTTCAGCCGGAAGTCGTGATGCACCACCACCACGCCGTCGGCGGAGAGCTGGACATCCAGCTCCGCGCCGTCACACCCCAGTGCGATGGCATGACGGAAAGCCGCCAGGGTATTTTCCGGCCGTAGCCCGCCGCCGCCGCGATGGGCGATATTCCAGGTGGTCATTTTTTCCCCCATCTGTGCGGCACGCGGTCAAACCGGCTACCGCACGTTCGGTACGCTGATGCTGCTGAATTCTCCCACCAAAGACTTCGGCTTGTGGGGGAAAAAAGCTGGCGGCCGTTGCAATCACTTATACCGTGCCCGGTAACAAATTTCAGGCATCGAGCGAACCGGTTGCATGGCTCCATTGCGCCCTTTTGTCATTCGAATCCTGTAGAAGGGCTCATGGACGCGAGCCTTGACGTCACCGATCCCGGTCCCCGGATCACGGGTCACAGTTTCGCCGCCTGGATGGCGGAGGCGCGGGAGCTTGCCCGGCTGGCGGTGCCGATGGCGGCGACCCAGCTGGCCCAGATGATCATCCTGGCCACCGACACCGTCATGCTGGGGCATTTCAGCAAGGAGGCGCTGGCCGCCGGCGCCATCGGCAACACGGTTTTTTTCTTCATCTGGCTGCTCGGGACCGGACCGGTCTCGGCGGTGTCGCCGATGATTGCCCATGTCGTGGGCAGGCACTCGGCATCGCAGAAGCCGCGCGACCGAGAAGGAGCGTCGGCCAGGAAAAGTGGAGACCGGTTTTCCGTCCGGCCGCGCGACCAGAGAGAAGTACGTTTGGTGGTGCGCATGGGCCTTTGGTCGGTCGTCCTGATGTCGCCGCCGTTGCTCGCGGTTCTGTTCTTCACCCGCGATATTCTCCTGCCGTTGCATCAGGAACCACAGCTTGCGGCGGACGCCGGCATCTATACCGCTGCGCTGGCCTTCGGCCTGCCCTGCTCGCTCGCCTTCCAGGTGCTGCGCAATTTCTCCACCTCGCTCAGCCGTCCGGTGGCGCCGATGGTGGTGATGGGGCTTGCCATCCTGTTCAATGCCCTGGGTGACTATGGACTGATTTTCGGTCATTTCGGCTTGCCGCAGCTGGGTCTGATGGGCGCGGGCATCGCCAGCGCCTCCTCGAACCTTTTCACCTTGGTGGCGATGACGGCGATCGCCCTCACCATGCCTTCTCTACGGGCCTACAAATTCCTGCACCGCATCGCGCGGCCTCACTGGCGCTCCCTGACCGAGCTTTTCCATCTTGGGCTGCCGATCGGCGTCACCATGCTGTTCGAGGTCGCCCTGTTCAACGCCGCCACCTTGGCGATGGGAACCTTCGGCATCGCGGCCCTGGCGGCACATCAGATTGCCATCACCATTCCGTCGCTGACGTTCATGGTGCCGCTGGGCATCGGTCTGGCCGGAACCGTGCGCGTCGGCCTGGCGGCAGGCGCGGGCGACATGTATGGCGCCCGGCGCGCCGGATTCACCGCCATCGGCATGGGCGCTGCCTTCATGCTTTGCGCCGCGCTGGTGCTGCTGCTGTTTCCGCTTCGCATCGCCATGCTGTGGCTGCCGGACAGCGCGGCCAACCGCGACGTGCTGGCCCTGGCGGTCACGTTTCTGCATGTCGCCGCCGCGTTCCAGCTGATGGATGGAATGCAGGTCACCGCGTCGATGAGCCTGCGGGGATTGAAAGACGCGCGCGGGCCGATGTGGCTGGCGGGCGCATCCTATTGGCTGGCAGGGGCGCCGATGTGCGCCTTTCTCGGTTTCGGCCTGGGCATGAAGGGATTTGGCATCTGGCTGGGCTTAGCTTTCGGGCTGCTGGTGGCGGCTGTCTTGCTCGTCACCCGTTTTGCGTTGCTGTCAAAGCGCCCCGTGCCAGCGCCAAACGAGCAGCGCGCCGATCGCCACTAGCAACACGACCAGCGCGACGCGGAGAGGGCGGCTTTTGCGGTTTTGTTCCTGGGCGATTTCGCGCGCGGTGTCGGGATGGAGGCGCACACCGCCTTCCGCCACCATTTGCGAAAGCTGTTCGGCATTGCGCACCAGTTGCGGCAGGTCCTCGGCCAACCTGCCCAGGGCACTGACGCCCTCGGCGGCACGGGCCAGCCGCGCTTCCGGTCCCAGATTGTCGGAAACCCAGCGCTCCGCCACGGGCCGCGCGGCTTCCCAGATATCGAAATCGGGATCCAGGCTGCGCGCCACGCCCTCCACCACCACCATGGTCTTTTGCAGCAACACCAACTGCGGCTGGGCCTGCATGTCGAAACGCCGCGTGGTTTCGAACAGTTGGCCCAGCAGCCGCGCGATGGAGACATCGCGGGCGCTCTTGCCGAAGATCGGCTCGCCGATGGCGCGAAGCGCCTGTGCGAAGGTTTCGACCGGATGATGCGGCGGCACGAACGCATAATCGTAATGCAGCTGCGCCACCCGCCGGTAATCGCGGGACAGAAATCCTGCCAAGGTTCCGGCCATGAAGCGGCGCATACCGATATCCAGCCGCCCCATGATGCCGAAATCCACCGCCACCAGGCGGCCCTCACCATCCAGGAACAGGTTCCCCGGATGCATGTCGGCATGAAAGAACCCGTCGCGCAGCGCCTGGGTGAGAAAACTGCGGACCAGGGTCAGCGCGATCTTCTTGGGATCATATCCGGCTGCCTGCAGCGCGGCGGCATCGCGGATCGGCACGCCGTCGATCCATTCGCTGGTCAGCACCCGTCCCGACGTGCGCGTCCAATCCACATGCGGCACCCGGAATTCCGCATCGCCACGGGTGCGTTCATAAAGTTCGGACGCCGCTGCCGCCTCCATTCGCAGATCAAGCTCCAGCGCCACCGAGGCCGCCAAGGTTTCCACCAGGGCGATGAAGCGCAGGCGGCGGGCTTCCACCAAAAAACGCTCGGCCAGGCGCGCGAACAGGGCCAGCGCGTCCAGGTCGCGGCGAAACAAGGCTTCGATGCCAGGGCGCAGCACCTTGACCGCGGCCTCTGCACCTTCGGAGGTGGCGGCGCGGTGCACCTGGGCGATCGAGGCCGCCGCGACCGTCGCACCGAAAGCCGAAAACAGACTTTCCACCGGATGGCCCAGCTCGCGGGCAATTTCCGCCCGCGCCACGGCATCGGCAAAAGGCGGCAGCCGGTCCTGCAGATGCTCCAGCGCATGGGCGACATCCTCGCCCACCATGTCGGGCCGCGTCGCCAGCATCTGGCCCAGCTTGATATAGGCGGGACCCAACCGCTCCAAGGCTCGCGCCAGACGCACCCCCGGCGGGCCGCTCTCGCGCACCCGGCCGAAACCCAGCACCAGCCGCGCCACCCGCGCGCCAAGTGGAAGCCGGGCGCGGTATTCACCCGGCAGCAGCGCGTCATAGCGCGCAAGCAGCCGCGCGGATTGCCACAAGCGCAGCAGGCTCGAAATATCGCTCATCAGATACGCCAGGCCGAATGCATCGCGGCAATACCGCCGGAGAGCGTGCGGATCTTGACTTGTTCAAGACCGGCATCGGCGATCATGCGCGCGAATTGATCCGGCGGCGGAAAGCGCCGGATGCTTTCTGCCAAATAGCGATAGGATTCTTCATCGCCGGCGACCAGCGCCCCCAACTTCGGCAACAGCTTGAAGGAATAGGCATCGTAAAGCGCATCCAGCCCCGGCACATTCACTTTTGAAAATTCCAGGCACAAAAACCGCCCGCCCGGCTTCAGGACGCGCCTTGCCTCACGAAGCGCCGCCTCGATATGAGTGACATTGCGAATGCCGAAGGCAATTGTATATGCGTCGAACTGGCCGTCCGCAAAAGGCAGACGCTCCGCATCGCCGCAAATCCATTCGATCGCATTTTCGCCCTTGGCGTTTGCGCGCCGCACGCCCTCGCCCAGCATGGCGGCGTTGATGTCACAGACCGTAATCGCCGCGGCGGCGCCCCGTGCCCGCGCCATGTCCGAAATGCGAAATGCGATGTCGCCGGTGCCGCCTGCCACATCCAGCACCCGCCAGCCGGGTCTGGGGCCCAGCCATTCCACCATCGCATCCTTCCAGATGCGGTGGACGCCGCCCGACATGACGTCATTCATCAGGTCGTAGCGGGCCGCCACGGAGGAGAACACCTCGCGGACAAGGCCTTCCTTTTCGGCCTCCGGCACATCGCGGAAACCGAAGCTGGCGGTTTTGCTGTCGCTCATGCGGCCAACCATAGCGCGGCCAAGGCGGGATGGGCTAGATAAACCCATGCCCGAACTTCCCGAAGTCGAAACCGTGCGCCTTGGGCTTCTGCCCGCGTTGGAAGGCCGCACCATTACGCAAGCCCATATCCGGCGCAAAGATCTGCGCCGCCCTTTCCCGCCGCGCTTTGCCGAGCGGCTGACCGGCCGCGTGGTGCGAAAACTCACCCGCCGGGCCAAATATATTCTGGCCGCGCTCGATAGCGGCGAGACCTTGGTCATCCATCTGGGAATGTCGGGCCGCATCAGTGTCTATGCCGAAGGCAAGCAGCGGCGCCTGGGCGATTATGTCTACAGCCCCGCACCGGATGGCGTCGGCCAGGGCAAGCATGATCACGTCGTGATCGAGACCGACGCGCCGGCCCGCATCGTGTTCAACGATCATCGCCGCTTCGGCCTGATGACCTTGGTGCCGACAAAAACACTGGACGCGGACCCATTGTTCAAGGATATCGGCATCGAACCATTGTCCAAACAATTCGACGCCAAACATCTGGCTGCCGCTTTGGAGGGCAAAAAAACACCGATCAAATCGGCATTGCTGGATCAACGCGTGGTGGCGGGTCTCGGCAACATCTATGTCTGCGAAGCGCTGTTTGGTGCCCATATCTCACCCAAGCGGCTGGCCGGCGCGGTCAAGAAAGATCAAATCGCGATGCTGGTACGCGCGATCAAGCAGGTTCTGAAGGATGCGATCGCGGCCGGCGGCTCGACCTTGCGGGACCATGCCCAGGCCACCGGCGACCCCGGCAATTTCCAGCATCGCTTTTTGGTCTATGGCCGGGAGGGCAAGCCCTGCAAAGGCACGGCCTCAAGCAGCGAAGGCCATAAAAAGGATTGTAGGGGCACGGTCAAACGCATCGTACAGGCTGGGCGCTCGACCTTTTACTGTCCTGCCTGCCAAAAATAGGCGCACCCAAGGGCTTTATTGACCACAAAGCGGTGCCGGGCTATATGCCCGCCTCTTTTCCACAGCCAGGAATGCCCATGCCCAATATCGCCTCGTCCCGCAAGCGCGTCCGTACCACGGCAAAGCGCACTGCGATCAACACCTCCCGTAGAACCCGCGTCCGCGGCTTCATTCGCAAGGTGGAAGAGGCCATTATCAAGGGCGACAAGACCGCCGCCCTGGCCGCGCTGAAAGCCGCCGAGCCCGAGATCATGCGGGGCGTCTCCAAGGGCGTGCTGCACAAGAACACTGGCGCGCGGAAGGTTTCGCGCCTGACCAAAAGGGTCGCAAAACTGCAAAAATAACCGAAGCCGCTGGAATCGCTTCGGAATTCAAAACAAGACCAAGTCTAGGAAAGGCCCGATCCCGAAAATCGGGCTTTTTTTATTGTCAGTATGCTGACAGTCACAGGTTCATAATTTTTCGGCAGTGCAGCAATAGCGGTGCTCCTGCTAACCCACTGATTCGATGCGCTTTGATCAGAGGATCGTATTTTCCGTATACTGCACAATCAGTTAGCGCGATTCGCAAAAGTGAATAATTTTGTCGAATCGAGCTTTGTTCCAGTTTTATTCCTCTTGTGCGGGCGCCCGACTTGATCGTATCTTCCTTAACGGTCGGGGCGGAAGACAAGATATGTCGAAACATAGAAGCATTAATTGCAAAGTATTCGACATTTTAGAGAGCAACTTGGACAGTGTTGTAAAGTCCAACCCTCGCTGAATCCTTGAAATTGTGAACCTTTTATGCTGGGCGATGACCCCGGCAATGCTCGAACTTTCTCAAGGCTGTGGTGATGTCCTCTTCTACTTCTCCAGAATATGCGGGCGATCTTGGAATTGCCCAGGCGTGGGACCTTCTGGAACGCGAGCCGCAGGCCCAATTGGTCGATGTGCGAACCGTCGCGGAATGGAATTTTGTCGGCCTGCCCGAACTATCGTCGCTCGATCGCCGGGCGCATTGCATCGAATGGCAGTCCTTCCCCACCATGCAGCCGAACACGAACTTTGCCGCCGATGCCGCCGAGACCTTGCAGACCGCGGGTGCCGGGCATCAGACGCCGATACTGTTCCTTTGCCGCTCGGGAGCGCGTTCGCGTGCCGCGGCGATGGCGATGACTCGGGCGGGATTTGAAAAGGCTTTCAACATCGCGGGCGGTTTTGAAGGCGATCTCAATGGCGAGGGCCACCGCGGTGCGACAAATGGTTGGAAGGCGGCAGGCCTTCCCTGGCGACAAACATGAAGGGGAAATTCATGCGACAAGACAGGATTGCGCGATAAGCGTTTGAAGTAAAAAATATAAGAGCATTCAAAAGCTCGGCGGACACGCGGCCCACGCGTGCTGACACAGAATGGGTATTGAGACATGGGACATTTGACGGGCAAACCGATGCGGCCGGATTGGCCAAATGCGTGGGCGGCGGTGCGCGAGCGCATGCGGCGCGAATTGGGCGATCCGGTATTCGAGGCCTGGATCGGCCCCCTCAGCCTGGAATCGTCGGAACGCGACGATCTCAAGATTGGTGCTGCCAAGCCCTTTGTCCGCAACTGGGTGGCGAATCACTATGTCGCCCGCATCGAGCGCGCTTTCCGCGCCGAAGGCGCCGAACCTGCTTCGATCTCGATCGTGATCTCGGCCGCATCGCCGCCGGTCATCGCTGGCGGCGTGACGCGGGAAACGCCGTCCGCCAATGTCAGCTATCTGCCCCAGCCGGCGCGCGGCGCCGAGGAGGGGGACGGCGCCCGTGGATTATGGACCCGCATGCTGCATCCCCAGCAAACCTTCGACAGCTTCATTCCCGGACGGGCCAATGAATTCGGCCATAGCGCGGCACGCGCCTTCGCCGAAGGCCAGCAATCGGAAATCCCGCTTCTGTTCATCCATGGCGGTTTCGGGTTCGGCAAGACGCATCTGCTGAACGCGGCGGCGCTGGAATTCCGCAAGCGCGGCCGGCGCACCCTGTTCCTCAGGGCCGAGGATTTCATGCGCCATTTCCTGGGTGCGCTCTATCGCAAGGATACCTTGGCCTTCAAGGAGGAGCTGCGCACCGCCGAAGTGCTGATCATCGACGATTTGCAACACATCTGCCGCTCGACCGCCACGGCGTCAGAATTTCTCTACACCGTCAACGCCTTTGCCGACCTGCGCCGCCGGGTGGTGATCGCCGCCGACCGCGCACCCCAGGCGCTGGAAGGCCTGGGCGCCGACGTCAAATCGCGGCTGGCGGGCGGGCTTTGCATCGCGCTCGACAAGCCCGATCGCGATACCAGGCTGTCCATTCTGAAGGCCCGCGCCAGCGAATTCGCCCGGCACAAGCCCGAAGTGGTGCTGCCCGAGATGGTGCTGGAGCGGATCGCCGATCTGGAAGATGCCAGCCCCCGCGAGATGATCGGGGTCTTCACCAAGCTCGCCACCTATGCCGATCTTACCAAGAAGCCGGTGACCCTGGAGACCGCCGAGGAAGCGGTCGGCCTGCGGGCCGGGCCCGGCATCAAGACCTCGATCGAGGACATCCAGCGCAAGACCGCCGAATTCTACAAGCTCGACGTCAAGGATTTCCATTCCCCGCAGCGGGCCCGGCGCGTCGCCCGGCCCCGCCAGGTGGCGATGTATCTCTCGCGCAAGCTCACCACCCGCTCGCTGCCGGAGATCGGGCGGCGTTTCGGTGGCCGCGACCACACCACCGTGCTGCATGCCTGCCGCCGCATCGAAGCCCTGATCGTGGAGGATCCGCTATTCCGCCAGGAGGTGGATTTCCTCAGCCAAATGCTCCAGCGCAAGGGCGAGCTTTAGGGGCTCGAAAAGGTCAGGAAAAAGTCCCGATTATCAAGCCAAAAAACGCCGGTTTTGCCGGCGTTTTTTTTGCCCTTTTGCCCCCCTTTTGGTATGGTCCTTCGCTTGAGTCTTGGGGCCGCCTTCGGGCGACCGGCATCCGCTCCAGAACACAAGAAAATTGGGGTTTTCCGGGCTTATTTCGGTCACCGAAAAAGCTTTCCGGGAACAGGCTTTATGTCAGCGATGGGACGCTTCCCAAGGAAGCGCAAATCAGACCGATGAAGATCAATGTCGAACGTGGCGCATTCCTGAAAGCGCTTTCCCATGTCCAAAGCGTGGTGGAACGGCGCAACACCATCCCGATCCTGTCCAATGTGATGCTGGAAGCGGGCAAGGGCGCCCTGAAACTCACCGCGACCGATCTGGATATCGAGATCGTGGAATCCACGCCGGCGGATATTCTGCGCAACGGCTTCGCCACGGCGCCGGCCCACATGCTCTACGACATCGTCCGCAAGCTGCCGGACGGCGCTCAGGTGCAGGTCGAACTCCTCACCAGCGAAGGCGGGCGGCTGGCGGTGTCGGCGGGCGCCTCACGCTTCGAGCTGGCTTGCCTGCCCAAGGACGATTTCCCTCAGATGACGGCGGGCACCCTGCCCCATCGCTTCCGGCTGGCCGCCGACGACCTCAAACGCATCATCGACAAGACCCGCTTCGCGATCTCGACCGAGGAAACGCGCTACTATCTGAACGGCATCTATGTCCATGCCGCCAAGGACAGCAAACCGCCAGTGATGCGGGCGGTGGCGACCGACGGGCACCGCCTGGCCCGTTACGAACTGGAATTGCCGGACGGCGCGGCGCAGATCCCCGGCGTGATCATTCCGCGCAAGACAGTGGGCGAATTGCGCAAGCTGCTGGACGATGCCGACGGCGCCATCGAGATCTCGCTGTCCGATACCAAGATCCAGTTCGGCTTCAATGGCGTGGAACTGACCTCCAAGCTGATCGACGGCAATTTCCCGCCCTATGAAAGGGTCATTCCCTCCGGCAACGACAAGGCCCTGGCGCTGGAAGCCAAGGAGTTCTCGCAGTCGGTGGACCGCGTCTCCACCATTTCGGCCGACAAGACCCGTGCGGTGAAGCTCAATATTACCAAGGACAAGGTAACCCTGTCGGTGGTCAATCCGGAGTCCGGGACGGCGACCGAAGATGTCGGCGCCACCTACAGCGCCGCGGCATTGGAGATCGGATTCAATGCCCGCTATCTGCTGGACATCACCGGCCAGATCGAGGGCAAGGAGGTACGCTTCCTGCTGTCGGACGCCGGTTCCCCCGCCATCATCGAAGACGCGGAGGACGCGCGCACGCTTTACGTCCTCATGCCGCTCAGGGTCTGAGAATTGACCGCCGCGCCCGACACGCGCCTTTCAGGCGAGGCTCGCGCCATTCCAGCGAAGCTGGCCGTGACGCGGCTGAACCTTACCAATTTCCGTTCCTATGCCGTGGGCGAATTGGTGACGGCGGGCGCGGCTGTTGTCCTGGCCGGACAGAATGGCGCGGGCAAGACCAATATCCTGGATGCCATTTCGCTCTTGTCGCCTGGACGGGGTCTGCGCGGCGCCAAGCTGGCTGAGCATGTGCGCAAGGGGCCCACCGCTCCGTCCGAGACGCTCTGGGCGGTGGCCGCAACCGTGCGGCGCGGCGAGACCGAATATGAGATCGGCACCGGCTTCACCGAGCAGGCCGCCAGCCGGCAAGTGCGATTGAACGGCGTCGAAGCCAAAAGCTCCGCCGAACTTGGCGACGTTGTTCAGATGGTGTGGCTGACGCCGGCGATGGATCGGCTCTTCATCGAAAGCGCGTCCGGCCGCCGACGTTTCCTGGACCGGCTGGTGCTGGGCTTCGAGCCGTCGCATGCCCGGGCCACCACCCGTTATGAAACCGCCATGCGCGAGCGCGCGCGGCTTTTGAAATATGGCCCGCGCGATCCGGCCTGGCTGGATGGTCTGGAGAATGAGATGGCGCAGGCTGGGGTGATCATCGCCGCCGCCCGTGCGTCCACGGTGGCGCGGCTCAATCGTGCCCTTGCCGGGCGCGACGGCGCCTTTCCCGCCGCCCTGCTGGCACTGGCAGGCGAGGATTTCAACACCGCCGACGCTTTACGCGAAGCGTTGGCCCGCAGCCGCATCCGCGACGCGGAAAGCGGCCGCACCCAGGCCGGCCCGCATCTGGCCGACCTCGCCACCCGCCATACCCAAAAGCGCGCCGATGCGCGGGACTGTTCGACCGGCGAACAGAAGGCGCTGCTGATCTCCATCATGTTGGCGTTCGCCCGCGAATTGGCGGAAGCGCGCGACGGCCTGGCGCCATTGCTGCTGCTGGATGAGATCGCGGCCCATCTGGATGCCATCCGCCGCGCGGCCTTGTTCGAAGAGATTTCCGATCTCAGCGCCCAGGCCTGGATGACCGGGACCGATCTTTCCTTGTTCGATGGAGCCCGCGCCCAGATATTCGAAGTGCGGGACGGCCTGTTCCATGAGGCTGGCGCATGATCCCGCTGCACAATTTCCTGCTCTATTGCCTGCTCTATATCGTCGCCATTGTTGTGCCGGGGCCTGGCGTCATTTCCATCGTGGCGCGCGCGCTCGGTTCGGGTTTCCGCTCCACTATCCCAGCCAGCCTGGGCATCATGGTTGGCGATCTGATCCTGATGACTCTGTCGGCGTTCGGCCTGGCCATGGTCGCCCAGGCGATGGGACAGATGTTCCTGATCGTCAAAATAGGCGGGGGCTTGTATCTGCTCTTCCTCGCCTACAAATACTGGACGGCGAAGGTCTACGCACAATCGCAGGTCATCCCGGAAAGCGCCAGCCGAGGCTTTCTCACCCAATTGGGGATAACGCTTTCCAACCCCAAGGCGATCGCTTTCTTCGTGGCATTGCAGCCCACCGCGATCGATCTCAGCCGCCTAAACTTGGTGGGCTATTTGGAACTGGCCGGTGCGACCATCGTGCTGATCCCGGCCATCACCCTGTGCTATGCCGCCGCGGCGGCGCGTTTGAAAGACCTGGTGGCGAGCGTGAAGGCACGCCGCCGCATCAACAAAGGCGCTGCCGTCGTGATGGCGGGCGCCGGTATTGCGATCATGGTGAAGTAAATGTCCGAACCAGCAAATCAGATTACCGCCGAATATGGCGCCAGCAGCATCAAGGTGCTCAAGGGGCTGGATGCCGTGCGCAAGCGCCCCGGCATGTATATCGGCGATACCGATGACGGCTCGGGCCTTCACCACATGGTCTATGAAGTGGTGGACAATGCCGTGGACGAAGCCTTGGCCGGTCATGCCAACCGCATCGATGTCCAGCTCAATCCGGACGGATCCTGCACGGTACGCGACAATGGCCGCGGCATTCCCACCGACATTCACAAGGAAGAAGGCGTCAGCGCCGCCGAGGTCATCATGACCCAGCTCCATGCCGGCGGAAAATTCGAGCAGAATGCCTACAAGGTCTCCGGCGGCCTGCATGGCGTCGGCGTGTCAGTGGTCAACGCACTTTCCGAGGTCCTGGATTTGCGCATCTGGCGCAACGACAAGGAATATTACATGCAATTCCGCAATGGCGACGCGGTGGCGCCATTGAAAGTCGTGGCCGACGCGCCTGGCCGCAAGGGCACCGAGGTGACCTTTTTGCCCTCACCCGTCACTTTCACCAAGACGGAATTCGATTACGCTACCTTGGAGCATCGCCTGCGCGAGCTCGCCTTCCTCAATTCCGGCGTCACCATCGTGCTGGCCGACAAGCGCGGCGTCGAAGCCAAGGAAACCACCCTGCATTATGAAGGCGGCTTGAAGGCTTTTGTGCAGTATCTCGACCGCGCCAAGAATGCGTTGATCCCCGCGCCGGTGATGATCGAGTCCGAGCGCGACGGCATGACCGTGGAAATCGCGCTGACCTGGAACGACAGCTACCATGAGAGCACGCTGGCCTTTACCAACAACATTCCCCAGCGCGATGGCGGCACCCATCTGGCGGGCTTCCGCGCCGGCCTGACCCGCGTGGTGACCAAATATGCCGACGACATGGCCAGCGCCAAGAAAGACAAGACCGCGCTGACCGGCGATGATTGCCGCGAAGGGCTGACCTGCGTGTTGTCGGTCAAGGTGCCCGATCCCAAATTCTCTTCCCAGACCAAGGACAAGCTGGTCTCGTCGGAAGTGCGTCCCGTCGTGGAGGGCGCGGTGATTGATCAGCTCGGCGCCTGGTTCGAAACCCATCCGTCCGAAGCCAAGATGGTGGTGGGCAAGGTGGTGGAAGCCGCCGCCGCCCGCGAAGCCGCGCGCAAGGCGCGCGAACTCACCCGCCGCAAGGGCGCGCTGGATGGCGCCTCGCTGCCGGGCAAGCTGGCCGATTGCCAGGAACGCGATCCTTCCAAATGCGAAATCTTCATCGTCGAAGGCGACAGCGCCGGCGGCAGCGCCAAGCAGGCGCGCAACCGCGCCAACCAGGCGGTGCTGCCCCTGCGCGGCAAGATCCTGAA
>CAIUCH010000034.1 GCA_903897605.1 uncultured Alphaproteobacteria bacterium
ATCAAGCGCCTGATGGATCTGGGCTGCTATCGCGGCCTGCGCCATCGCAAGAGCCTGCCGGTCCGCGGTCAGCGCACCCACACCAACGCCCGCACCCGCAAAGGTCCCGCCAAGGCGATCGCTGGCAAGAAGAAAGTCACCAAGTAAATGGCCGAAGCACAAAAGCCCGCCGGCAAGGCGCCGCGCGCGCGCAAGAAGGAAAAGAAGAATGTGGTGGTGGGCGTCGCCCATGTCGCCGCGACCTTCAACAATACCATCGTCACCATCACCGATACCCAGGGCAATACGGTTTCCTGGTCGTCGGCTGGCATGATGGGCTTCAAGGGCTCGCGCAAGTCGACGCCGTATGCGGCGCAGATCGCCGCCGAAGACGCCGCCAAGAAGGCGGTGGAGCACGGCATGCGGACCTTGGAAGTCGAAGTTTCGGGCCCCGGTTCGGGCCGCGAATCCGCGCTGCGCGCGCTGCAGGCCGTGGGCCTGGTTGTAACGTCGATCCGCGACGTGACACCGATCCCGCACAATGGCTGCCGCCCGCCGAAGCGCCGTCGCGTTTGAGAATCTATCGGACGTAACGACTTACCCGTCGAACGTATGGGCATGGTCCGACATGCTCGGGACACGATGAGGAAAACATGTTTCAGAAAAATTGGCAGGAACTGATCAAACCCCAGAAGCTCAAGACCGAAGGCGGTCACGAGGGGGGTAAAATTGCAACCATCACGGCCGAACCGCTGGAACGCGGCTTTGGCCTCACCTTGGGCAATTCGCTGCGCCGGGTATTGCTGTCGTCGCTGCAAGGCGCCGCGGTGACCTCGATCCAGATCGAGGGCGTGCTGCACGAATTCTCATCCATTCAGGGCGTGCGCGAAGACGTCACCGACATCGTGCTGAATGTGAAGCAGATCGCGCTTCGCATGCATGCCGAAGGCCCCAAGCGCGTCAGCCTCAGGGCCAATGGTCCGGGTGAAGTGAAGGCGGGCCAGATTCAGGGTTCGTCCGACATTGAAATTCTCAATCCCGACCTGGTGCTCTGCACCCTGGACGAGAAGGTGGATTTCCGCATGGAACTCACCGTCGCCACCGGCAAGGGCTATGTCCCCGCCGACCGCAACCGCCCAGAAGATGCGCCGATCGGCTTGATCCCGGTCGACAGCCTGTTCAGCCCGGTGAAGAAGGTCTCCTACAAGGTCGAGAACACCCGCGAAGGCCAGATCCTCGACTATGACAAGCTGACCTTGACGGTCGAAACCAATGGCGCGGTGACGCCGGACAACGCGGTGGCATATGCCGCCCGCATCCTGCAGGACCAGCTCCAAGTCTTCATCAACTTCGAAGAACCGCGCGAGCGCGTCGCCGAAGAGAGCAAGCCCGACCTGGCCTTCAATCCGGTGCTGCTCAAGAAAGTGGACGAGTTGGAACTCAGCGTCCGTTCGGCCAACTGCCTGAAGAACGACAACATCGTCTATATCGGCGACCTGATCCAGAAGACCGAAGCGGAGATGCTGCGCACCCCGAATTTCGGCCGCAAGTCGTTGAACGAGATCAAGGCGGTGTTGGCGGAGATGGGCCTGCATCTGGGCATGGAAGTGCCGGGCTGGCCGCCGGAGAATATCGAAGACCTCGCCAAGCGTTACGAAGATCAATATTGAGGAAGGCCGTCCGGCGATGCCGGCGGGTCAGCACAAGGTTCAAAAGTCATGCGCCATCACAATCAGGGCCGCAAACTCAATCGGACGGCCTCTCATCGCAAGGCGATGTGGGGCAATATGACGGCCGCGCTCATCAAGCATGAGCAGATCAAGACCACCTTGCCCAAGGCCAAGGATCTGCGTCCGGTGATCGAAAAACTGGTGACCCTGTCGCGCCGCGGGCCCGCGGATCTGCATGCCCGCCGCCAGGCGCTGGCGCAGATCAAGGATGCCGACCAGGTGACCAAGCTGTTCGACGTGATCGGCCCACGTTATGCTGGCCGTCCGGGCGGCTACACCCGCGTGCTCAAGGCCGGGTTCCGTCACGGCGATAATGCCCCGATGGCGATCATCGAATTCATCGACCGCGATGTCGACGCCAAGGGCAAGGATTCCGGCCCGGTGGAAGTGGCGGAAGAAGCGGACGCCTGAAGTCCAAAACGGCCGTTGACGAAAAGCATTCGGGGGGCGGCAGCAATGCCGCCCTTTTTGTTGGTTGAGACGGATTGATGAGGTCGAGCGTGATGAAGACGATGTCCTTTGTGGCGGCTGGCGTGGCTGCGGTCGCGGCGCTGGCATTTTTCACCATGCCGGGCGCTGGCGCGCCGCCGCCAACCACGCATCTGGTGACGCCGCAACCTCTACGTCTGGCGCCCCCGCGCGGTGAGAGCCAGCCATCCTCGATGGGGCAGGTTCAGCTGACTTTCGCGCCGGTGGTGAAGCGGATCGCGCCCGCGGTGGTGAATGTCTATGCCCGTTCCGTCACCCAGGTGCAGGTCAATCCGCTGTTCTCCGATCCCTTCTTCTCGCAGTTCTTCGGCGCCACGCCGGAGATGCGCCAACGGGTTCAGCAGTCGCTGGGCTCCGGCGTGATCGTGCGCGCCGATGGGCTGATCCTTACCAACAATCATGTGGTCGAAGGCGGCACCGACATCGTGGTGGCGTTGAACGACAAGCGGGAATTCAAGGCCAAGGTGCTGACCGCCGATCCGCGCACCGATCTGGCCGTGCTGAAGATCGACACCAAGGGCGAGCGGCTACCCACCGTGCCGTTTGGTGACAGCGACGCGGTTCAGGTCGGCGATCTGGTGCTGGCGATCGGCGATCCCTTCGGTGTCGGCCAGACCGTCACCATGGGCATCGTTTCGGCATTGGCCCGGACCCAAGGTTCGGCAAATGACTATCAATTCTTCATCCAGACCGATGCCGCCATCAATCCCGGCAATTCCGGCGGCGCGCTGGTGACGACCGACGGAAAACTCGCCGGCATCAACACGGCAATTTATTCGCGGTCGGGTGGCAATATTGGCATCGGCTTCGCCATCCCCGCCAACCTGGCGCGGCGGGTGGTGGAGGGGGTGGAAGGCGGCGGCGGGGTTCGTCTCGCCTGGATCGGCGCCAACGGTCAGCCGGTGACCAGCGCAATCTCGGAAAGCATGGGCTTGGCGCGGCCGGGCGGCGTGCTGGTGAAGGATATCTATCCCGGCGGCCCGCTCGCCAATGCCGGCGTCAAGATCGGCGATGTGGTGTTGTCGGTGGACGGCGCCGATGTTGATGACATGCAGGCGCTGAATTACCGCATCGCCACCCACAAGCCCGGGGACAGCGTGAAAGTCCGCGTCGAAACCGGAAAAAATGCGCGTGATGTAAACGTCGCCCTGGCACTGCCGCCGGAAAGCCCGCCACGCGAGGTTACGGTTATTGCCGGACGCAGCCCCCTGACTGGCGCAAAGGTGGAAAATCTTTCGCCCGCCGCGGCGCTCGATCTGCAAACCGATCTGCTTGCGAAAGGTGTTGCCATCGTATCCGTCAATCCCAATTCCTATTCCGGAAACTACGGGTTCCAGCCCGGCGATATTGTGCGCAGCGTGAATGGCGCCGCCATCGATCGGGTCGGCGATCTTGGCCACGCGCTCGACAGCGCCAATCACTGGGATCTGGTGATCGAACGGGGGAACCGCAAAATGACATTGTCCGTAAACGGCTGATCCCCCGTGGCCAACGCTTCCATGCACCGCGCACCTGAGAGGGGTTGAAGGCTTGAACAAGACGGGCCGGCCTGCTGCCGCACTCGCGGGGTGTGGTATACGTCCCCAATGAGCGATCTTTTTGAATCGGGTGGTCTGGCCGAGGACGCGCCGCGACCGCTGGCTGACCGCCTTCGGCCGAAAACCCTGGCCGAAGTGGTGGGGCAGGAACATCTGCTGGGCCCCGAAGGCCCGATCGGCCGCATGGTCGCTGCCGGCAGTCCGCATTCGATTATTCTGTGGGGGCCGCCGGGCACGGGCAAGACCACCATCGCGCGATTGCTGTCGTCCGCTTTCAAGCTCCATTTCGAGCAATTGTCGGCGGTATTCACCGGGGTCGCGGACCTCAAAAAGACGTTCGAGGCGGCGCGGTCCCGGCGCAAAATCGGGCAGGGCACGCTTCTGTTCATCGATGAAATTCATCGCTTCAACCGCAGCCAGCAGGATTCCTTTCTGCCGGTGATGGAGGACGGCACCATCGTGCTGGTGGGCGCGACCACGGAAAATCCGTCCTTTGAATTAAACGGTGCGCTGTTGTCGCGCGGTCAGGTCCTGGTGCTGCGGCGGCTGGACGATGCGGCGCTTGAGAAACTGCTGGAACGTGCCGAAGCACATTATGGCGAGCCGCTGAAGCTCGACCCGGATGCGCGCGCCAGTTTGCGGGCGATGGCCGATGGCGATGGCCGCTATCTGCTCAATCTGGCGGAGGAGGTGGCGAATTTGAAAATCGTCAAGCCGCTTGATCCGGCCGCGCTGATGGCGGCCGTGCAGCGGCGCATGCCGCTCTACGACAAGTCGCGCGAGGAGCATTACAACATCATCAGCGCGCTGCATAAATCCATTCGCGGCAGCGATCCGGATGCGGCGCTTTACTGGCTGGCGCGCATGCTGGCGGGTGGCGAGCAACCGCTTTATATCGCCCGCCGCCTGGTGCGCGCGGCGGTCGAGGATATCGGCCTGGCCGATCCGGAGGCTGTGCATCAAGCGCTGGCGGCCAAGGATGTGTTTGATTTTCTGGGCAGCCCGGAAGGCGAGCTGGCGCTGGCGCAATGCGTGCTCTATCTGGCCTCCGCGCCAAAATCCAATGCCGTCTATACCGCCCTGGGCGCCGCCAAGCGCGCCGCCCAGGAACATGGTTCGCTGATGCCGCCGGCTCATATTCTCAATGCCCCCACCAAATTGATGAAAAATCTTGGCTATGGCGCCGGCTATCAATATGATCATGAAGCGGAAGACGGATTTTCCGGGCAGAATTATTTCCCCGATGCCATGACGCGGGAGCAATTCTATTCGCCCAAGGAAACCGGCTTTGAACGCGAGATCGCCAAGCGGTTAGACTATTGGGCCAAGCTGCGTGCGAAGAGGAGTGGCGGCTGATGCAGTGGGGCGTGCTTTCGATGGTGGCGCTGGGCGGCGCCCTGGGTTCGCTGATCCGCTATCTGGTGGCGGGCGCGGTCCAACCCGCCTGGTGGCCGGGATTTCCATTCGGGATTTTCGTGGTCAACATCACCGGCGGCCTGGCAATGGGTCTGATCGTGGCGCTGGCGGCATTGAAGCTCAATCTCACGCCGGAACTTCGCGCGTTCCTCACGACAGGCATCTTAGGCGGCTACACGACTTTCTCCACCTTCTCCTTGGACAGCGCGATGCTGATGGAACGCGGCGCCTATGCCCAGGCCGGCGCCTATGTGATCGGCTCGGTGGTTCTGTCCGTCATGGCGCTGTTCGCCGGGCTCTGGATCGTGCGTGTCCTCTATGCCTGAGCTGCGCACGGTCACGCAAGACGATGACGGCATCCGCCTGGACCGCTGGTTCCGGCGGCACTATCCAGCGCTGACCCATGCGCGGCTGGAAAAGCTTCTGCGCAAAGGCGAAGTGCGGGTGGACGGCAAGCGTGCCAAATCGGCCGACCGCATTGTTGCGGGCCAGAGCCTGCGCCTGCCGCCCCAAGTCCTTCACGACAAAGTAGAGGAAAGGCCCAAGCCAGCACCGGTTCAGACTTCGCGCAAACTTGAAGACGCCATTCTCTACATGGACAAGCATCTCTTCGTCCTGAACAAGCCATCGGGCCTGGCGACCCAGGGTGGTTCCGGCCTCAAGGAACATGTCGACGGCATGCTGGACCAGCTTAGCTATGAAAAGACCACGCGGCCCAAGCTGGTGCATCGGCTGGACCGTGATACGTCGGGCGTCCTGCTGGTGGCGCGAACGGCGCAGGCCGCGGCGGGATTGTCCCTGGCGCTGGCCAGCCGCGATGCCTCGAAAGTCTATTGGGCCCTTGTAAAGGGCGTGCCGAAACAGAAGCACGGCATCGTCAAGGCGGCGTTGGCGAAGGAAGGCGTGCGCGGCAAAGGCGAGCGCATGACAGTGAGCGACGAAGACGACGCAAAATTCGCGCTGACCGAATATGCGGTGATGGGGCAGGCGGGCCAGGAGTTTGCTTGGGTCGCCGCCCGGCCCGTCACCGGCCGCACCCACCAGATTCGTGTGCATCTGGCGAGCCTGGGTACGCCGATTGTGGGCGATTTCAAATATGGCGGCACCGATGCCAAGGGCAAAGGCGCCATCGCGGATAAGCTGCATCTGCATGCCCGTTCGATCGATATCGCCCGTCCGGATGGCGGGCGTCTGCAGGTCACCGCGCCCTTGTCGCCGCACATGCAAAAGAGCTGGGGCCTGCTGGGCTTCGACCCGAACGACAAGCGCGATCCCTTCCCGCCCAAGAAAAAACGAAAATGAAACGCTTCTACAAAAGCGTGACGGTAGAGGAGACGCCGGACGGTTTCCGCTTTCTGCTCGATTGCAAGCCCGTCCTGACCCCCGCGCGGCAATCGCTGATCCTGCCGACCCGGCCGCTGGCCGAAGCGATCGCGGAGGAATGGAGCGCCCAGAAAGAGGAAATGCTTCCCATCACCATGCCACTGACCCGGCTGGCCAACACCGTTCTGGATGGCGGGCGCACCACGCGCGAAGATGTGATCGGCGCGCTCCTGCGTTTTGGGGAAAACGATCTTTTGTCCTACCGCGCCGAGGCGCCGGCGGAATTAGCCCAGCGCCAGCGCCATTGGGATGCCTATCTTGATTGGGCGGCGGACCGTCATGGCGCGCGCTTGGCTGTCACCTGCGGTATCGGGCATATCGAACAGTCTGGCGAAACCCTGGCGGCACTGCGCCGTGCGGTTTCGGACCGCTCCGACTTTGATTTGGCGGCCCTGCATATCCTGGCCTCGATCACGGGGTCCTTGGTCCTGGGGCTGGCGGTCCTGGATGCCCGGCTCACCCCCCTGGAGGCGTTCGCGCTGTCGCGCCTGGACGATGCTTACCAGGCTGAAAAATGGGGCATCGATCGGGAAGCCGAGCAGCGGGCCGAGCGCCTGGCTGTGGAAATGGGCCACGCCGCAGAGCTGGCCCGCCTGTCACGGGCTTGACGCGTTTGGCCGTGGAACCCAGTCTGGCATCATGAAAGACATTGTCACCGAATTGGAAGCGCGCCGCGCCCTGGCCAAGGCCGGCGGCGGGGAGGCGCGGGTCGCCGCCCAGCATGGCCGAGGCAAGCTGACAGCCCGCGAGCGCATCGAATTGCTGCTCGACCAGGGCAGCTTCGAGGAATTCGACATGTTCGTCGAACATCGCAGCACCGAATTCGGCACCGAGAAATCGCGGGTGCCGGGCGACGGCGTGGTGACCGGCTGGGGCACCATCAATGGCCGCATGGCCTATGTCTATGCCAAGGACTTTACCGTCCTGGGTGGTTCCACCTCCGAAGCCCATGCCGGCAAGATCTGCAAGATCATGGATATGGCGATGCAGAATGGCGCGCCGGTGATCGGATTGTTCGATTCCGGTGGCGCCCGCATCCAGGAAGGCGTCGATGCATTGGCCGGCTTTGGCGAAGTCTTCAAGCGCAACGTGCTGGCATCCGGCGTGGTGCCGCAGATTTCCGTCATCATGGGACCGTGCGCGGGCGGCGACGTCTATTCCCCGGCGCTCACCGATTTCGTGTTTATGGTCTCGGGCACTTCCTACATGTTCATCACCGGCCCCGACGTCACCAAGACGGTGACGCATGAAGACGTCACACCGGAGGAACTGGGCGGCTCCAAGGTTCACACCACGCGGTCCTCGGTGGCGGACGGCGCCTATGACAATGACGTGATCTGCCTGGAGGAAATCCGGCGGCTCTATGATTTTCTGCCGCTGAACAATCGCGACAAGACCCCGACCTGGCCGGTGGAGGACGATCCCCACCGCCACGACATGTCGCTGGACACTTTGATCCCCGACAGTCCCAACAAGCCCTATGACATGAAGGAACTGATCCTCAAGGTCATAGACGAAGGCGATTTCTTCGAGGTCGGCGAGGCCTTCGCGCGCAACATCGTCACCGGCTTCGGCCGGATCGAGGGCGCCACGGTGGGCTTTGTCGCCAACCAGCCCATGGTGCTGGCGGGCGTGCTGGACAGCAATGCCAGCCGCAAGGCGGCACGTTTCGTGCGTTTCTGCGACTGCTTCAATATCCCGCTGGTGACGTTTGTGGACGTGCCGGGCTTCATGCCGGGCACTGCCCAGGAACATGGCGGCATCATCAAGCATGGCGCCAAGCTCCTGTTCGCCTATGCCGAGGCCACGGTGCCCAAGGTCACGGTGATCACCCGCAAGGCCTATGGCGGCGCCTATGACGTGATGGCGTCCAAGCACATGCGGGCCGACGTCAATTACGCTTGGCCCAGCGCCCAGATCGCGGTGATGGGAGCCAAAGGCGCGGTCGAGATCATTTTCCGCAAGGACGCCGATGACGCCGAAGCCCTGGCCGCGCGCACCAAGGAATATGAGGACCGCTTCCTCAATCCCTTTGTGGCCGCCTCACGCGGTTATATCGACGATGTGATCCGGCCCCATTCCACCCGCTGGCGCATCGTCCGTTCCCTGCGCATGCTCAAGAACAAGCAGGTGGCGCAGATCTGGAAGAAGCACGACAATATTCCGCTTTGAAGCACGCCGATGCAACGCAAGCGCCCCTTGCGGCGGAGTGCCGAGATTGAGGATCTGTTGTGGCTGCGGCTGAAAGCGCTTGACGGCTGGCATTTTCGCAAAGCCTCGCCATTTCACACCTTCATTCTGCCTTTCGCCGAGCACGGCGCGCTGCTGATGGTCGAACTGGAAATCGACCGGCGCGATCGCAGCCCGGTGCGGGACCGGCTGCTGCATGAAGCGGGTTATACCATTCTACGGTTTCCACGCGCCGATGCCGAGAAGGATCTGGCTGCGGTGGTTGCCATCGTCCGCACCGTGCTGGAAGACCGAAAGAGCTAGGGATTGCCCGGCTGCGCGGCGGCGATCTGCTGCAGGAACGCGGTCAACGCATCGGGATAGGATTTGTACTGGATGTCCGCCAGGCAATTGCCTTTGTCGTCACTGAGGGCGCAGTCCTTCAGCCCCCAATCGCTTTTGCGGTCGTAATGATCGAGCATGAATTTCCAGGCTTCGTCATGGCGGCCGAGCCGGGACGCCACCGCCACATAGGCGGCGCAGGCACCGTTGTCGTGATTGACACAGCCCTGCTGGAAACCCGGCAGGTCCTTTTCGTCGCGGGGGCGGTAAAGCGGGCTCAGGGTGACGTCGGCCAAGGTGCCTTGGACCAGCTTGAACACGCGGGTCGGCGATCCCGCGCAGGCATAGCAGGAATAGCGATAGAGAAAGCGGTCGTCGCCATGCAGGATTTCCTGCTCGCCATCGCCATCGGCATCTTCGGGAATGATCTCCTCGCCATCCCAGAGGCCGCCTTCCACAATGCGCCATTGCCCCGCCACCACATCCAGGATCTTGACCTCGGCGCAGCAATGCGCCCCGCTGGTGAAACGCGAGACGAAGAATTCCGGCGTGGTGTTGCTGGCGTCCATTTCCATCAGCGAGATGCTGGGCGGGAATTCACGGGCGTCGGGTTGATGATCCAATGTCAAGGTAACGGGCTTGGTCCCCGGCGCCGCTGCCGTCAGGACGATGGGCGAGGTGCTCTCTGGCACGGGCATGGTGATAGTCAGGCTGGCGGCGCCGAATTGTAGTGTCTGTTGCCCAGGCGCATGCGGCAAAGGCAATTTCTGCGGCACCTGCGCCCAAGCGGGCAAGGAGGCGGAGAGGCCGAGAAGCAGAAGGCCGATCACCAGAATTCTAACGCGCATGTTCGTCCTCGTCCGCGATGACCGGCCGCGCTGCCAGGCGGGCGACCTTGCGGGCAGTATATTCGATATGCGCCAGGCGGCGGTCCAGCACCGTCATGGCAAAATTTTCCTTCAATCCCGACAAGGTTTCGCGTACCGGGGCAGGCCCGCTGTCGGGCAAGCCGCCGCCGCCCAAAAGGCCCGTGACCTGCTCACGGACCTCGGCGATCCGGGCGTCGGCGCGGAGCGCATCGAGTTCGCCCCCCCGCGTCTTTATCAGCACCGGCATGGAAGCGAGATCGGACGCCAGCGCATAATTGGCCCCCAGCAATTCGTTCAGCGCCGCCAGGGTGCGGCGGTTGGTGTTGGGTTCGTCCGCAAGGCGGCGGATCGCGCCCGAAAGCTGTGCCACCGCGTCCAGGGTTCGCTTGCGGGCAAGACGATAGGGCTGGCGCAGATGCACCCGGCGCAGCGCCGCGTCGGCATAAGCGCTGTCGGCGGCCAGCAGGCCGGAAACCAGACGCGGCAAATCGTATCGCTCCCAGCTCGGAAGCAGATAGCTGAATATATAGGAAAGTCCGGCGCCGATCAGGGTGTCCGCCACCCGCTCGAAGAATTGCGGATGAATCGTCGGCGCGGAAAAATGCAGCAGCACCAGGGAAGAGATCGAAGCCGCCAGCGCCGTGATGCGATAACGGACCCCGGCATAGGCATGTGCCAGGCCGATCGCCAGCACGATGACCGCAAGAAGCAGGGCGGGCGGAGAAACGGCGATCAGCGCCACGGCCATGGCGCAGCCGATCAAGGTGCCCATGATGCGATCCCAGCGCCGCCGGCGGGTGATGCTGTAATTGGCGCGCATGATCAGGGCGATGGTCAGGAGAATCCAGTTGGCGTGGGCGAAGCGGGGAAAGGCGAGGGTAAGGCCAAGCCCCGTCAGCATCGCCAATGACAGCCGGATGCCAAATCGCATTGCCGGTCTGGCAAGATCGAATTGTTGGGCCAGCACACCAAGTCCCTGCGGCGCCCGCTGCTGGAACAGGGCCAGATCGAGCTCGCCCGCGAGCGCCGAAGGCGGCGTGTTCCAATCCAAGGTCCGCGCCAGGGCGTTGACATGGGAATCCGCCAACACCAGCTTATTGGCGGTGACGTAAAAGGCATGTTCGATTGCTTCGTCTTCCGGGTTCTCCCGGTTGGCCATGTTCACCGCTTCGGCAAGTTCGCTGTCCTCGGCCTTGTGGGAGTGTGGCGTGACGTCGGCGTGACGGCTGCGCAGCGCCAGGGTCAGTCCTTCCACTTCTTCGGCGATCAGCAGAATGAAACCGTTGATGCGCCATTTCAGGTCGCGCCGCCGCGATCGGCGCAGCAGCTCGAAATCCGCATCGCTCGAAAGCATGGTCTCGAAGGCGTCGAGCAATGCGATCAGGGAATCGATGCGCTTCCTTTGAACCGGATGGCCGCGGCGGGAGAAAATCGCATCCCGAGCCGCCTGCAACCGGTCCACCAATGCGGCATGGGCATCGATCAGGCTGCGGAAGGCGGCCGGCCCCTCCATGTCCGGATTGTAGAGTGCGGCCTTGGCGCGCAGATAAGTGGCGAAACCCCGCATCGCTTCGGCCAGCAGCAGGCGGCGGGCGCGATCGTCGAATGCCAGCGCATAGGCTCCGGCATAGAGGACATAGATCACCGCGCCGGCGGAGAAAAGCTCCAGATAAAAGACCGCGTCACCGGGCGCGGGAAAATGCCGGCCCATGGCATAGACCAAGGTCAAAACGCCGGACATGGAAAGCGTCAGACCGCGCTTGCCATAGGCCGAAATCAGGCCGGTCCACAGACCCGTGAAGGCGACCACCACGATAATGCCGTAGGGCGGGAGCCAGAACTGCGCGCCGGCGGTCAATGCCGTGAAGAATACGGCGATGGCGAGCGCCCATCCCAGATTCCAGAATTTCTGGCGAAGGGGATCGGGCTGGTCCGAAATGCTGACACACACCGCCCCGGCGGCAGCGGCCACGGCGGCGTCAAAGCCCAGGGTCCACCCTACCAGCAATCCGGTCAGGCCGACCCCCATCGCGACCGACAGGCCGTTCTCGATATGGACGCGGAACATGGCAAGCGCGGCGGCGCGGGAGATATTCGCCATTCTCATGGGCGTACAGCGGTTTACCGCAGCTTCGCAACCCCCTAGAGTTGCATGACAAATCCACACCAGGCGGAAGCGGGGACGCCTTTGTTTCAGAAGATTCTGATCGCCAACCGGGGCGAAATCGCCTGCCGCATCATCAAGACCGCCCGCCGGATGGGAATCGCCACCGTGGCGGTCTTTTCCGACGCCGACCGCGATGCCCTGCATGTCGAAATGGCGGACGAGGCGGTCCATGTCGGGCCAGCGCCCGCCGCCCAATCCTATCTCCAGATTGATCGCATCGTGCAGGCTGCCCGGGAAACGGGAGCCCAGGCCGTGCACCCCGGCTACGGTTTCCTCTCCGAGCGCGAGGCTTTTGCCACCGCGCTGGCAAAGGCTGGCATCGCCTTTATCGGTCCCAATGTCCGGGCCATCGCCGCCATGGGGGACAAGATCGAATCCAAGAAGCTAGCAAAGGCGGCGGGGGTCTCCACCGTGCCCGGATTCATGGGCGAGATCCGGGACGAGAGCCATGCCCGCGAGATCGCACGCGAGATCGGCTATCCGGTGATGGTCAAGGCGTCCGCGGGCGGCGGCGGCAAGGGCCTACGGGTGGTCAAGAGCGAAGAGGAACTGGCGCAGGCGATCGTGTCGTCCCGCAACGAGGCACAAGCCAGCTTCGGCGATGGACGCCTGTTGGTGGAGAAATTCGTCTCCCAGCCACGCCATATCGAAATCCAGGTCATGGGCGACCGGCACGGCAATGTCATTCATTTGAACGAGCGCGAATGTTCGATCCAGCGCCGTCATCAGAAAGTGATCGAGGAAGCGCCATCGCCCTTCCTGGATGAAAAAACACGCGCCGCCATGGGCGCGCAGGCGGTCGCATTGGCCAAAGCGGTCAATTACGACAGCGCCGGAACCGTGGAGTTCATCGTCGATGGCGCGCGCAATTTCTATTTCCTGGAAATGAATACGCGCCTGCAGGTCGAGCATCCGGTGACCGAGTTGATCACGGGACTTGACCTGGTCGAACTAATGATCCGCGCGGCGGCCGGAGAGAAATTGCCGCTTGCCCAGAAGGATGTGAAGAAGCAGGGCTGGGCGATCGAGGCGCGGGTCTATGCCGAGGATCCCTATCGCGGCTTTCTTCCCTCAACCGGACGCCTGACGCGCTACCATCCGCCGCGCGAAGGCGTTGATGACGGCATCACGATCCGCAACGACACCGGCGTATTCGAGGGCGGCGAGATTTCGGTTTACTACGATCCCATGATCGCAAAGCTTTCCACCCATGCGCCGGGCCGCGAAGCGGCGATCGATGAGATGGCGGCGGCCCTGGATCGCTTTGAGATCGCAGGCATCGCCCATAACGTGCCGTTCCTGGCGGCAATCATGCACAATCCGCGCTTCCGCGAAGGCCGCCTGACAACGGGTTTCATCGCCGAAGAATTTCCCGACGGTTTCAAAGGCGCGCCGCTGTCCGATGACGACGCGCGGCTGTTCGTGGCGGCGGCTGTTGCCGCCAAGTTGCGCCGCACCCAGCGTGCCGGACAGATCAGCGGCGGATTGAATGGCGGGCTGAAACCGGGCGACAGTTTCGTCGTCGGTGTTGCCGGTCGCGACATCGCGGTCTGTGACGCGCATCTGGCGGTGGGCAGCCTGCATCTGGCGATCGACGGAAAGATATTCGAGGCCATCGCCGATTGGTTTCCAGGCCGGCCCTTGCTGGTGTTGAAGCATCAGGGCCGCCAGACCGATTTTCAGATCGCGCGCCACGCCGGCGGTTATCGCCTGGAACAAGGTGGACGCGATCTTCTGGTTAGTGTGCGTTCGACTTATGCGGCCAGGCTGGCCACCCTGATGCTGGCCAAAGCACCACCCGACACCTCGCGCCTGTTATTGTGTCCGATGCCGGGCTTGGTCACATCGCTTTCCGTTGCCGAAGGCCAGGCGGTCAAGACCGGCGATCCGCTGGCGGTGGTGGAGGCGATGAAAATGGAAAATGTGCTGATTGCCGAGCGCGACGGCGTTATCGCCAAAATTCTTGTCAAAAAAGGTGACAATCTCGCCCGCGACGACGTGATATTGGAATTTCGATGAATGACGACATCTCGTCGCTGCTGGTCCGGGTCGAAGGCATCGTCCAGGGCGTCGGATTTCGCGCTTTTCTGACGATGGCGGCTGCGCGCAACCGGCTGGACGGCTGGGTGCGTAACCGGTCCGATGGTTCGGTCGAGGCGCTGGTGAGCGGTCCCACCAAGGCGGTGGAAGATTTCGTCGCCGCCGCGACACAAGGACCGCATGGCGCCCGCGTCAAGGTGGTTGATCTGCACAATAGCGAGCCGCCGGTGGAAAAAGGATTTCAGCAGCGGCCCTAGCCGAAAATTTTCTGGAAACTCTGTTTCAACGCCACATCGACATCGGCCATGCTGACGATGATGCCGAGATCCGCCAGGCTGGTAACGCCGTGCTGGCGCACGCCACACGGCACGATACCGTCGAAATGCGAAAGATCGGGATCCACATTCAATGATACGCCATGAAAGGTCACCCAGCGCCGGATGCGCACGCCGAGCGCCGCGATCTTGTCTTCCCGAAGGCCGCGCGCGACCCAGATGCCGACCCGGCCTTCGCGTCTTTCCCCTTTGACGTTGAACAGGGCCAGGGTCTCGATCAGCCATTGCTCCAGATCGCGGACGAAGGCGCGGACATCGGGTTTGCGGTTTTTCAGATTGAGCATCACATAGCCCACGCGCTGGCCCGGCCCGTGATAGGTGAATTGGCCGCCCCGTCCGGTGCGGTAGACGGGAAACCGCGCATCAATCAGGTCTGCGTCATTGGCGCTGGTGCCGGCGGTGTAGATGGGCGGGTGTTCCAGTAGCCAGACCAGGTCGCTGGCCTGGCTATCGGCGATCATCGCGGCACGCGTTTCCATCGCCGCCACGGCTTCGGGGTAGCCGACCGGGCGGTCGGAAATCTGCCATTCCGTCTCGGCCTTTAGGGAAATGTCCAAATTAAGCCTTCCGAAACCATAATCCGGCACCCTTGCGCCTGCTCACCCAATATAGGCATCCCGGATGACTTCCAACATCGACAGTATCAAGGTGGAAATCTCGGTGGTGCTGGGCCGCTCCGTCATTCCCATGCATCAGCTTTTGCGCATGGGCCGCGGCGCCGTGATCGAGCTGGATTCCCATCAGGACGATGCCGTCACCATCCTTGCCAACGACAAGCCGGTGGCAAAAGGCGAGATCCAGATCCATGGCGACAAGATCGCGGTCGCGGTGGTCGAGCTGCTGCCCAACTATGATTAAACACAAAAAGTGCTGTTAAATATTTTATTCTCCACCTAATTCTTGCATTTAATGGTGCCGGAGAATAGGTCTGCTGTCCCCTTCGAGGCCGGACCGCATGCTTCCGCTTGTTCTGAACCCCCTGAAGCTGAAAACCGGCCTGGCGGGCCGCGGTGAAGCCCTGGCGCGGCGTGCGGCGCTGCTGGCCGAGGCCGGTGTGGAAACCCGCCTTCTGTCCCCGGACGCTTCCGACGAGGTCCTGGCACCGCTTCAGCTTCTGTTCGTGGCGGGCCTTGCGGAGGGCGAAGCGCGGCATCTGGCGGACCGCGCCCGGTCCTTGGGTGTTCTGGTCAATGTCGAGGACGTCCTGCCGCTGTGCGATTTCCACGTTCCGGCAATTGTGCGCCAGGGTGACCTGCTGCTGACCGCTTCGACAGGCGGGACGGCGCCCGGACTTGCCCGAGCCCTGCGAGAACATCTGGCCGGGAGTTTCGGGCCGGAATGGCGCGAGCGGGTCGCGGACCTGGGCAAGGAACGGGCGCGATTGCGCGGCCAGGGCCTGCCGCCTGCCGAAGTCTCGCAAAAAGTCCGCGACCTGGTGGTGGAGAAGGGCTGGTTGTGAGCGTCACGGTCATCGATGCGCACAGGGATCTGAGGCCAGGCGAATCCGTTCCAATCAAGGCCGAACTTGCGAGCCTGCAGGACAAGGCTCTGGGCCGCGACGCCCATGGCATTGTGGAACTGGCGCTGCGCGAGGAATTCTCGGGTCAAACCGCCATGGTGTCGTCCTTCGGCGCGGAATCGGCGGTGCTGCTGCATATGGTGGCGGCGATCGATGCCGCCACGCCGGTGCTTTTCCTCAACACCGGAAAGCTTTTCGGCGAGACCCTGCGATACCGGGACCGCTTGCAGGACGTTTTGGGTCTTGCCGATGTCCGCAGCCTGTCGCACGGACTGGATACACGCCGGGCGCTGGATGCCGATGGTTCCCTCTGGTCGCGCGAACCCGATGCCTGTTGCGGTTTTCGCAAGGTGGCGCCGTTGGCATTGGCGCTGAAGCCTTTCGCGGCACAGATCACCGGCCGCAAGCGCTTCCAGACCCATGAGCGCGGATTGATGCAACCAGTGGAGTGGTTCGATGGCCGCTTTCGCTTCAATCCGCTCTGGCAGTGGACGCAAAACGATCTGGAGGCCTATGGCGCATCCCACAATCTGCCGGCTCACCCTCTGGTTACGGACGGCTATCCTTCCATCGGCTGCATGCCTTGCACCCGCCGCGTGACATTGGGCGAGGGCTACCGCGCCGGGCGCTGGTCGGGCCTCGACAAGGACGAATGCGGTATTCATGTCGGCACCGATGGCGAGGGGATTTGAGGCGCCGCCGGGCTGGCTTGTCTAATGCCGGCAGGGTTGCTAAACCCCGCCGCCTACCAGCTTTTTCCTGACTGTGCGGTCGTGGCGGAACGGTAGACGCGCTAGCTTGAGGTGCTAGTGGGGCAACCCGTGGAAGTTCGAGTCTTCTCGACCGCACCAGCAAAAAAATAAGCGGCTGGGAAGCTTACGCTTTCTCGGCCGTTGGTTTTACCGGCGATATTACCTTTGAGAAACCAACTGTCATTGCCTATGGGGTCGTCCGGCTTGGAAAATTCAGGCCAAAGCGTCTGCACATAAATTTTCCGACGGGACCACGAATTCAAATTCAACTCCGGAAACGGGGAAGGATAGCTTCCCATGCCCTCCAAGCTGGCGTGGAAGAGCATCTTCTATAAGCCGCGTTCCAAAGCTCTTTGGACCCGGCGGCGCAACTGGCGGTCCACCCTTCTCAACCCATCGGAGCGTGATGGAATTTGCGGCAGCATCCTGAACCCAATTCAGAAAGACACGACCATCGGCTTTTGATAGAGCTCCGTATTTGGAGGCATTCGTACAAAGCTCGTTTAGAAGCAGAGTTATAGGAACGACCGCCGTAGATAAGATCTCGATTTCCTCGCCATTGACCAATATGTGGTCAGCATCAGCGTCGTGTTGTGCTATGGCTCCAGAGACAATCTTCGTCATCTTGGCACTTTTCAGATCCGCTTTCAGAAGCAAATTATGAGCGCTCGCCATCGCGACAAGCCGTGTCGATATCGAATTCTCGGCCTCCGCCAAACTGGGCGCCGTTCTTAGACTTTGCCGAACAATGGCCGTCACCACCGCCAGCATGTTTTTCATCCGATGATGAAGTTCTTCGGTCAGAACGCCTTGGATTTTATCCGCGATGTCACGTTCTATGGTGACGGCGGCAGCCTTCTCCAACAACCGGGTTAAGTCGAGATTGCGCGACGTTAGATTTTCTTTTTGCAACAGCGACCTCTTTGGCAGGCCGATTCATTCTGGCGTGATTGACGAACTTCAATATAGATATTGCGATAAGACCGCCGTTCAAAATAGCTTTTAGCGTTCTAAGGGACGTTATTCGGCCTTACCATCGCCTAAGTGATTGAATTCATTTGGTTGTGCGAGAATTCCTGACCGCACCATTCCATTCCATTCCATTCCATTGCATCCCATCGGTATGCGATGGATTGCCAAGCAAGCTCGCGCGATAGCGTGGCCACTACGCTGCCGCCAGGCCACAGGGCGTGCGCGGCAGGACCCAAGCAATGGAAATATCCCCGATATCTCCGCGCCCCGGTAACCTCAGGCGCTGCCCGCCCGAACATGCTATCAAGGGAAAATCGTGTGTCCGTGCGGACACGATCGTCCCGGCTTGAATCAAAACAGCCCCAACCCGCATGGATGGAGGAATGCCTATGCGCCTGTCCGGAACTTTATTTGCCTCTTTGACCGTGGTTCTTCTGGCCACCTCTGCGATGGCCCAGCCCGCTCCCATGACGGGCATGAGCGGCGGCGCAATGAATGCCCCCAACGCAAATGGCGGCGTCGGCATCTTCTCCAAGGAGAATATGGCGATGATGATCGTGGATCGCGATCGGGCCACCAAGGGAATGACGACGGAACAAGCCGCCGCCGCCCGGCAGGAAGAAATGTCGAAGCATTCGTCCGAGACACCCGCCGAACGCACCACGCGCAAACAGATGTACGACACCGAATGGGCCAAGCTGACGCCGATCGAACAGTCGGATGCGCTGAACAAGCTGCAGGCCCAGCAGGCCGCGCGCGGCATGATGGCGGCACCCCCGGCCAAATAGCCGACCATCTGGATCGTCTACGAGAAGCAAGGGCACCCTGTGGGCGTCCTTGCGCTCGGCTGCCGCAAACGACAATCTGGCGCGGCTCAAATGCACCACGCTTTCCAATTCATTTCAGGATGCAACCGGGACGCATTGCGTCCCGTCAACAAGGGGAAATCGTTCATGACTGGTTTCAAGCAATCTCTATTCGCCGGCACCGTCGCCATGGTCGCGTTGTGCGCTTTGGCGAATGGCGCCATGGCGCAGGCAATTACTCACAACCAGGAAGACGCCAATTCGCCCTTCGCCAGCTCGGTCGTGGTGCCGCCCGGCTACACCACTTATTACATCAGCGGCAGCGGACCGACGGTGACCAGTCCCGATGCGCCCAAAGGCAGCTTCGAGAGCCTGGGCAATACCGCGACCCAGACCGCCACGACATTGGCTGGCCTCAAGGACAAGCTCGCCAAGCTCGGTCTGACATTCGGCGATGTGGTGCAGGCGAGGGTGTTTCTGGCGGCCGATCCCACCAATGGTGGCAAGATGGATTTTGCCGGCATGAACGGAGCCTGGCTGAAAGTATTCGGCACGCCGGATCAACCCAACAAGCCGTCGCGCGCCACCTTCCAGGCCGCCAATCTTGTGGTGCCCGGCGCCCTGATAGAAATTGAATTCGTTGCCGCCAAGAAAGTCAAAATCAAGCCCGCCAAGTAGCGGTTTCGTTTTCACGGACGAGGGGTTCGCCAATCGGCGGGCCCCTTTTTCCTTTTGCGGCAAGGTCTATGATTTTGCTGCGCCAACCAGGAGACCTGAAAATGCCTGCGGATGATTCAACCAGTGAAACCATTATCGTGGCGGAAACCGGTCTTGGCCGCTATCAGGTCGAAGCGCGGGTAGGCAATGCGGCCTTTCTGGTTGACGAACCGGTTGCGGTTGGCGGCCTGGGTTCAGGACCCAATCCCTACAATCTTCTGAGCGCGGCGCTGGGCGCCTGCAAAGCCATGACCATTCGTCTTTACGCCAACCGGAAGGACTGGCCGCTCAATCGCGTGCAAGTGAATGTCCGCCACAAGCGGGCAGACCTGGCGGCGCGCGACATTTTTGAAGCGGATGTTACATTGGAGGGCGATCTCGATGAGGCGCAGCGCGCCAAGTTGATGGAGATTGCGGGGCGCTGCCCCGTGCACCAGACCCTGACGCGGGGCGCCGATGTTCACAGCGTTCTGCTTCCCACGCATGTCGCGCCCGGCGGCAATCCCGTTGAGGGCCCGGCCCACATGATCTGCATGGAAGAGTCCTGCGCCGATTGACCGAGGGGCGAGCCGATATTCCATCCCCACCTATTCACCCCCGGCGATCTCTGTGGCATTGACGCGGAGCGGTGGAATTCCTCTTCTTGCCGCTGCGTTCCAGCCCCAGAACAGGTTCATGCTGCATCTGATCAAACTTTGCGTGGGTGTTGATTCCCTTCAGCAATTGGCGGACTGGCAAAAGAAGCGGCTGAAAGAGAAGCGCGCCAAGGGGCAGAAACCGGAACTCATCCATGTCACCCGGCAAACGCCCAAGCGCGCCGACGAGCTGCTCGATGGCGGCTCTCTCTACTGGGTGATCAAAGGCCAGATCATGGCGCGACAGACTCTGCTCGAATTGCGCGCGATGAAGAAGAACGGCGTGCCGCATTGTGGGCTTGTCTATGACAAGAAGTTGGTGCCGGTCCGGCCGCGGCCCAGGCGGGCGTTTCAGGGTTGGCGCTATTTCGAGGCGAATGACGCGCCACCCGACATCGCCGAAATCAAAGGCGCCAAGGGTTTGCCCGAGGCGCTGAAACGCGAGTTGGCGGTCCTGGGCCTGCTTTAGGCCGTCAGCGGGCGGCGATGGCGGCGAAGCAGGTCTGACCACGCTGGGTCAGCCGATCGCAAACCTCACGCGCCTGCCGTTCGGCAAAGAGCCCGAAGCGGGCGCGGTACATGGTATGGCCGTCGCTGGCCTGGAACGGCACCACCAGCCGCGCCGCCTGGCCCAACACATCCATGGATTTTTGCGCATAGGCATCAAGCTGCGCCTTGGCAAAAGCCTGATCGGCATAGGCGCCGATCTGGATCGTCCAATTGTGGCCAGGCACAGCCACGCTGTTCTGGTCTTGGTCGCCCTCGCCATTTTCCACGCGCAGAGCGGGACGCATTTTGGGCAACGCCGCCACAACAACAGGTTTGGCGGCGGTCATTGGTGCCGCTGTCTGCGCTGGGTTCGATGAAGCATCGATGGTTTGCGAAGGACGGGCTTGCGGCCTGGCCGCCGGAGAGGGAACCGCGACGCCGGCGTTTGCATCCATCCCGGCGGGCCGGGCGGCGGGAATGGGCGCGGCGGCTGCCTGGGCGACAACGGAAGGGACGGTGCTGATCGGCGCCGGCCTGGCTGGCTGCGCCACGGAAGCCAATTGCGGCGCCTGATTGTGGAGCGTGGAGAAATTTTCGTCCGGCGCACGCCGCGCTTCGGCGGCATCTTCATCATCGGTTTCGGGGATCGGCGGTGGCACGGCGGACAGGGCCGCATACTGGTTCGCTGGAGTGGAAGATGCCTGCGCCGGCAGCGTGAAGCCCGCCACGGCCGGCTGCCGGCTGGCATCCGCCACCAACGCCCATGGCACCGGGCCGCGCGCCACCAGGGCCGGATTGGTTTCGATCTGGGCGAAGCTGGTGTCGAGCAGATGCATCATCTCCAAGTCGCGGCGCACGGCGGTACGCCCGCCCATCACGATGCCGATCAGATGGACGCCGCCACGAACGACGGACGAAGTGAGATTGAATCCGCTCGCCACCGTGAAGCCAGTCTTGATGCCGTCGGCGCCCGGATAGCGGCCGATCAGATTGTCATGGGTGGGATAATAGGTGCCCCTGTAGTTGAAGCCGGGCAGCGCGAAATAGGGATAATATTGGGGGAAGTCATAGGCCAGATGCCGCGCCAGCACGGACAGATCCGTGGCCGTGGTGATTTGAAGCGGATCGGGCAGGCCCGAAGCGTTGTGATAATAGGTCTCGTGCATGCCGATGGCGCGCGCCTTTTCGGACATCATCTGGGCGAAATGGAGTTCGGTGCCACCCAACGCTTCGGCGATCACCACCGCCACGTCATTGGCGGACCGGATGACGATGGCGCGAATGGCGGTATCCACCGTGATGGTCTCGCCGCGGCGGAGTGAAAGCTTGGTCGGCTTTTGCTGAGCCGCATGCGAGGAGACCGGCATCGGCGTCTGCATGGTGATCTTCCCCGCCTTCAGGGCCTCGAACAGCATGTAGAGCGTCATCATTTTGGTCAGCGAGGCGGGGTGACGTTCGGCGGCCTCGTTGCGGGCGTAAAGCACCTTGCCGGTGGCGCCATCCAGAATTAGGGCGGCGTCCTTGTCAGGGTCCGTGGCGCTGCCGGGCATCGGCACGATCCGGCGGCCGCCCTGGTCGCTTTTCGTGGAAAATAGATGATGGCGGTGGCGAGCGGCCGCATCGGCCGGCGTACCCAAAACCAGCCCGGTCGCCAGGACGGCGATTCCAAGCAGAAATAGTGGTTTTGTCACTCCAGCCAACCTCGTAATCCCCCCGAACCGGCGCAGCTCCGGGGGCAAAAGACCAAATTGTGTCGGTCCATGCAAGGAGGAATGACGAATCAGCGTTGTTTTACGGATGTTTAGGCCTCAGACACTGCAAATCCCAGCTGTCATAAAAATTTTGCTGCGATGCAGCAAAATGGTCTTGACGACCCCAGTAACCAGGGGCATATAGGTCATGTTGCAGTGCAACAGGCCGCCGGATCACCGGACCGTGCCGGACATGAACACGAACATGAAAGGTATGACATTATGACCAAGGCAGAGACGGCCGCCGAAAAAGGTTTCGCGACGGCTGAAAACAATTTCAACGCCGGCGCCGATGCGTTCAAGGCCGGTTTTGAGAAGGCAGTTGCCGGCTATGACACCGTTGTGGGTTATGGCAAGGACACCGCCGAAGCGCTGATCAAATCCGCTACCGTCGCCAGCAAGGGCGCCGAGACGCTGCACGGCGAGATTTATGCTTATGCCAAGCAGTCGATGGACGAATCCATTGCCGCCGGCAAGGCGATCCTCGGCGCCAAGTCGGTGCATGAGGCGATTGAAGTCCAGACCGGCTTTGCCAAGTCGGCCTTCGAAAACTATGTGGCGGAACTGACCAAGTTCAACCAGCTTTTCACCGCAGCAGCGAAGGACAGCCTTGCGCCGTTGCAGAGCCGCGCACAGGCCTGGGTGGACGTGGTGCAGACCAACGCCGCTTGAAAGCAGTGATTCTAGGCTTAAGTATCGTAGGGCCCGGGACGAAAGTCCCGGGCCTTTTTATTTAACCCAAAAGGAATTTTGGCTTAGTCTGGATTGGCGCGGGTTCTTAACCTGGCGCTGTCCAAAGGTTATGGAACCCTGTGCGGGATTCAGGTGACGGCAATAACGGCAAGGGCGACAATACCGGTTCCGGTATCGTCACCCGTACGCGCGCCAAGACCAAGAAACCGTCCCTCTACAAGGTCCTGCTGCTTAACGACGACTATACGCCCATGGAGTTCGTCGTTCATATTCTGGAAAAATTTTTCTCCAAGAGTCGCGAGGATGCGGTGGAAGTGATGCTGCATGTCCATCGTCACGGGGTGGGTATTTGCGGCGTCTTCACCTTTGAGGTGGCGGAAACTAAAGTGGCCCAGGTCATTGAATTCTCACGCCGGCATCAACATCCTCTACAATGTACGATGGAGAAAGAGTGATGCCATCTTTGTCACGCAGCCTCGAGCAAGCCCTGCATCAGGCGATCAAGCTCGCCAGCGACCGGCATCACGAATATGCCACCCTGGAGCATCTGCTGCTCGCGCTGATGGACGATGCCGATGCCGGCCAGGTGATGAAGGCCTGCAATGTCGATACCGACGCTCTGCGCCGGGCGGTCCAGAAATATGTCGATGAGGAACTCGTCACCCTGGTGATCGAGGACGGCGAAGAGGCGAAGCCCACCACCGGCTTCCAGCGCGTGGTTCAGCGCGCCGTATTGCATGTGCAGAATTCCGGCCGCGACGAGGTGACGGGCGCCAATGTATTGGTGGCGCTGTTTACCGAGCGCGAGAGCCAAGCGGTTTATTTCCTGCATGAGCAGAACATGAACCGGCTCGATGCCGTCAGCTATATCAGCCATGGCATCGCCAAGCGGCCGGGCATGAGCCAGCCCAAGCCGGCGCGCGGCGCCGATGACGATGACGAGCCGGAAAAGCCCAGTAAGCAGGGCACCGACGCACTGGAAGCGTATTGCGTCAATCTGAATGAAAAGGCCAAGTCGGGCCGGGTCGATCCTTTGATCGGCCGCGCCGCTGAAGTCGAGCGCACCATCCAGATCCTTTGCCGTCGCCAGAAGAACAATCCGCTCTTTGTGGGTGATCCGGGCGTGGGCAAGACCGCCATCGCCGAAGGCTTGGCGCGCAAGATTGTCAACAATGAAGTGCCCGAGGTTTTGCGCGGCGCCACCATCTATTCTCTCGACATGGGATCCTTGATCGCGGGCACCCGCTATCGCGGCGATTTTGAGGAGCGTCTAAAGACCGTGGTCAAGGAACTGGAAGGCGTCAAAGGCGCCATCCTCTTCATCGACGAGATCCACACCGTGATTGGCGCCGGCGCCACCAGTGGCGGCGCGATGGATGCCTCTAACCTGCTCAAGCCGGCGTTGGCCGCGGGAATCCTGCGTTGCATCGGCTCGACCACCTACAAGGAATATCGGCAATATTTCGAGAAGGACCGTGCCCTGGTGCGGCGCTTCCAGAAGATCGACGTCTCCGAACCCACCGTGCCGGACTCCATCAAGATCCTGATGGGGATCAAGTCCTACTTCGAGGAATATCACAAAGTCCGTTACACCGCCGATGCGGTGAAGGCGGCGGTGGAGCTTTCCGCCAAATACATCAATGACCGCAAACTGCCGGACAAGGCGATCGACGTGATCGACGAAGTCGGCGCCTCCCAGATGCTGGTGCCGGAAAACCGCCGCAAGAAGGTGATCGGGGTCAAGGAAGTCGAAGACGTCGTCGCCAAGATGGCGCGCATTCCGTCCAAATCCGTCTCCAAGGACGATACCGAGGCGCTCAAATCCTTGGAAAGCGATTTGGGCCGGGTTGTCTATGGCCAGGAAAAAGCCATCCATGCCTTGTCCAGCGCCATCAAGCTGGCGCGCGCCGGCCTGCGCCAGCCGGAAAAACCCATCGGCTCGTATTTGTTCTCCGGCCCCACCGGCGTCGGCAAGACCGAAGTGGCCAAGCAGCTGGCCAGCATCATGGGCGTGGAATTCCTGCGCTTCGACATGAGCGAATATATGGAACGCCACACCGTCAGCCGCCTGATCGGCGCGCCGCCGGGTTATGTCGGCTTCGATCAGGGCGGGCTTTTGACCGATGGCGTCGATCAGCATCCCCATTGCGTGCTGCTGCTGGACGAGATCGAAAAGGCCCATGGCGACCTGTTCAACATCCTGTTGCAGGTGATGGACCATGGCAAACTCACCGATCACAACGGCAAGAAGATCGATTTCCGCAATGTGGTCCTGATCATGACCACCAATGCGGGCGCTTCCGACGCCGCCAAGGACGCGATCGGCTTTGGCCGCGGCAAGCGGGAAGGCGAGGACGAAGAAGCGATCAAGAAGCTGTTCACGCCGGAATTCCGCAACCGCCTGGACGCCACCATTTCATTCGCGCCGCTGTCACGCGACACCATCGACAAGGTGGTGGAGAAGTTCGTGCTGGAGTTGGAAGCCCAGTTGGCCGACCGCGACGTCACCTTCGACCTGACGCCGGAAGCCACACGCTGGCTGGGACAGAAGGGCTATGACGACGCTTTTGGCGCCCGCCCGCTGGCGCGGGTGATCCAGGAAAATATCAAGAAGCCATTGGCCGATGAAATCCTCTTCGGCCGGCTGAAAGATGGCGGCACGGTGCGTGTATTGCTGGACCGCGAAAAGGATGCGCTGGCGTTCGAGTTCATTCCCGCCGCCGAGGCAAAACCGCGCTCGCCGCAAAAGCCGCCGAAGAAAAAGCCGGCCGACAAGGAAGACGTCTAACCGCCTCCGGATTTCCCTATAACGCGCTTCTAATTTTTGCGGCGATGGGTTCCAGCTTCGTTGGATCCACCATGCCGCGGGCATGCAGGCCAAGATCGACGCCAGCGCTTCGTGGAATGACGTGGAAATGGACGTGAAAGACGCTTTGGCCAGCGGGTGCGCCGTTCAGCATCGCCAGCATGACGCCGGGCGCGTTCAGGCCTTTCTTCACCGCCTTCGCCACTATCTGAGTCGCGGTCATCAAAGCCGCCGCGCTCTCGGCAGACAGATCCAAGATGTTTTCGGCCGGCTCCTTGGGGATCACCAGCACATGGCCCTCGGCCTGCGGCATCACATCCATGAAGGCCAGGTTCTTCTCGTCTTCGAAAACCTTCACGCAGGGAATCTCGCCGCGCAGGATCTTGGCGAAAACGTTGCTGTTGTCATAACTCATCTTCGGTCCCGCTATTTTGGAATATCGCAATCTTCGCGCATTCTGACGCGAGTGCTTGCGAACGCAACTCCTGATTTGCGGGTACGCGTCGATGATAGTAGGTTCCTGTTTTCGGAAACCAAGCGATTTCTTGACGGAGCATGCAGGCGTTAGGCGGATATTGCCAGGCGGATATTGAAGGAGACCGTAATGGTTACATTCGATCCCGTGAAATACAAAAATACCACCCGCGATCAATGGCAGGCCGCTGCCAAAGCGTGGAATGACTGGGCCCCGCTGCTGCATGCCTGGCTCGGCCCGGCAACCGAGACGATGCTCGATATGGCGGGTATCGGCAGTGGCAGCCGCGTGCTCAACGTCGCCGCGGGTGCGGGCGAAGAGACCCTAAAAATCGCCGATCGTGTCGGTGCCGCCGGCTATGTGCTTGCCACTGACATCTCCTCGAACATTCTGGAATTCGCCGCGGCCAATGCGCGGCGCGCCGGCTACGCCAATGTCGAAACGCTGGTGATGGACGGAGAAGACACAAACCTGCCAGAGGCAAGCTTTGACGCGGCGGTTTCGCGGGTCGGACTGATTTATTTTCCAGACCAGCAGAAAGCCCTTGGCGGCATGTGGCGCGCGCTCAAGCCCGGCGGACGCATCGCGGCAATGGTGTATGGCATGCCAGGCGCCAATGGCTTTTTTTCGATTCCAGTTTCAGTTATCCGCCGCCGCGCCAATCTACCCCCGCCAATTCCAGGCCAGCCGGGCCCGTTCAGCTTGGGAAGCCCCGGTGCGTTGGAGAAGATCTTCCAGATGGCCGGATTGCGCGATGTGCGCAGTCAGACAGTGTCGGCGCCAGTACGCCTCAATTCGGCAGCCGAATGCGTGCGCTTCGAAAAAAAATCCTTCGGCGCATTGCATCAGATGTTGGCCAGTCTGGACGCGTCGGGACGTGAGGCCGCTTGGGCGGAAATCGAGCAGGAGCTTCGCGTTTTTGAAAGTCCGCAAGGTTTTATCGGGCCATGCGAGATGGTCATTGCGGTTGGGACCAAATGACGATCATGCCTTCTTGAACGGGCCGTGCTGGGCCAGTTCGTCGATATGCTCGGACACCGCTTCACGTTCCTGCACCAGAAATTGATCCACGGCGCGCCGAAGGCCTTTGTGCGCGATGTAATGGGCGCTGTAGGTTTCTTCCGGCATATAGCCGCGCAGCAACTTGTGTTCCCCCTGGGCCCCGGCTTCGACCTTTGACAATCCGCGCGCGATGGCGAAATCGATCGCCTGATAATAGCAGGTCTCGAAATGCAGGAAGGGGACATACTCCACCGCTCCCCAGTTGCGGCCATAAAGCACGCCTTCGCCCATCAGGCTGAGCGCGCCGGCGATATAATGGCTTCCCCGCCGCGCCATGATCAGCAGGATCTGATCGGACATGGTCGCGCCGATGCGGCTGAAGAAGGAACGGGTGAGATAGGGATGGCCCCATTTGCGGCTTCCCGTATCGGTGTAGAATTCAAAGAAGCGGTCCCAATGCGCTTCGGTAATGTCGCCGCCGGTGAGCCAGTCGAAGGCAATCCCCTCTTGCGCCACCGCGGCACGTTCCTTGCGCAGGTTTTTGCGTCTGGCCGAGGAGAGTTCGCCCAGGAATTGCTCGAAGTCGCGATAGCCGGGATTGCGCCAATGGAACTGCCGGTCGGTGCGCAGCAGATAGCCCTCGTGGCCGGCGGCATCCCATTCCTCCCTTTGCAGGAAGGTGATGTGCAGCGACGACGCGCCGATCTGATCGGTTGCTGCCTTGCCGGCCTTGAGCAGCAGCGTGCGCCGGTCCGCGGTGCCGGTAAGGATGCGCGGGCCGGTCACCGGCGTGAACGGCACCGAACATTGCAGCTTGGGATAATAACCGCCGCCCGCCCGTTCCAGCGCATCGGCCCAGGCATGGTCGAAGACATATTCGCCCTGGGAATGGCTTTTCAGATAGGTGGGCAGGATGCCCAGGACCGCGCTCTTTTCCTCCAGCACCAGATGCACGGGCTGCCAGCCGGTGCGCGCGACAGCGGAGCCGGAGGCTTCCAGCGCATCGAAGAATTCAAACCGCGAAAAGGGGTGCGGATCGGCTTGGCCTTGCGGATTGGCACAGGCATTCCATGCCGCCGCACCAATTCCGGCCACGCCGTCCGCGATGCGTACGGTCATGCGATTTCGAATATACCGTCCACTTCAACGGCCACGCCGCGTGGCAACGAACCGGCGCCGGTCGCGGCGCGGGCGTGTTTGCCGGCATCGCCCAGAACCGCCACGATCAGATCCGAAGCGCCATTGCCCACTTCCGGATGTTGGGTGAAATCGGATGGCGCATTGACGAAAACGCCCAACTTCACGCAGCGGCGCACCCGATCCAGATTGCTGCCACAGGCCGCCTTCAATTGCGCCAAAAGGTTGATGGCGCAAAGTTTGGCGGCGGCCTTGCCGTCCTCCACGGAGATGTCCGTGCCGACTTTGCCGATGAATTTGAGGCCCTCCGGCGTCAAGGTGATCTGTCCGGAGATGAACACCAGATTGCCGGTCACCACATAGGGCACATAGCTCGCGACCGGGGCAGGGGGCGCGGGAAGCTGAATGCCGAGTTCTTTCAGGCGATTTTCGATCTGTGACATGGGTTCGTACATGGCCTTTCGGGTTGTTCCCCATAAGAGCCCATACGCGCCCCTTTTTCCATGCCTTCGGAGCGATCTATTTGCGCAAGCCTCTGCCTTTGCCCACCGCTTCGCCGCCGAATTTGGAGCGGATCTTGTCCATCGCACGCTCCGCCGCGGCCCGTTTGTCGTTGAGCGGGTCAATCAGGCTGGCCGGATCGGCTTCGGCGGCGGCCGCCAGGTTCGATAACCCCACGCCCAACAGGCGAAAGCGCCTTCCATCCGCTTCACGCTTCAAGGCCGCCTGCGCGACACGAAAGATCTTGTCGGCCAGTTGGGTCGGCGCTTCCAGCGAGGCACTGCGGGTCAGAAGCCGGAAATTGGCGGTCTTGAGTTTCAGGACCACGGTGCGGCCGGAAAGTTCGTAATTCTTGGCGCGGGCCGAGACCCGTTCGGCCCGCCGCCACAGCACCGCTTCCAAATCCGGGAGGCTGGAAAGATCGCTGTTGAATGTGGTTTCCGACGAAATGGTTTTCATCTCGCCACCAGGATCGACAGGCCGCTGGTCCTGCGCCTGGGCGATACGCGCCAACCAAAGGCCGGTGGCGCCGTAACGATTGGCCAGATCGTGCGGATCGCTGTCTTGCAATTGCCCGATGGTGGCGAAACCGTCGCGTTCCAACCGCATCGCCAGCACCTTGCCGGCGCCGCGAATGATGCTGACCGGCTTGTCGCGGAGAAAGGATTTTGCTTCCGCCGTTCCGATCACGGCAAAGCCGCGCGGCTTGTCCAGTTCGCTGGCCAGCTTGGCGAGGAATTTGTTGCCCGACACTCCGATGGAAACAGTGATGCCCAGCTGCTGCTCGATATCCGTCGCCAGCTTTGCCATGGTCCGGGCGGGGGCCATGCCATGGATGCGGCTGGTGCCGGAGAGATCGAGATAGGCTTCGTCCAGCGATAGCGGCTCGACCAGAGGCGTCAGCGCCCGCATCAGGCTGCGGATCTCCCGCGCCGCCTCGACATAATGGCTCATGCGCGGCTTGATCACGACGGCGTTTGGGCAAAGCTTCCTGGCCTGAAACATGGGCATGGCGGAGCGCACGCCATAGCGCCGGGCGATGTAGCAGGCGGTGGACACCACGCCGCGCGTACCACCGCCCACGATCACGGGCAGTTCAGCCAGCGACGGGTCGTCGCGCTTCTCGATCGCGGCATAGAAGGCGTCGCAATCCAGATGCGCGATGGCCAGCGTCTCGAGTTCGGGATGTGCGAGGATTCTGGTGCCGCCACAGTTGGAGCAAGGCGCTTGCGGCGATGCATCCGAGAGGCAATCGCGGCAGAAGGCTGGCCACTGCGCCAAGGTCATTCATGCCCTCATCATGCGAAGCGGCAGGATATCATGAATCCCAAAGCCAGGCCGCGCCGCGCACGCCGCTGGAATCGCCATGGATATTGCGCACGATGCGGGATGGCGTTTCCGGCGTGAAGGCGTGACGTTCCACCAGCGGCGGCAGATCGCGATAAAGACTTTCGATATTGGAAAGTCCGCCACCCAGCACGATCACGTCGGGGTCCAGAATATTGACCACCGAAGCCAGCGCCCGGCCCAGCCTTTCGGTCCAGCGCGCCATGGCGGCACGCGCCGCCGGGTTTTCGGACACGGCGATTTTTTCCGCCGTCCAATCCTGGCCGGTCTCGCCGGTGTGACGCTTGAAGTCATCGGCCAGTGCCGGCCCGCTCAGCCATTGCTCGATGCAGCCGCGCTGGCCGCAATAGCAGCCAGGCGCTTCGCCCCATTCGTCCACGCGCATGCCGGGCAGGGGATTGTGTCCCCATTCGCCGCCAATGCCATGGGCGCCTTCCAGCACTTTGCCATGCACTACCACACCGCCGCCCGTGCCGGTGCCGAGAATCACACCGAACACGACACCATGCCCGGCGCCGGCGCCGTCGGAAGCTTCGGAAAGCGCGAAGCAATTGGCATCGTTGGCCAGCCGCACCGGCCGCGCCATTGCGGTTTGCAGATCGCGCAGGAAAGGGTTGCCGTTCAGCCAAGTCGAATTGGCGTTTTTGATCAGCCCGGTCTGGCGGCTGACGTTGCCGGGAATCGCCAGCCCCACGCTGCCGCGCTGGTTCAGCTGGCTCTCCGCGGCTTCGACTAAGCCGGCGATGGCGGCCACGGTGCCGGCATAGTCCCGCACCGTGGCAATGCGCCGCCGCAGGAGTTCGTTGCCAGATGCATCCAGGGCCACGATCTCGGTCTTAGTGCCGCCCAAATCCACGCCCAGTCGCATTATGCCTCCAACAAATGGCGAGCCGTGTGAACGGCCGAAGATTGAATTGAAGTGATTTGACAGAATTCCAGAAGAAGGGGCTCATTTATCAAAAGAAAATCAAGCAGCGCTCCCAGCAAGTCGCGATCCCCCGCCGCCCGCCGCAGGTCCGTGGCCTCGAGCCCCGAAACAGCAAGGAAACGGGCAATGCCGTCCGGTTGCCCTGCCAGCCAGGCAAGGGCCTCCAGAGCCAAGATTTCCGCCTTTTCCGGGGTGATACGGTCCTTCATTGTCAAGACGCCGTTAAGACCTTCTCCCTAATACTGTGCAAGCACAGAATTTTGTCACCCCCGCCCCGGCGGGCTGGAGAGACGCGATGGATGCCAAGACAAAAACCGTTCTGATCGTGGAGGATAACGAGCTCAACATGAAGCTCTTCCACGACCTTTTGGACGCCCATGGCTACAATATTCTGCAAACCAAGGACGGGATGGAGGCGCTTGACATCGCGCGCGAGCATCACCCCGACCTGATCCTGATGGATATCCAGCTGCCCGAAGTCTCGGGTCTGGAAGTCACCAAATGGCTGAAGGAAGACGATTCGCTAAAAGACATTCCGGTGGTCGCCGTCACCGCCTTTGCCATGAAGGGTGACGAGGAAGTGATCCGCCAGGGTGGCTGCGAGGCCTATATCTCCAAGCCGATCTCGGTGACCAGCTTCCTGGAAACCGTTCGCCGCTTCATCGGATAAAGGGCGAAAGCGCCCCAGCTTCATGACCGCAAGAGTTCTCGTCGTCGATGATATCATGTCCAACGTCAAGCTTCTGGAAGCGAAGCTGACCGCAGAATATTTCGACGTCGTCACCGCCTTTAACGGGCTCGAATGCCTCGCCCGGATGGCGGAAAGCGTTCCCGACATCGTCCTGCTCGACGTGATGATGCCCGGCATGGACGGCTTCGAAGTCTGCCGCCGCATCAAATCCGACCCCAGGATCGCCCATGTCCCGGTGGTGATGGTGACCGCGTTGGATCAGCCTTCCGACCGGGTCACAGGCCTTGAAGCGGGTGCCGACGATTTCCTCACCAAGCCGGTGGACGATGCCGCCCTGTTCGCGCGGGTACGCTCCTTGGTGCGGCTCAAGCTGATGACCGACGAATTGCGCATGCGCGAATCGACCGGCCAGAGCATGGGGCTGATCGATCCCGCTGAGACCTTGCTCGACGCCAATCCCGCCGGCCGCATCCTGGTGATCGAGGACCGGCTGGAAACCGTCGCCTGGTTCGTCTCCGCGCTGCAGCCGCAGCATGAAGTGACGTCGGTCGATACGTTCGAGGAGGCGCTGGTGCGGGTGCGCGGCGGCGATCCCGATCTGGTGGTGGTGAGTTTGGGCATGCGCGGCTTTGACGGTCTGCGGCTTTGCTCCCAACTGCGTTCGCTGCCGGAAGGCCGCAATGTGCCGATCCTGGTGGTGGTGTCCGACGGCGACCGCCGCAAGCTGACCCAGGCGCTGGAAATGGGCGTCAATGATTATCTGACCCGGCCGGTGGACAAGAATGAATTGGTGGCGCGGGTACGCACCCAGCTGCGCAAGAAACGCTATGCCGATCGCTTGCGCCACAATGTCCAACTCAGTCTGGAAATGGCGATCACCGACCAGCTCACCGGCCTGCACAATCGCCGTTATATGAGCCGGCATCTCGACAATCTGGTGGCCAGCGCCAAGAAGAACGACAAGCCGATCGCCTTCGTCATCATGGACATCGATTACTTCAAGTCGGTCAATGACAGTTACGGCCACGATATCGGCGACGAAGTGCTGAAGGAATTTGCCAGCCGGATCGCCGCCAATGTGCGCGGCATCGATCTGGCCTGCCGTTATGGTGGCGAAGAATTCGTGGTGGTGATGCCCGATACCGACGTCGCCTTCGCCTATTCGGTGTCGGAACGCTTGCGCCATTCGATCGAGACCACGCCCTTTCGCATCAGCCGGGCGCCCAACGCCTTGAACCTCACCATATCCATAGGCATTGCCGGTCTGGAAGGTGTCAGCGACACCGCCGATGCGCTGCTGCACCGTGCCGACCAGGCGCTCTACAGCGCCAAGAAGACCGGCCGCAACAAAGTGGTGGCCGACGCGGCTTGAAATTTACCCCCTCCGGTCTTCGCTGGCTCGAGAGCCAGCTACGACCACCTCCCCCTCCAGCGCGCTGACGCGCGCGAAGGGGAGGCGGGCCTGTGTCAGGCCTCCGATTGCGTCGCCGTTTCCAGCGCCTTGTCGATCACCATGACCAGGACCTCCGGCTCGCGCGCACCGGAAATCGCCGCCTTGTTGTTGAAGATCATTGCTGGCACGCCGGTGACGCCCATTTCACGGGCCAGCTGGTCTTCGCGTTCCACAAAGGTGAGATCCTGATCGCTTTCCAGCATATCGGCGATTTGTGCGCCATCCATGCCGCAGACATCGGCGATGTCGGCCAGCACCCGGATGTCGCCGATATCCTCGCCATTCTCGAAATAGGCCGCGAAAAGACGCTCCACCACTTCATCTTGCGCGCCTGTCATGGCGGCCCAGCGGATCAGGCGATGGGAATCGAGCGTATTGGGTGCGCGATGAATGGCCGCAAAATCGAATTCGATCCCGTCCTTGGCGCCTTCGGCGGCGATCACGCGCTGGGCATCCTCGATGCCCCCATTCTTGCCGAATTTGGCGGCGAGATAGGCTGTGCGTTCCAATCCGGCCTTGGGGATGGTGGGATCGAGCCGGAAGGGGCGGTAGCGCACATCGAAGCTGATGGCGGGGCGCATCGCCATGGCGCGGCCCAGTCGGCGCTTTCCGATAAAGCACCAGGGACAAACCGTGTCGGAAATGAAATCTATCTGCATGGGATCATCACAGGCTGAGGAGAATCCAAGTCATTTCAAAATTTGGGTGGTGACTTCGTTGGCCGCGGAAATCGCGCGCACCGAGACCACGCCTTTGCGCGCCGGAATTGTGATGCTGGCGGTCACCGGCAAGAGGCCGGGGATCACCGCCTGATTGGATGGCGGCGGCTGGGCGACGAATTCCACCACCAATGTGTGTGCGTCCGCGGGCAGGCTAGGCTTGACGGGTTTCAGCGCGACATGCTTCCAGCCGCCGCTGATGACCGCGCCCCGCGCCTGAATGAGGATATGACCGGCCTTGGCGGTTGCGATCAGGCTATCGATCCGCGCCACCGGCTTGTCGGAGAGAATGGTCGCAGCAAAGGCCGGAGCGGGCAGGGCCGAAAGCATTGCCGTCAGGAAGATCGCACCGCGCATCACAGATCCAAGTTTGCAGCCGTCAATATCGACAAAAATGCGGCCATTTGAGGGTGCGGGTAACATGTGCCTTCCAGTTCAGGCTCTATATATCGAGCTCACACCACACCGGTACATGGTCCGAAGGCTTGTCGCCTTCGCGCATATGCTTGTCGATGCCGCAGGCACCCAGTCGGTCGAGCCCCTGTGGCGACAGCAGGATGTGGTCAATGCGGATGCCGTGGTTCTTGCGCCAGGCGCCGGCCTGATAGTCCCAGAAGGTATACTGGCCGGACGCCTGGTTGCGCGCACGGAAGGCATCGGTGTAGCCAAGATTTTCGATGATCCGCAGCGCGGCCCGGGATTGGGGTTGGAACAAGGCATCGTTCATCCAGGCCTTGGGATCATAGCAATCCCTGTTTTCCGGAATGATGTTGTAGTCGCCGATCAGCGCCACCGCCTCTTCGTTTGCCAGCAAGTCCTTGGCATGGGCCTGCAGCCGCTTCATCCAGGCCAATTTATAGGGAAATTTTTCGGTCTCGACTGGATTGCCGTTGGGGGCGTATATCGAAGCGATGCGCAATGTTCCCTTGGTGCCGGTGACGACTGCCTCCAGATAGCGGGATTGATCATCGCCGCCGCCGCCGGGCAGGCGGGGGGTGACGTCTTCCATCGGCCGCTTGGAAAGCAGGGCGACGCCGTTATAGGTTTTCTGTCCGTGTACAGCGCAATTATAGCCCAGCGCCTCGAATGGCTCGGCCGGGAAATTCTCGTCCAGGCATTTGATTTCCTGCATCGCCAGCACGTCCGGCTTGGCCTCCTTCAGCCAGGCGAGGGCGGCATCAAGGCGGACTTTGATGGAATTGACGTTCCAGGTCGCGATTTTCATTCAGACGGAGAAGCTGGTGCCGCAGCCGCAGGAAGCCGTGGCGTTGGGGTTGTTGACCTTGAAGGCTTGGCCGATCAGTCCATCGGTGAAGTCGATTTCCGCACCCGCCAGAAAATCCAGCGACACCGGATCGATCAGAATTTTCGCGCCGCTTTCCTCGATGAATAGATCATCGTCCAGGCGGGTTTCGTCCAGGGCGAAATTGTATTGGAATCCGGAGCAGCCACCGCCGGTGACCGCCAGCCGCAGCATGGCGCCGCCGCCTTCCTGCGCCAGAATGGCGGCGATGCGCTTGGCGGCGCTGGCAGAGACCGTGACGGACGCATGGATTGGCATATTCATGGCGCAACTCTAGGCAGAGGGAATGGCACACCTTATGTAGTACGCACCATGGCATCCGCAAAGGGTCAGTCCCAGATCGATCCGGCCGGCCATTTGCTGGGACCGTTGTTTGTCCCGCCCAAGGACCTGGCCATTTTTGCCACCCGCCCGGCGGACAGCCGGGGCCGGCTTTACCCGGAAAATGAAAGCCCCACCCGCACCTGCTACAGCCGGGACCGCGATCGCATCATCCATTCCTCGGCCTTTCGCCGTCTTAAGCATAAGACCCAGGTTTTTGTGCAGCATGAAGGCGATTATTACCGGACCCGGCTCACCCATTCCGTCGAGGTCGCCCAGCTCGCTCGCAGCCTGGCGCGGACTTTGGCGGTGGACGAGGATCTGGCCGAAGCCGTGGCGCTGGCACATGACCTTGGCCACACGCCTTTTGGCCATTCGGGCGAGGAAGCACTCAATGCGGTGACAGGCGATATTGGCGGCTTTGACCACAATGCCCATGCGCTGCGCCTGGTGACCAAATTGGAGCATCGTTATGCCGATTTCGATGGGCTCAACCTGACCTGGGAAACGCTCGAAGGGCTGGTCAAGCATAACGGTCCCATCATGGGGAATATTCCGGGGCCGATTGCGAGCTTCGATGCGCGCTGGTCCTTGGATCTGGCGCGCTGGCCCGGGCTGGAAGCGCAGATCGCCGCGCTCGCCGACGATATTGCCTATGTCAATCACGATATCGATGACGGTTTGCGCGCCGGCCTGTTTGGCATCGGCGATCTGGCAAATGCGCCGTTGGCGGGCGAGCATGTCCGGGTCGTGCAGGGACGCTATGGCGAATTGGAGCTCAGCCGCTTCATCGGCGAGTTGATCCGTGTACTGATGAGCACCCTGACCGACGATGTCCTGTCACAGACCCGGGTCCGGTTGGCCGCCGCCGCGCCCCGCTCCGCCGCCGATATCCGCACGGTGCCCCATGCCCTGGCCGGTTTTTCCAGCGCCATGCAGGCCCAGATGCGCGCCCTGAAGGATTTTCTGTTTACCCGCATGTACCGCCATCCCCGCGTCATCGGTCCCATGGCGCATGCCCAGGCCGTGGTAACGGAATTGTTCAAGGACCTGGTGGCCGAACCGGGACTGTTGCCGGCGGACTGGGCGGCGCAAGGCGATGCCGCCGGCGGTCCGGCGACACGGCGGGTGGTGCGCGATTATATCGCCGGCATGACGGACAATTACGCGTTGGCGGAATACCGCCGGGTTGTGAAAAAAGCCGTTCCTTGAATTAACCCATATCGGCTTCGGGTCCGGACGTTTTTGCCGCCATTTTTATCCGCTGCTTAATCGCTCTGGGGCAAAAACTAGTGGCCAAAGCCGAGAATTGATGATTCGACATGGTCCGGGTGCTAATGTGAAGCACAGAGATTCGGATATCCAGCCTATGCCCCAGCACGAGCGCGGCCTTTACGAACCCGGTGACGATGTGCGGGCATTTGATGCTGCCGAGGACGAGGAAGATGTCGAAGGTTCGCGCCTGCCGCTTCTGATCGTTCTGGCGCTGCTGGTGCTGGCCATGTTCGCGGGCTTTGTCTGGCTTGCCTATAGCGAAGGCGTGGCGCGCGGACGCGGCGAAACTCCGGTGGTGACAGCCGAGGCCGGTCCGGCACGGGTAGCGCCCCAAAATGCCGGTGGTGCGGCGGAACCCTATAAGGGGTTCAAGATCTACGAGCAGCCTGCGCCGCCCGATGATGATACCGCGCAAAATACTTCTGCGGCACAAACCGCGACGGTTCCCGCGGCGCCTGCTGCCAAGCCTGCCACAATCCCGGCCGCCAAGCCCGCGCCGGTTGAAGCCAAACAGGCTCCCGTCGCACCCGCGAAAACGGAACCCGCAACGGCGCCAGTGAAGGTCGCAGCCGCTCCGCTGAAGCCGCCGCCGGCGATGAAGTCGTCTATGCCGGTGCAGACGGCGGCGCCGATCGGTCCTGCCACCGCGCCGCCGAGATCCCTGAACACGGTGGTTGCGCCTGCAGCGCCCGCGGCAGTCAAGCCCGCGCCGGCTGCAGCATCAGCGCCCGCCAGCGCATCCGGTGGATCATTTGTTCTGCAGATTGGCGCCTACAAGTCCCAGGCGGATGCCGATGCCGCCTGGACGACCTACAAGACCAAACATGCTTCGCTGCTGTCGGGCTATTCACCGGACGTGAAGCAGGCGGACCTGGCCGAGAAGGGCATCTGGTATCGCCTGCGGATCGCGGGATTTCCCAGCAAGGATGTGGCGTCGGCGCTGTGCGACCGCCTGAAGGCGGACGGCGGCGGTTGCTTCCTGGGGAAATAATGCGGTCTCGCGCGATCTATGGCTGCGGCGGGCTTATCCTGTCCGCTGACGAGCGTGCTTTTTTTCGGGAGCTTCGCCCTTGGGGGTTCATCCTGTTCGGCCGCAATGTTCAGACACCCGATCAGATCCGGACCTTGGTGCGAAGTCTGCGCGAAACCGTGGGCGACGCATCGGCGCCGGTCCTGATTGACCAGGAAGGTGGCCGGGTGGCGCGGCTGAAGCCGCCGCATTGGCATGAGCGGCCGGCCGCCGCCCGTTTCGGCGCTCTGCACGTGAAAAATCCGGAGGCCGCGCGGGAAGCCACCTATCTCGGCGCCCGTCTGATCGCCCATGACCTGGCGGGCCTGGGAATCAATGTGGACTGCCTGCCGGTGCTGGACGTGCCGGTGGCCGGCGCCCATGACATCATCGGCGACCGGGCCTTTGCCCATGACCCCTCCACGGTGATCGATCTGGGCCGGGCCCAGATCGAGGGCCTGATGGAAGGTGGCGTGCTGCCGGTGATGAAACATATTCCGGGCCATGGCAGGGCCGGCGCGGACAGCCATCTGGCGCTGCCCCGGGTCGAGGCCGGGATTGAGGAATTGTCGGCAAGCGATTTTGTCACCTTTCGCAGCCTCGACCTCTGTCCGATGGCGATGACGGCGCATGTTGTCTATGATTCGATTGATCCACAGCGGCCTGCGACCACCAGCCCGAAAGTCATTCGGGATGTGATCCGGGGTGAGATAGGATTTGACGGGCTGTTGATGTCCGACGATCTGTCGATGCAGGCGCTGGACGGCCCCCTGGATGTGCGCGCGCGGGCCGCCCTGTTTGCGGGCTGTGATGTGGTGCTTCACTGCAATGGCAAGATGGACGAGATGAAGCTGGTGGCGTCGGAAACGAAAATCCTGGAAGGTCTTCCGCTCAAAAGGGCGGAAGCCGCGCTGGCGCATCTGGTCCAGCCCGATATTTTGGGCCGTGATCCCTTCAATCCGGTGGCGGCCGAGGCGCGGCTGGCCGAACTGCTGGCGATGGCATGACCGACACGGCCGAAAATTTTGACGATTTTGAATCGACGGCGCTGGGCAGCGAAGACGCGCTGGTGGTGACGGTGGACGGCTTCGAGGGTCCGCTCGACCTTCTGCTCACCCTGGCGCGCAACCAGAAAGTCGATATCGCCAAGATCTCGATCACCAAGCTGGCGGACCAGTATCTAGAATTCATCGAGGTGGCCAAGCACGTCAATCTGGAGCTGGCGGCCGATTATCTGGTGATGGCGGCATGGCTGGCCTATCTCAAATCCCGCCTGATCCTGCCGCAGGAAAAAGGCCCCGATGGCGAGCCCAGCGCCGACGAAATGGCGACGCGGCTGCGCTGGCGGCTGCAACGGCTGGATGCGATGCGTGCCGCCGCCACCAGGCTGATGGGCCGCGAGCGGCTGGACCGGGACGTGTTCGGGCGCGGCGCCCCCGAGCCGGTCAATGTCGTCAAGCTGCGCACCTACAAGGATACGCTCTATGACCTTCTGACCGCCTATGCCACCGACCGGGCGCGGCGGCTGGGAGGTAAGGCCTATCAGCCCGTTGTCGCCCCGGTGCTGGCGATCGAGGAGGCGCGGGAGCGGTTGGAACGCATGTTGGGCCGGATTTCGGATTGGAGTGGGCTCAGCCGTCTGCTGCCGCCCGACTGGCAAGGCGGGCGCCGGCGGCGATCCGCCCTGGCATCGACCCTGCTGGCCTGCCTGGAATTGGCTCGCGACGGAAAGGTCGAGATCAGCCAGGGAGCGCCGTTCGAGGAAATTTATGTGCGCGACCGGGCGGGGCCCCTCGCGCCACTGGCACCGCAAGCGGGGGCGTGACATGAACCGCGTGGCGAAATTGATAGCGACAATTGAAACCGAGATGGATGTCGAGACCGAAAATTCTGCAAGTGTGAACCCCGAACATCTGAGGATGGTCGAGGCGCTGCTGTTCGCGGCAGGGTTGCCGCTGGACCAAAAAGCCCTGTCAACATCCCTGCCGGAGGGTGCGGATGTGGCGGGATTGGTGTCTGAACTTCAGGCAATATATGAGAAGCGCGGTGTAAACCTTTGTTGTGTAGCGGGAAAATACCAGTTCCGGACCGCCAGTGACCTGGCCTTCCTGCTGCGCAAGGAGCAGCCGGAACAGAAGCGCCTGTCCAAGGCCGCGATCGAGACCCTGGCGATTATCGCCTATCACCAGCCTGTCACCCGGGCGGAGATCGAAGACATTCGCGGCGTGGTGATGTCCAAAGGCACCATCGACATCCTGATGGAGATTGGCTGGGTGAAGATCCGGGGCCGCAAGCGCACACCTGGCCGGCCGGTGACCTACGGCACCAGCGAGGCCTTCCTGGTCCAGTTCGGTCTGGAGAATGTCGGCCATCTGCCGGGCCTGGACGAACTCAAAGCCGCCGGCTTCCTCGAAGCCATCCCCCCATCGGGATTCGACGTCCCCAATCCCACCGATGGCCTGGGCCCGGATGAAGATCCTTACGAGGGCGAAGAAGCGGAAGACCTGGCGACGGGCAGCCTCAATCTCGACGAGGCCTAGGAGCGCGGCCAAAAAAAGCTTACGGCGATTCCGCCATCGATTTCATTTTCGCCAGGGCCGTGTTGAAACGGTCGGTTCGCTGTTTGCGCCCTGCTGCCTTGGCCTCGTCGGTGCCCAGCGGTTCCTGGTCATAGAGGAAGGTGTAGACGATCTTGCTGTGGCCGGCGCCATCGGGCTGGACCTGCAAGGTGCCGTGGTAAAGGTTGGCGGGGTCGAGGGGCTGCATATAGGTGTAGGAGAAGGGTGTCTTGGCCACCATCATTTCGGTCACCGCGCCATTGTTGAGCAGCCGGATGGTGCCGACATCGCCGCTGCCGGTGCTGATTGAGCAGGTGGTGCCGAGCCAGTCCTTGATGGCGCAATAGTCGCCGATCCGCGACCAGGTCTTTTCCGCCGAAGCGTTCACCGTCGTCGTCAGCGAAAAACTCGCATAATCTGCCGCCATTGCCGGCAGCGCCGCCAGCGACATAAACAGCGCGCCCGCCAAAATCCGTTTCATGCTTCTTCCTCCAGCTCGACCACCACAGCTTCGCCGTTTTCCAGGGCGATGGCGAGATCCCCCTTGCGCAGTGCCCTGGCATCATTGCCGAAGACTTCCGCCCGCCAGCCATGCAGCGCCGCCACATCCTCGTCCTCATGGGCGGCGAGCTTCTCGATATCCTCGGCATTGGCGATCAGGCGAGGGGCCACATTCGCCGCTTCGGCCCGCAGCCTGAGGAGGGTCTTGAGCAAGTCGATGGTGGCGGGCGAAGGCTCACGCTTGCGCCGCTGGGGGGCGTGAACCACGCCTTCCGGCGGCGCCGCCTCGCGGCCGGCCGCGACCGCTTCCATCAGCCCTTTGCCCAGCCGGGAATTGGCAAAGCCCTTGGGCACGGCGCGAATGCGTTCCAACGCTTCGTCGCTCTCCGGCGGATGGGCGGCGATTTCGGTCAAAGCCTCGTCCTTCAGGACCCGGCCGCGGGGAACATCGCGGACCTGGGCCTCACGCTCGCGCCAAGCCGCCAGCGCCGCCAGCATGGCCAGGAAGCGCTTGTTGCTGGTGCGCGGTTTCAGCCGTTTCCACGCCAATTCTGGGTCGAGGCGATAGAGTTTGGGATCTTTCAGGGCGGCGATTTCTTCTTCCACCCAAGCGCTGCGTCCGGTGCGGGTAAGCTGTGCCGACAGTTTTTCATAGATCACCCGCAAATGGGTGACGTCGGCCAGGGCATATTCGAGTTGCCGTTTGGACAATGGCCGATGGCTCCAATCGGTGAAGCGTGCCGATTTGTCGATCTCCACATGCGCCAGCTTGCGCGCCAGGGTCTCGTAGGACGCGGCGTCGCCGAAGCCGCACACCATTGCGGCCACCTGGGTGTCGAACAATGGATCGGGCAAAACACCGCCCTGAAGAAAGAAAATCTCGATGTCCTGGCGTGCGGCGTGCAGCACCTTGATGATGTCCGGCCGCTTCAGGAGGTCATAGAAGGGCGCCAGATCGAGACCAGGCGCCAGAGGGTCGATGATGCCTTCGCGATTTTCTCCACCCGGCGCGGCCACCTGGATCAAGCAAAGCTTGGGATAATAGGTCTGATCGCGCAGGAATTCGGTATCCAGCGCCAGATAGGGGGCGCTGGAAAGCTCGTCCAGAAAAGCCGCCAGCGCTTCGTTGGTTTCGACAATCCGCATCTGGCCGTGATAGCGGATTCGCGCCGGGAAATCCGGCTTTTATTCGCCTTTCAGGCCCAGGGTTTTGCCCTCGAAGCCCGCTGCGTCGAAATAGCGGGTAGCGCCGACCGTCTCCAGGTTCAGGATGGTCCGCACCCCGTCCGGTCCTGGGGCGGATTTGACCAGCTGATGCTGGACCGCGACCTCCGCGCCGCCCGCCAGAGCCTCCGAGATCACCCGGCCCTTCAAGGATCCCCTGGCCGGCAGGTCCAGACCGATCACATGCGCCAGGGTCGGCGCGATGTCGGCATTGGAAATGGGTGCGGGGTCGGCATAACCGGCTTTGAAATCCGGCCCAATGGCGGCCATGAAATTGCGGGTTTCCGCCCGGCTGAAGCTGCCGTGATTGCCCTGGCCGGTGGCGAGCGGCGTATCCATCACCGCCACGGTGCATTGCAGTTCATTGTCGCAGCCGGTCGAGAAGGAACGGAAATTGACATAGAGGGCAGGCTGGGGTGTGTGCGCCGAGCCCATCAAGCCGACATCGCTCATGGACAACGCCCCGGGAAATTTTCCCAGCCTGTCATTGACGAAAATGCCGCTGACATAATCCTGGGTCTGCAGGAATTTGACGATGCTGCCGGCGGTTTCCTTCGCCGCCGACGGATCCTTGGCGGTCATGCCGGGAAGATAGATCAAGTCAGAGCCGCCATTGGCTGCGACAACGACTTCGGGATGGAGCGGATCGCTGCCCAGCATGCCCGAGCCGCCCGGCAATTTGCCGCCATTACTGAAATCGATAGGCGCGCCGGTATCGCCAGGCGGGCGCAGGGGCAGGCCAAGCGTGGCGGAAAGATCGATCGCCAGGAATCCCGGCGGCAGATCCACCAGCGGCGCCGAAGGATCCAGATGCGCCGACGGACTGGTGGCGCTGGCATGGCTGATGGTGGTGAAGCCGTGATCGGCGGTGAGAAAGACGTCGGTGGTTTTGTCCAGGCCGGTCGCCTTCAGTGTGGCCAATAATTCGCCCAGCATGGTGTCGGCGTTGCGCGTGCCGGCCAAGCCACTGGGACCATTGATACCGGGCGTCATCTCGCCGACGCTGTCCTTGGTATTGTGCTGGCTCATGTCGGGATCGCGCGACCAGAACAGCAGTATAAATGGCTTTCCGGCATCCTTGAAATGCGGCAGCACGATGCGGGTGGTGGCTTTCATCAGCCAGACTTCTTGCTCGATGTCCGGCAGGCTGGCCTTGGGCGCGGCGGCGCCGACAAAAGCCTGGCGCATGTTGGCGGTGAACCAGTTGGGCAGGCCCAGGCCGCCTTCGCTGCCGGTGGCGTCATCGAGGATGAGAGTTTCGCTGCCGTCTGAGGCGGCGGTGGTATCCTGAATACGGGCCGGGCCCTCCTTGCCGACAATGGCGGTCTGCCAGCCCTTGGCGCGGGCGGCGGCGATCAGGCTGGTTTCGCCGAGATAATTGCCGGCGAATTTCTGGTTCATTTCATCCAGCACCGTGTCGTTTTCTAGAAATCCCAAGGTCGAGCCTTTCAGGCTGATCATGGGCTGGGCGACAAACAGCGTGTTGCCGAAATCGCCGGTGTCTCCGATGTAATGGCCGGTGGCGATCGCGGACGCGTTGACCGTGGTGACCGTGGGATAAAGCGAATGGCTGTTGGTGAAGTCCACGCCCTGCGATTTCAGCTGCGCCATATTCGGCATGTTGCCGGGCTCGACGCTGCCATAGCGCAAGCCGTCCGCCACGAAGATGATGACATTGTGCGGCGCCGGGGCCTGCGCCGCGGCGGGCAGGGCTGAAATGCCCAGCATCAGGGCTGCGGCGAATATGGCTTTCATGACCTCGACCCCCTCGAATCCACCCAGGTTAGCCGGACGATGTGACAAGAAGAACAGGCGTTTTGGCACCGGGTGGCCTGACTTGACCCGCCTCCCATAAACCGCCAAAAACCGCCTTTCCTCAAAGGTTTGTCATGCACGCCTATCGCACCCATACCTGCGGCCAGCTCCGCAAATCCGACGTCGGCCAGACGGTGCGGCTGTCGGGCTGGGTCCATCGCCGCCGGGACCATGGCGGGCTGATCTTCATCGACCTGCGCGACCATTACGGCATCACCCAATGCGTGATCGAACCGGATGGCAATGTTTTCGCCGTGGTCGATACCGCCCGCTCGGAATGGGTGCTGACCCTCACGGGGCGGGTGGTGGCGCGTCCCGATGATACCGTGAACAAGGATCTGCCGACCGGCGCGGTCGAACTCCGGATTGATGATGTAACGGTCCAGAGCCAGGCCCAGGAATTGCCGCTGCCGGTGTTCGGCGACATGGACTATCCGGAAGAGACCCGGCTCACCTATCGCTTCCTGGATCTGCGCCGCGAGCGGCTGCACAAGAACATCATGCTGCGCTCGAACATCATCCGTTCCTTGCGCAACCGGATGCATGACCACGGCTTCACCGAATTCCAGACACCGATCCTGACGGCGTCTTCGCCGGAGGGGGCGCGCGACTTTCTGGTGCCGTCGCGCCGCTATCCCGGCGAATTCTATGCTCTGCCCCAGGCGCCGCAGCAGTTCAAGCAGCTGATCCAGGTGGCGGGCTTCGACCGCTATTTCCAGATCGCGCCCTGCTTCCGCGACGAGGACGGCCGCGCCGACCGCAGCCCGGGCGAATTCTACCAGCTCGATGTCGAGATGAGCTTCGTCACCCAGGATGATGTATTTGCCACCATCGAGCCGGTGCTGCAGGGCGTGTTCGAGCAATTCGCCGATGGCCGCACGGTGGACAAGGCGCCGTATCCGCGTATTCCCTATGCCGAGGCCTTGCTGAAATACGGCTCCGACAAGCCGGATCTACGCAACCCGATCCTGATCTGCGATCTCAGCGCCGTGTTCGCGCGCGCCGATGTCGAGTTCAAGGCGTTCAAGAACAAGACCGTGCGCGGGATTCCTGCCCCGGGCGCAGCCGGCCTACCGCGCAGCTTCTTCGACAAGCTCAATGAATGGGCCCGTAGCGAAGGCGCCCCGGGCCTGGGTTATATTCTGTTGGAAGACGAGGGCGGGGCGCTGATCGGCAAGGGCCCGATCGCCAAATTCATTCCCCCTGCCGCCATTGCCGAAATGGCAAAGCTGGCCAATGTGAAGGCCGGCGACGCTTTGTTCTTTGCCGCCGACAAGGAAGAACGCGCCGCGACCCTGGCGGGCTTGGCGCGTACCCGCATCGGCCGGGACCTCAACCTGATCGAACAGGGCCGGTTCCGTTTCTGCTGGGTGGTGGATTACCCGATGTATGAATGGAACGAAGAGGAAAAGCGGATCGACTTTTCCCACAATCCCTTCTCGATGCCGCAATATGACCGTGAAAAATTCCTCGCCTTCCATTCCGGCGACAAGGACGAGATCCTGGGCCTCAAGGTTTTCCAATATGACATCGTTTGCAACGGCTATGAGATGCTGTCGGGCGCGATCCGCAACCGCGACCCGGAAGTGATGTTGAAGGCGTTCGAGATCGCCGGCTATGCCCGCGCGGAAACCGAGGCCCGCTTCGGCGGCATGTTGAATGCCTTCCGCTATGGCGCGCCGCCGCATGGCGGTTTGGCTGTCGGCTTGGAGCGGACGGTGATGCTGCTGGCGGGCGAGGAGAATATCCGCGAGGTCACCATGTTCCCGCTGACCCAGCAGGGGCAGGATTTGTTGATGCGTGCGCCCAGCCCGGCCAGCGCCAAGCAGCTCAAGGAGCTGCACCTCAAGATCGTCTATCCGGAAACTTAGTCTGGATTTCGGACGCGGGCCTAGTTGAACTTGCCGCCCAGATCCTTGATCGAATCCGCGATCAGGGCGCCGGCGCGCTTTTCGTCCATCCGCGCGGCAATCAGTTTCTGCGCCGCCGTGGTGGCGGCATCGGCGGCCAGGGCGCGGATCTCGTTCATCGCCGCGGTCTCGGCCTGGGCGATACGGTCCTGGGCGGCCTGGGCGCGGCGGCCGATCTGGGCTTTCAGATCGGCGCGCGAGACTTCGGCAAAGCGAGCCACTTCGGCACGCGCCTCGGTGACGATGGCCTGGGCTTCGCGTTCCGCGCCGGCAGCCTTGGTCTTGTAGTCCGCCAACAGGGCGCCAGCCTCTTCGCGCAAACGGCGCGCTTCGGACAATTCGGCGGAGATTACGGCGGCGCGCTGGTCGAGCATCTTGCCCACCATCTTGGGTACGCCCTTCCACACCAGGATGGCGATGACCAGCACAAAGCCGACCCCGACCCAGAATTCCGGCTCGCGCAATATCTCCATGATCAAGCCTCCTTGACCGCCTGGGCGGCATCGGCATCGGACACGGTCTCGCCCGTCAGCCGCGCCACAATGGCGATGGCCGCTTCTTCCGCCGCCTTGATCACATGGCCCTTGGCTTGGATGCGGGTGGCGGCGATCCGGCTGTCCGCCTCCGCCATGGCCTGCGAGGCCGCGGTTTCCCCATCGGCTTTGGCCTTGGCGATTTCGGCATTCAGAGTCTGGCGATTTTCTTCCGCCAGGCCTTGCGCCCGGGCGCGCGCACCCGCCAGCGCCGTCTGATAGGCGGCGGAGGCGGCCTCCGCGTCTCCCCTTGCCTTGTCGGCGGCGGCGATGTCGGCATTGATCACACCGCGACGGCTGGTGATCACGCCATTGATGCGCGGTCCGGCAATCCGCCACAGCACCACGAACAGGAAGGCGAATGTGATCGCGAGCCAGAAAAGCTGGCTCGGGAACGTGTCCGTCTTGAAGGGCGGAAATCCGCCCGCCTGTTTCGGCGCTTCGGTGCTGGTTTGCAGGGGCTCTGCCATGATCCGCTTACTTCGGGCTGGCTTACGTGAAGAGAATGATCAGCGCGATGACCAGGCCGAACAGGCCGGTCGCTTCGCACAGCGCGAAGCCCAGGAGCAGGTTGGTGGTCTGGGTCGCGGCGGCGCCCGGATTGCGCAGCGCGCCCGAGAGATAGGAGCCGAACACATTGCCGATGCCGATACCGGCGCCGACCAGCGCGATGCAGGCGATACCCGCGCCAATCATCTTTGCAGCTGCAAGTTCCATTTTGGTAAGTCCCTTCGTTGGTTCAGTGTTGATCGTGGAGGTGAAGCGCTTCGTTGAGATAAATGCAGGTCAGGATGGCGAAGACATAGGCCTGCAGGAACGCGACCAGCAATTCGAGCAGCATGATCGCGACGATCAGCAGCAGCGGCGCGATGGCGAGGCCAGCGAAGATGCCGCCCGCCGAACCCAGCGCCACCACGAAGCCGGCGAACACCGCCAGCATGGTGTGACCCGCCAGCATGTTGGCGAAAAGTCGGACGGAAAGGCTGATCGGCCGAGTGAGGAACGAGATCACTTCGATCGGCACCAGCAGGATCAGCAGATACCAGGGCGCATGCGGCACGAACAGTTTCAGGAAACCGATGCCGTGCTTCATGAAGCCGACTACGATCACCAGCAGGACCACCATTGACGCCAGTGCGAAAGTCACCGCGATCTGGCTGGTGACGGTGAAGCTGCCTGGGATCATGCCGAGAAAATTGCTGAACAGCACGAAGATGAAAAGTGTGAAGACAAAGGGGAAGAATTTGAGCCCTTCCTCGCCGGTTGCCGAATGGATCATGTTGGCGACGAATTCGTAGGAGGCTTCCGCCATGGATTGGCCGCGCGTCGGCACCAGCCGACCCGGCTTGACGGTGAGGGTGAGGAACAGCGAAGCGACGATCACCACAATCACCATCAGCAGCGACTGGTTGGTGAAATAGATCGGATGACCCGCGATCTGAAACAGCGGATGATCCATGCCCATCGCGGGCTTGACCTCGAACTGCTCCATCGGGGTAAGCGTCATCGCCACGGGCTTTACGTCTCCAGGTCCTTCGACGCCATCTTGGCGTTAATTTCGCTCGCCGCGCGCATCACATTGCGGATCCCCGCCGCCGCGCCCAGCATGAAAAACACAATCAGAAAGACCGGGCGCGTGTGAAATCCGAAATGGCCGCAAAGCCAGTCCAGTCCCCATCCCAATCCGCCCCCCACGACCAGCGACGCAACCAGCTCGGTCGCGAAACGGCCCGCGATACCCAGCTGGGTCGGCGGCGGAGCCTTGGCTCCCACCGCATTCCGGCTCTGAACATCCTCCAGCTTCTGGCCCAGCTCGCGCAGCTTGTCGGGGTCCGAAGACGTCATGATCGTCTCCCAATTGCCGAAAAACAGAGTGCAAACCGGGCTTTCGCGGCTGGCGAAGGCGCGCGGACCATAGGGACGCGCTTATGGGGTGTCAAGAAAGACAGAATTGTTGCAAGCTATTGAATATAATAGCAGTTTTTAAGGCGCGGCGAAACGCCCCCGAGTGGTTTTTGGGAATCACTCCGCCGCGACCTTTTCCGCCTCCGCCAGGGTCACCGAGACCAGTTGGCTGATGCCACGTTCCGCCATGGTGACGCCGAACAGCCGATCCATCCGGCTCATGGTCAGGGCGTGGTGGGTTATCACCAGGAAGCGGGTGCCCGACATCTCGGTCATCTGGGTCAACATCTTGCAGAAGCGCTCGACATTGGCGTCGTCCAAGGGTGCGTCGACTTCGTCCAGCACACAGACCGGTGCGGGATTGACCAGGAAGACCGCGAAAATCAGCGCCATGGCGGTCAAGGCTTGTTCGCCGCCCGAAAGCAGGGCCAGCGACTGGAGTCGCTTGCCAGGGGGGCGGGCGAAGATTTCCAGCCCGGCTTCCAAGGGATCCTCGGACTCGGTGAAGGTGAGTTTGGCTTCGCCGCCTTCAAACAGTTTGGTGAACAGTTCCTGGAAATTCCGGTTCACCTTCTCAAACGATTCCAGCAGCCGTTCGCGGCCTTCCTTGTTCAGGCTCTGGATGCCGCGCCTGAGGCGGTCGATGGCGCCGACCAGATCGTCGCGATCGGCGACCAAGGTCGCCATCCGGGCTTCCTGTTCGTCGGCTTCCTCTTCGGCCCGCAGATTGACGCCGCCCAGTTGCTCGCGTTCCTGCTTGAGCTTCTCGACTTTCTTCTCGGCCAGTTCCAGTGGCGGCAATTCCTCGCCGTCCTGGATCTCGGCGCGTTCCGACAATTCCTCCGGCACACATTCCAGTTCGTCGCGGATTCGCGCTCGCAACTCCTCAATGCGGGCTGCCGCGCCTTCCGACAGGGCCTGTGCCCTGGCGCGGTCTTCGCGCGCGGCCGCCAGCGCCTGATCGGCGCCCTTGGCGCGCTTGTCGGCTTCGGCCAGCACGGCCTCCGCCTGGACGCGGGCATCGGAGGCCTCAAGCCGGGCGGTGTCCGCGCTGGCGATGGCATCGAGCAGAGCGTTGCGCTTGCCCGCCATTTCCTCGGGCACCCGTTCGGCGGCGACGAGTTCTGTTTTCAGTTCCTCGTGACGCCGGCTGAGTTCGGTGATCTGGCTTGCCGCGGCGACGCGGCGCGCATCCCAGCGCGAAGCGTCTTCCGCGATCGCCGCCAGGCGCAGACGCCGGCTTTCGCCTTCGCGCTTGAGCGCTTCCAATGCGCCGCGCGCTTCGCTGCTGGCGGAGCGGGCATCGGCGGCGGCGGACCGCGCCTCGGCGACGCCATGGGTCAGCTTCACGCCATCGCCCAATTCTTCCAGGGCCGCCAGCGATGCGCGCCGCGCTTCTTCGGCCGCATCCACCGATTGTTCCAGGCGGCGGATTTCCGCTTCCAGGCTGGCCAGTGCGCTGGCCCGTTCGGCGGCGGCGCGGGCGGCACGGGTGCTTTCGTCTTGTGCCGCGATAAGGCTCTGTTCGGTGCGGCGCTCGGCATCCTCGGCCTGGCGAACCGCTTCACGCGCGGCATTGGCGGCGTCCTTGGCTGCCGACCAGGCCTGAAAGAAGGCGGCGCGGATTTCCTTGGCCTGGGCGGTTTCTTGTTCGAGACTGTTCAGGCGATTGCGCTGCGACAGGCGGATAGCGGCCGGGGAAGGCGCATCGGCGGAAGCGGCATAGCCATCCCAACGCCACAGATCGCCCCGCGCCGTCACCAGGCTTTGACCGGGCTTCAACTGTTTCTGCAGCTGGGCGCCCTGATCCGGAAAAATCAGTCCGGTCATCGAAAGACGCCGCGACAGGGCGGCGGGGGCCCTGACGAACTCGCTGAGCGGCCGCGAACCATGCGGCAGCGGATGCGAAGCATCGAACGCACCCAGATCGCGCCAATGATGCGGGCTGGATTCATCCAGCGGCGCGTGCAGATCATCGCCCAGGGCGGCGGCCAGGGCGGCTTCGTAACCGGCCTGAACGCGTACGGCATCGACCAGCGGCGGGAACAAGCCTTCGCCTTCCGGATGCAGCAGATCGCCCAAGGCTTTCACTTCGGCGGAGAGGCGATTCACTTCGCGCTCGGCAGCTTCCAGCGGATCGCGCGCGGCGGTTTCGGCGGCTTCGGCCTCAGTCCTGCAATCGCGGGCCTGTGCCGCTTGTCCGCGCGCGCCTTCGGACGCCGTGCGGGCGGATTGCGTCAGACTGTCGACCGCTGCCACATCCGGCGCGGCATGTGCATTCTGCATGGCGCGATCGAGACGGGCGCGCGCGTCGACCAGTTGCCCGCTGCTGGCTTCGCTAAGGCCGGCGGCAAGATCGCGGCTGCGCTCATGGCTGGCCTTGTTGGCGTTCCAGTCGGAGAATTCCGAGGTGAGTTTTTCCAGAAGCCGCTCAACCTGCGCCAGCTTGTCATTCAATTCCGCCGATTGATCCTGGGCGGCAGTCATGTCGGAGGCGGCATTGGCGGCAGACTGTTCGAGCGTTTCGCGTTCGCCCGAAAGCGTGGATAGCGCCGCCCCGGCGTCCCGGTCGAGTTCCTTTTCGCGGGCGATGTCGGCCTCGCCCTGGGTGATTAGCTGGCGCAATCGCTGCGCGGCCTCGCGGGCCCGCGCCTCTTCGGCGTCGAGCTGTTCGCGCGCCACGATCAGGCGGTGATGGGCAGCGGATTTTTCCGCTTCGTCCTGACGCAGCGGCGGCAAAGTCGCGGCCGCATTGCTCTGCGTCGTCGAAGCCCGCGCCGCGGTATCGGTGGCGGCGGCGACGATGGCGGCGGCCTGCGCCAATTCCTCGGCGGCGCTGGCGGCACGCGCCGATGCCTGGGCCCAGCGCAGGAAATGCGCCAATGCCTCGGCCTTGCGGATGTGACCGGAAAGGTTGCGATAGCGCGACGCCTGGCGCGCCTGACGCTTCAGGCTGGCCAGCTGGGTCTCGACTTCGCGGATGACATCTTCCAGGCGCGAAAGATTGGTCTCCGCCGCCTTCAGCCGCAGTTCGGCTTCATGACGGCGCTGGTGCAGGCCGCCAATGCCGGCGGCTTCTTCCAGGATGGCGCGGCGCGCCAGCGGTTTCTGGCTGATCAGAAGGCCGATCTGTCCCTGGCGGACAAAGGCGGTCGAGCCCGCGCCGGAAGACGCATCGGCGAAGAATATCTGCACGTCGCGCTGGCGCACGTCGCGGCCGTTGATGCGATAGACGCTGCCGGCCTCGCGCTCGATCCTGCGGGAGACTTCGATCATGTCGAAGCCAGCATAGGCGCCAGCGGCCTTGTGATCGGCATTGTCGATGAAGAGCGTGACTTCGGCGACATTGCGGGCGGGGCGCCCGGCGGTGCCGGAAAAGATCACATCGTCCATCTCGCTGCCGCGGATCGAGGAGGGCCTGGTCTCGCCCATCACCCAGCGCATGGCATCGAACAGATTCGATTTGCCGCAGCCATTGGGCCCGATCACGGCGGTGAGGCCGGGCTCGATGAACAGCTCCGTCGGTTCGACGAAGGATTTGAAACCGGAAAGTCTAAGCCGGGTGAACTTCAAGAAAAATGCGCCGCCTTACGCGTGTTGAAATGCGCCGGCCGCCAATTATTTTTTCTTGGCGAGCGCGGCGTTAAGAATTTTTGCCAGATCGGCATAGGGAAGAGCGCCGGATGGCTGCGGCGCCCCATCCACGACAAACATCGGGGTGCCGGTAAGATTGTATTTCTGCTCGGCCTCCGCTGAGACCTTGTTGATGCGTTCATCCTCTGCCTTGCTGGCGATACATTGCTCTGCCTGCTCGGAACTCATGCCTGCAAGCCGGGCCTGCTGAATCAAAGCGCCGTGCGGGTCCGAAATACCGGGATATTCCGCCGCGTCCCATTTGGGTTGATTCCGCCACAAAAGGTCAATGAATCCGAAATACTTATCCTCAGGCAAGCAGCGCGCCATTTTCTCGACATCCCCGTCCATCGGGCGAAGCGGAAAGACCCGGAAGACGTAAAAAATCTTGCCGGTGTCGATATATTCCCGCTTCAGCTGGGGGAATTCGTTGGCGGCGAAATAGGCGCAGATATTGCAGGTCGGCGCGCCATATTCGATCAAGGTCACCGGCGCCTTGGGATTGCCCATGGTGCGATCGCCCGGGACGAGGGCGAAACCCACATTCTTGGCGTCGCCGGCGGCCAAGCTATCGCCGCCGCCCTGATCGGAAAGCACAAATATGCCGATGCCGGCGGCGGCCAGCACGACGACCAGGACGATTGCGATAATGGCTTTGCGCGACAAGGGGCGATTCTCCGGTGGTCCTGTGTCTGTTTTGGCAGAGGCGGAGCTTTTGCTCAACGCTTCTGCTGGGTTGCCCGCCAGCGGGCCAGGCTCCCCAGCGCGGTTTTGAGACCTTCCGGACCCTGATACTTATGCACAGGATCATCGGAATCCGGGTTGGGACCGGGCTTTGGCGGCCGGGGCGGAAGGGGCGCCGAGGCCAAAGCGCCTTGCACGAATTTCACCCGCGCGACGGCGGCCCGACCCAGATAGGCATTGATGCGTCCGGCCAGGGCGCGGGCATCATGGCCCAGGAACAGGGCCGCGCCCGGCTCGGCCAGCAAGGTCAACACGCCGCCGGACGGTCCCTCGTTGAGCTTCAGCGGGCGGGCGATGCGCGCGATCTGCGGCCCCGCGATTTCCGCCCAATGCAACACCAGACTTGGATCGCCGAACCCGGCACGGGCGAAAGCCGCGCCTGCGGCCAGGCCGGCATCGCGCGCCACGGCGGTGGCGCGGCCACGGCGCGGCGGCGGTTGTTCCGCTGGATCGCCGGATTGTTTCGGGGGCGGGGTTCGGGCCATGGTCGGAGTATGCCGCGCAAATTGGAAAAGACCGAACCGAATCTGGCCGCGCGGCTGCTCGGCTGGTACGACAGGCACCGCCGGGTGCTGCCATGGCGCGCGCCCAAGGGACATTTCGCGGATCCCTATCGCGTTTGGCTTTCCGAAATCATGTTGCAACAGACCACGGTTCAAGCCGTGGCCGGCTATTACCGCAAATTCCTGGAACGTTGGCCGAATGTCGCGGCGCTGGCAGCGGCCAGCCAGGACGATGTGCTGGCGGCCTGGGCGGGACTTGGCTATTACGCGCGCGCGCGCAACCTGCACGCCGCGGCAAAGATCGTGGCGAACGATATGGGAGGCAGATTTCCCCTGACCGCGGAAGAGTTGCGCGCCTTGCCCGGCATCGGTGGCTATACCGCGGGCGCCATCGCCGCCATCGCCTATGACGAACGCCAGGCGGCGATGGACGCGAATGCGGAGCGGGTCATTGCCCGGCTTTATGCCGTCGAGACCGCGATGCCCAAGGCGAAGACCGAACTCCATATCCGGGGGACGGCGCTGGTGCCCAAACGGGCAGGGGATTTTGCCCAGGCCTTGATGGATCTGGGTTCGGTCGTCTGCACGCCCAAACGGCCAGCCTGCCCGAACTGTCCGTGGACGGATGATTGCCGGGCCCGCCAGCGCGGTATTCAGGAACGGCTTCCGGTGAAGGCGGCAAAAGCCGTGCGGCCCTTGAAGCGGGGCGCTGCTTTTGTTGTCCGCGATCCGAATAACGCCGTGCTGCTGGTCAAGCGTCCGGACAAAGGATTGCTGGCTTCGATGCTGGAGCCGCCGCTGGGACCCTGGACGAAGGACTTCCCGTCAACCGCAAAGGCCCTGAAACAGGCGCCGTTTTTGGCGAAATGGGCAAAGCGTCCGGGCCTGGTGCGCCACGGCTTCACGCATTTCGAGCTGGAAATCGAAGTCTATCTCGCCAATGTCGCCAGACGCCCGAAAATGCCGGGGCAGTGGGTCGCCCTCGCAAAATTGCGCGAGGTGGCGCTGCCCACCGTGATGCGCAAGATCGTGGAATACGCGCTTGATGGCCCGCCGTTTCAGACCAGTTCGGCCCGCAGGCGCTGACGCAGCACATCGATCGGCGCCAGCGATCCGCCCGGCGTCTCGAACTGCCAGAAGGTCCAGCCATTGCAGGCGTCCAGCCCCTGCACATGCGCGCCCATGCGATGGATCGAGCCGGTGGCGTCGGAACAGACCAGCGTGCCATCTGCCCGCACCTTGGCCTTTTGATGCTTGCGGGTGCCATGCAGCACCGTGCCCGGCGGCAGTAATCCGCGCTCCACCACCCAGCCAAAAGGAATGCGCGGCTCCGAGCGTTTGGATCTCGTCACTTCGACAGCATCGCTGCCGGCGGGAACCACCTCGGCAATGCGCGCACGCGCCACATCGGCATAAATCTTTTCGCGCTCGATGCCGATGAAGCGGCGATCCAGACGCTTGGCCACAGCGCCCGTCGTGCCGGTGCCGAAAAACGGATCCAGGATCACATCGCCGGGCTTGGTGGACGCCACGATGACGCGATGAAGCAGGGATTCCGGTTTCTGAGTGGAATGGGCCTTCTGTCCGTCGGCGCCCTTGATCCGCTCATGCCCGGCGCAGATCGGTAAGGTCCAGTCCGAGCGCATCTGCAGCTCGTCGTTCAGCGCCTTCATCGCTTCATAGTTGAATGTGTATTGCTGTTTCGGATTCTTGGTCGCCCAGATCAAAGTCTCATGCGCGTTGGTAAAACGCTTGCCCCGGAAATTGGGCATCGGATTGGATTTGCGCCAGATCACGTCATTGAGAATCCAGAAGCCTAGATCCTGCAAGGTCGCGCCGACACGGAAAATATTGTGATAGGAGCCGATCACCCAAATCGAGCCGGTGTCCTTCAGCACGCGCCGCGCCGCCGTCAGCCAATTCTGGGTGAAGCGATCATAATCGGCGAAGCTGTCGAACTGGTCCCAATGATCGTCGACCGCATCGACCTTGGACTGGTCGGGACGATGCAGGTCGCCGCGAAGCTGCATGTTATAGGGCGGATCCGCGAAGACGAGGTCGGCGCAGCCTTCGGGCAGCGCGTTCATCCGCGCCACGCAGTCGCCTTCAATGACTTGATCCAGTTTCAGCATGCGCCCCGCCCGAGATATCAACAGCGGGATTCACAGTGATTCGGCGCGACTCACGCGTCAAGAGTCTTGTGGAATCAAAGTGTTATAATTGAGTCCCCGGATTCATCCCCACACAAGATGTTGTGTGTTGTGAGAAGATCTCGGATCGGGCTGAAGCTTTGGCGATGATGCAAGGTCACGCCGTGCGCCTTCAGCCCGGCATAATGCTCGGGCGTGCCATAGCCCTTGTTGCTGCGCCAATTATAGCCGGGATGCTGGTCATGCAGCGCCACCATCAGGCGGTCCCGTGTCACCTTGGCGATGATCGAGGCCGCGGCGATGGAAACCGAAAGACCGTCGCCGCCCACCAGCGTGTCGCAGCGGCAGGGAAGGGCGGGCGGATCGTTGCCGTCCACCAAGGCGAATTCCGCCGCCACCGATAACGCCCGCACCGCCCGCGCCATCGCCAGATGGGTGGCCTGGCGGATATTGACCAGATCGATCTCGCCCACCGAGGCTTCTCCGACACCCACCGCCACCGCCATCTCCAGAATGCGCGGATAAAGTTCTTCGCGATGTTTTTCGCTCAGAAGTTTGGAATCGTTGAGGCCTTTTGGAATGCGCTTGCGGTCCAGGATCACCGCCGCCGCCACCACCGGTCCCGCCAGAGGACCGCGTCCCGCTTCATCGACGCCGCAGATCGGACCCGCCATGGTCTTCAGCAGCCGCGATTCGTAGATGTAATGGGGCATGCCCCATCTTTAGAGCAGCGACAGTTGATCGCCAATCCGGGGCGGGCGCCGGAAGCTGTTGATAGCAAGCGGCTTTGATGGCTGGTTCAGGCCCAGTTTTTTCACGGCCAGATGGAAGCGCCGCGCCATCATTTCGGCATAGGGACCGGTGCCCTTCATCCGGGTGTTCCACTGGCTGTCATAATCCTTGCCGCCCCGCATCTGGCGGATCAGCGCCATCACATGCTTGGCGCGGCCGGGAACCTTTGCGTCCAGCCATTCGCGGAACAGATCCTTGATCTCCAGCGGCAACCGCAATAGCACATAGCCAGCCGAACGCGCGCCGGCTTCGGCCGCCGCCGTCAGGACGTTTTCCATTTCATGATCGTTGAGAGCGGGAATGGCGGGCGCGAACATCACACCGGCGGGTACACCCGCCTGGACCAGCCCCACGATTGCCTGCAGCCGGCGCGCGGGCGTTCCGGCGCGTGGCTCCATTGTCCGCGCCAGTTTGCGATCCAGGGTTGTGACCGACAACGCCGCCTTGGCCAGGCCCATCGCCGCCATCTCCGACAGAATGTCGAGGTCCCGCAATATCAATGGCGATTTGGTGACGATGGCGACGGGATGGCGAAAGTCGCGCAGCACTTCCAGAATGCTCCGGGTGATGCGCATCTTCTTTTCCAGCGGCTGGTAGGGATCGGTGTTGGTGCCCATGGCAATGACGCGCGGCACATAACCGGGTGCGCTCAGTTCCTTTGCCAGCAGTTCGGCGGCATTGGGTTTGGCGAAGAGGCGGGATTCAAAATCCGCGCCAGGTGACAGGCCCAGATAGGCGTGGGTCGGGCGCGCGAAACAATAGATGCAGCCATGCTCGCAACCACGATACGGATTGATCGACTGGTCGAAGGAAAGATCGGGTGATTTGTTATGGGAGATGATGCTGCGGCTGGCGTCGTGAATGACCTCGGTCCGCAAGGCGGGCGGTGTTTCATCCTCCGGTCGCCAGCCATCGTCCCATCCATCATCCACCAGCACCCGGGTCTGCTTTTCATAGCGCCCGGCATGGTTGGAGAGCGCGCCGCGTCCCCGCAGCAGTTCTGGCCGGATGGTGGAGCTAAGGACTACCGTCATAGAGATAGGATTATAGACTTATAAAGAACAAAGCAAGTACAAAACAGAGATCGGCGATTATCCCGGACTTGACAGTTCTGGGGGCCCTTTTGTATCAACGAGTTACCTCCGCCCTGTTAGTTTTCCTATTTTCTACTCTTAGGTGTGGCCGGTGCGTTGCGGGGGCTCACTCCGTCGCTAGTCTCGGCTTACGCCTGGGAGAGGAAGTATGGACAAAGACACTTTACGGTTTTGGATCGGCATTGCTTGTTCCGTTTGCGGGGTTGGGCTGCAAATGACTGGCGTTCCGCACGTTGTCGGTTGGTTGGTAGTTGGATTTGGTCTTTTGTTGGCTTTCGTTCCAGTAGTCGCCCACAGGTTAAGTTCGGACACTGAGCCACATGCTCCAAATGACCTAAGGGATGTTGTCACTATCTCGGCTTCCGCCGGTACCCCTAGAGAGCCACTACCTGCGAGCCCCGCTGAGCGTGATACAGGATTGGCGGCTGCGTTGGCGTATGCTGTTACGGGAAAATGGGACAAAGATAGTCTCTGGGACACCGAAGGCGAGCCCATCAAAAGAGTTGGGGTTGAGCTGAAGAAGTTTGAGCAACTCGCCTGTGATGGTTCGTTGCAAGTGTGGGGCATGCGGCATCAAAATTTGGGCCCATGCATCAAGATTCCGTCTACCTATTGGGAATCGCATCACGTCCATTTTACGGACCTTTTCAGAGACAAGGCGGGCGCGTCTGCTTACGCGCAGATTACTCAAGCCCGCGAGTACTTCGATTTGATGGTGAGTAGCGCGCAGTTCCAAAAATTCTGGCCGAACCAATGATTATTTGCGGCCCCTGGCATCTTTACGAAGCTGAAGCACTCGCCAGTAGTTGTCGTGCTTCAGAGACCTGCTATAGCAAGCTCGAAAATATCCGGGTTCTTGCGGTTGTTGTACCGGAATTTAGCTTCCGCGATGTAGAGCGGCAAGTATTTGGCGCTGACGCACGCCATAATCGCCCTTGCTGCACAGTACGGGCGTTATGGATATCGCCGGATCACCAGCCTTTTGCAGAAAGCAGGCTGGTCGGTTGGTGTTGATCGCGTTCTGCGCATCTGGCGCCGTGAGGGGCTGAAAGTA
>CAIUCH010000035.1 GCA_903897605.1 uncultured Alphaproteobacteria bacterium
CTGGATGTATGGCGTAGCGCACCTTCACGCCTTCCTTCTTGAGCACGTCGGCCATTTCGCGCAGGGCATGCTGGGCCTGGGCCACCGCCATGCCGTAACCCGGCACGATGATGACGCTTGAGGCATTCTTCATGATGAAGGCGGCGTCGTCGGCCGAGCCCTGCTTGACGGGCCGTGTTTCCGCCGGGCCTTTCGGGCCGCCGGTCTCGCCGCCGAAGCCGCCCGCGATCACCGAGACGAAGCTGCGGTTCATGCCCTTGCACATGATGTAGGACAGGATCGCGCCCGACGAACCCACCAGCGCGCCGGTGATGATCAAGGCGGTATTTTCAAGCGTGAAACCGATGCCCGCCGCCGCCCAGCCGGAATAGGAATTCAGCATCGACACCACCACTGGCATGTCGGCGCCGCCGATGGGAATGATAAGGGTGATGCCGAAGACGAAGCTGAGAATCGTGATCGCCCAGAAGGCCCAATGCGGCTGGTCCATGGTGAAATAAGCAATCAGGCCCACGATCGCCAGGAAGATGGCCAGGTTCAACGCATGCCGCGCCGGCAGAATAATCGGCGCGCCGCTCATATTGCCGTTGAGCTTGGCGAAGGCGATCAGCGATCCGGCAAAGGTGATGGCGCCGATGGCGACGCCGAGCGACATTTCGATCAGACTTTGGGTACGGATGACGCCATCGCTGCCGATGCCGAATGCTTCCGGAGAATATAACGCCGCGCCAGCGGTCAACACCGCCGCCAGGCCGACCAGCGAATGGAATGCCGCCACCAATTGCGGCATGTTGGTCATGGCGATGCGCCGCGCCATCACCGCGCCGATACCGCCGCCGATGGCGATGCCGCCGATCACCAAGCTCCAGGTCAGCACATCGGAAACGCCCGCCACCCACAAGGTGGTCAACATGGCAATGAGCATGCCGATCATGCCGTTGCGGTTGCCGGCGCGCGACGAGACCGGCGACGACAGGCCCTTCAGCGCCAGGATGAACAACACCCCGGCGACGAGATAAAGAAGCGCGGCGATGTCCGCCTGGCCGCTCATTTCTTTTCCTTTTTCTTATACATCGCCAGCATGCGCGCGGTGACCAGGAAGCCGCCGAAGATATTCACCGATGCCAGTATGAGCGCGACGAAGCCGAGAATCTTGGAGGTCCACGAGGCGGAACCCATGGCGGGCACCGCCACTGCGATCAGCGCGCCCACGATGATGACCGAGGAAATGGCGTTGGTGACGCTCATCAGCGGCGTGTGCAGCGCTGGCGTCACGCCCCAGACCACGAAATAGCCGACAAAGATCGCCAGCACGAAGATCGAAAGCCGGAATACGAAGGGATCAATCATCTCCATATGCCAACTCCTTCACAGGTCCGCCTCCCTCTCGCGCGCGTCAGCGCGCTGGAGGGGGAGGTGCCCGTAGCGGCGCTTGCAGCGCGTAGGCGTGAGCCGGAGCGCAAGAGCAAGCTGCGGAGGGCGGAGGGGGTCATCATGACTTCACCGCGGGATTGGTGACTTCGCCATCCTTGGCCACCAGCGCGCCCTTGACGATCTCGTCATTCCAGTCGATCGCCATCGCGCCGGTCTTCTTGTCCACCAGCAGTGAGATGAAATTGAACAGGTTGCGGGAATAGAGCGACGACGCGTCAACCGCCAACCGCCCCGGCAGATTGGAATAGCCCATGATGATGACGCCGTGCACTTCGGTCACTTCGCCCGGCTTGGTCAGCGGCGTATTGCCGCCCGCTTCCGCCGCCAGATCCACGATCACCGATCCCGGCTTCATGGTCTTGATCATTTCTTCCGATACCAGCACCGGCGCTTTGCGCCCCGGGATCAGCGCGGTGGTGATGATGATGTCCTGCTTCTTGATGGTCTCGGCGATCAGCGCGGCCTGCTTGGCCTGGTATTCCGCCGACATTTCCTTGGCATAACCGCCGGCGGTCTGGGCGTTCTTGAATTCCTCATCCATCACCGCGACAAAGGTGCCGCCCAGCGACTCCACTTGCTCCTTGGTGGCGGGACGCACATCGGTGGCGCTGACGATCGCGCCCAGCCGCTTGGCGGTGGCGATGGCCTGCAGGCCCGCCACACCCACGCCCATCACCAGCACCCGCGCCGGGGCGATGGTGCCCGCTGCCGTCATCATCATCGGCATGGCCCGGCCAAAGGTGGCCGCGGCGTCGATCACCGCCTTGTAGCCGGCAAGATTGGATTGCGAGGACAGCACGTCCATCGACTGGGCGCGGGAAATGCGCGGCAAGAATTCCATGGCGAAGGCGGTGGCACCTTGACCCGCCAGGATGGCAATGGCGGCTTTCTCGGTGTGGGGGGCCAGCATGGCGGCGACCACCGCGCCTTTTTTGAGAAGCGCGCATTCGGCGGCGTTAGGGCCGCGAACCTTCAGCACGATATCGGCGTCGGCCAGCACGCTCCGCGCATCGGGCGCGATGCTGGCGCCGACGGCCACATAATCGGCATCGGCGATGCGGGCGGCTGCGCCCGCGCCGGTTTCGACCGCCACATCCAGGCCCAGGCTTTTGAGTTTCTTGACGGATTCAGGTGTCGCGGCGACGCGCGTCTCGCCTGGCGCCGTTTCCTTGGGGACTGCGAGTTTCATCCCCAGCCCCCAACCCTTAACCGTGGGTCCGGAAGACGGCCAGGAAGATCATGATCAGCAGGATGAAGCCAATCGAATATTTGACGAAGCTGACGAAGCCCGCCCAGGCACGCTGATGCTGGCTGATATCCATCGCGCCAGGGGTGTGGTGATCGTCATGCTCGGCCATGGGATTCGCTCTCGGAAAGAAGTGGCAATATAGCAAAAGCGGGCATTGCGGCAATCTTTTATGCCGAGGAGCCGGACGGGCGGGTTGCGACAGAATGTTCCCAGTCGGCCAGCAACGCCCTCAGCGACGCCACCAGGGCCAGGGGCTGGTCCAGCATGATGTGGTGCTGGGCCTCGGGAATCTCGACCACGGGGGCAGCCCGGTCCAGAAGGTCGAAAATATAGTCGCCGATCCGGGGCGGCATCAGCACCGAATGTTCGCCCCGGAACACCGCCACCCGGCAGCGCGTCGCCTTGAGCAGCGCCGCCGTATCGCCGATGGAAAAATGCCGCCAGATCGCCGGATCGAATTTCCATGTGAACCCGATCTCGCCATCGGGCCCTAAAACCTCTTTCAAGGAACGCCGCGCCACCCAATCCAGCAGGAAGAGGTTTTCGCAATGCTGCGGCGGCATCAGCCGGAAACGCGCCAGCGCCGCGGCCAGGCTGGGGTAGATGTTGTGGACACGCGGCTTGTGATCGACCGGATCGCCGCTCCGCGTGGGCGGATTGATGGGGGAATCGATGATGACGATTCCGCCCAGCCGCGCGCCCCATTGCGCCGCTGCCTGCATGGTGACAAAGCCGCCAAAGGAATGGGCCACGATGAGGGGCGGTTTGGCCGCTTTGAACATGCCGGCATCTTCCAGGACCGCGAATTCTTCTTCCGCGAACTGCGCCATGGAATATCCGCCCGCCTCGCCATGCGCGGCGCGCCAATCACTGTCGCCCATGCCCGACAGGTCCATTGCCGCGATGTGATAATCGCGCGCCAGATAGGGTGCGATGAAACTCCACCAATAGGCATGCGCGGCATTGCCATGCACCAGAAGAATGCCGGGCTTGGCCGCATCGCCCCAGCGCAGATAATGGATGCGCGCACCTTTGACCGTGACGAAGTGGCTCTCCGGCGGATGCAAGGTGGCGTCGGCGAACCAGCGCGGCGCGGGCGGCGGCGAACCGGCGAGACCGGCAAGCTGGCCTTGATTGGCCTTAAGATTGAACAATTGCTTTTCGGTTTCGGGATCAAGGCCTGCAACCGGCGGCGCGATCGGCATATCGGACATCATGATTTTCCAGGCATTTGGCGGAATTCAGCTTTTCTTAAGCATAGCGCGGTCTGTGCCGCAGAAGGACAGCCTTAAACGCGCCATTTACTTGGCCCGGTCACAATGCGCCCGTTCCAGTTCGGGAAAAAGCTATGGCGCAGACAATTCTTGTCGTTGACGATGATCCGGTACAGCGCCGCCTGTTGGAAGCCGCGATCACCCGCAGCGGCATGACGGTGGTGACCGCGCCGGGCGGCCAGCCCGCGCTGGATCTCATCAACGGCGTGCGCGGCGAACAGATTACCCTGATGCTGCTCGACTTGGTGATGCCCGACATGGGCGGGCTGGACGTTCTCGCCAAGCTGCGTCCCACCAATCCCGACCTGCCGGTGATCGTGCTGACCGCCAAGGGCGGCATCGATTCCGCCGTCGAGGCGATGCGTGCCGGCGCCAATGACTTCCTGGTCAAGCCTGCCAGTCCCGAACGCATCGCGGTCTCGATCCGCAACCAGCTCAAGATCGGCACCTTGTCCGGCGAAGTGAAGCAGCTGAAGAAGAAAACCGACAATCGCCTCACCTTCGAGGACCTGATCGCCGATTCGCCGGAAATGAAACAAGTGTTCCGCCTGGGCGCCCGTGCGGCACAGTCCGACATTCCGATCCTGATCGAAGGCGAAAGCGGCGCCGGCAAGGAATTGATCGC
>CAIUCH010000036.1 GCA_903897605.1 uncultured Alphaproteobacteria bacterium
AAATCGTTTTTCCCTGCGCAAGGCCAACTTCAATCTGGCGTAGCAAAGCCACGATCTGTTCCGCGCTAAACCGCTTCTTCGCCATGCATCACGTCCTTTCCATACCAGTTTCTAACATTACGCCTGGTACAAAAAACGCCATGCAGGTCAATACCTCGACCTCGCTATTTTTGCTGCCGCCCTTCAGACACTTGTTCTTGGCGTCGGCCTGCGCCTGACTACCGCTATTGCCCGGGCTCCAAATGCAGGTGTGGGCCGGGTTCTATGGCCAACCCTATGACGCCTCCAATATCGTGCCCTTCAAGGCGACCCCAAAAGTCGCGTGAAGGCTAAAAGCTAGTCTTTTCTGGCCCTTAGTTACGGAAGTAAATATTTGCGTTCGGCCATGCGCACGGTCATGCTGACCTCAATCCCTGCCTCGTTAACATGTAGTCGTCACGACTTTCACCCCCAGATCATCACAGCCATTACGCCGGCCAAGACGATCCCGAATGTGTCGGAGAGATGTGGTGCACTGATCAACAAGAAGGAGCCCCGGTTTCAAAAGGGCAGTCATGATTCATCCCGGTTGGGGACTATCCAATCGGGATGCCCACTTCAACAGACCATCACAGATCGTCGTTTTTGCACGATATCTTACGCAGGAGGAAATAATATGCATCTCCGTTTGGCAGTTCCAGTCTTCGCTGCATGCATTTGCTTTGCCGGTGCGGTGCATGCCGATCAGTTGGCCGAAATTAAGCAGAAAGGCGAAATTATCATTGGCGTGATGGGGGTCGCGCCTAACAGCTTCGTCGATCCGAAAACAGGCGAAATGGTCGGCTATGAGGTTGACATTGCGAAAGGGGTTGCGAAGGCGATTGGCGTCAAACCCGTGTTCAAACTCGTGTCATCGGCAGCGCGCATCCCCGCGTTGCAACAGGGAGGCGTCGACATCTTGGCCGCCTCGCTGACGCATAACGGGCAACGAGAGGCACAAGTCGACTTCTCACTGACGACTTTGGTGACCGGTCAGAAGGTATTGGTTAAGACCGCTAGTAACGTAAAAGACTTGCCGGACCTCGCCGGAAAGAAAGTGCTGGCCGTTAAGGGCGGCACGGAGGAACCTAATATCCGCAAGGCGGTGCCGAATGTCGAAATTGTCAACGTTGATACGACACAGCAGGCCGTCTTGGCGCTGCAGCATGGCGAGGGCGTAGGCTACGTCGCCGATGAGACCTCGCTGGTAAGCGACTACGCCAATCTCGGCGCCGCCAGGAAGGATTACGCAATCCTTCCAACCAAAGTGAGCGTTGAGCCATTGGCCCTGGGCATCAGGAAGGGTGAGAACGGCGTTAAGACCGCAATTGATGACTCGTTACGTGCGCTCGAAAAGTCCGGTCAAGCCGAAAAGATCTTCTTCAAATGGTATGGCCCGGGCACCAAGACCAACTTCGACAAGCGCTCATTTAAATTCGAGTCCGACAAAATCGACCGTTGAGCGCATTCTTGCGCGGGGTCCGGCGCGGCGCGACCGGCTCGCTGTAGGCTCCGGCTGAGACAACGGGGCAAGGGTCTACGGCGGCATGAACGATCATGCCGGTGTAATGCCGAACTCCCCATATCCAATGCGTCGCTCCGAGTTTATGACGCGGGTCTGGTCGACAAGAGATCGATCGACGCCCGGCGCAAGGTTCAAATTCCGATAAAACACTCAACGCCGGAGCAAAAAACACCGCTTTGTGCGAAGCACAAAATCTACTCAAAAACTCTGCTCAGCCCAAATGGCGTGCCAGCCAGAAATAAATCCGGTTCGGAAGTATCTTCAGAAAACCGAAGATCATCGCCATTTGCCAGGGAAAGCGAATTTCGAACCTGTTTTGGCCCAGGCCATTGACGATATGATCGGCAGCTGTATCAGCAGAGAGCAAAAAAGGCATGGAAAAGTGATTCTTGTCTGTCAGCCGCGTTCTCACAAATCCCGGACATACCAGCTGAACTTTTATCTTTGTGTAGGCCAAGTCCAGTTTAAGATTTTCGCCAAGATGATTGATGGCCGCTTTGCTTGCGCCATATCCCAAGGCGTTGGGCAGGCCGCGATAGCCAGCGAGGCTGCCCACCAAAACGATATGACCGGCGTTACGTTCGATAAACAGGGGCATTATGCAAGAGAGCGACCGAATTGCACCGGTCAGGTTGACGTCCAACATCTGCTCTATGGATTTCAAATCGAACTGCGCTGCGCCAATGGGTTCGTATGCGCCGGCGTTGTAGACAAAGATTTGTCGCCCGCCGGGGGTATCCCACCATTTTTTTATAGTCGACCAAGCGTCGATGATTGAGTTGGTGTCGCTTACATCAAGTGGCGCGACTAGATGTCCAGCGCCGTCAAGCTCGGATTTCAGCGCTTCCAGTCGCTCTTCATTGCGCGAGCTCAGCGCGATCACATATCCTTCTTTGGCCAAGCGGCGAGCAAGTGAAGCACCGATACCTTCGCTCGCGCCGATCAGCCAGACCTGGTCACTCATTGCTTGTTTCCGGCATTTTTTGACGATGGTAATTGAGGCCTGGGCTTTTGCACGAGCGGGCTGAAGTAGAGCGCCGCGGCGGCGAATATTTTGCAGGCGCATGGAAGCAGCGCGTAACTGGCGGACAAGAGTGCCAATGCGCCCGGGGTGTTTGAAGTCCCTGGACGATAACCGCCCGCGGCAAGCAATGGCAGCGCGATGCCAGCTGCGATAGCAAGTGCAGCTTTGTTCAAGAAATTCCACCATCCGAATCCCGCTCCCAGTTCGGCCTTTGCCGTGCCAAGCTCTTCAGCAAAGATCGATGGCAGCAGGACAGTATCTGCGCCAAGGGTCATGCCCGAGAGTAAGCAAATGATGTAGAAAGGAAAGGAATCGCCTCGGCCAAGAAATGCCGCCCAAATAAAGCAACCGATCGATGCCAGCATCGAGAGAATAAGAGTTTTTGTCTTCCCGAAGGTGACGCTTAGGCGAGACCACATGGGCATGCCAAAAACCGCACTCAGAAAATAAAGCCCTAGCATGAGGCCCGACTGATTGGCGGCCCCCAGCACGTCTGATGTATAAAACAGAAATAATGTCGATGTGATGGCTAGGGGCGGCGCGTTGATGATGACGATGAACAGGGCTGAGCGAAGTCGACGATTTTTTAGAAGGTGAAAGGGGAGGGTGCGGGCGACCACTGGCGTATGACGAATGTCACGCATCGTAAGCGTCCAGAATGCGGAAATCGCCAGCAATGCGGCCAGGATTAGCGCGTTGAGTTCATACGCATCCCTTAACGGGATCGTGTTCATAAGCATTGTGGGAAGTACGGATGCTGCAAGCACGCCGATCAGCATCGCGCCTTCGCGCCAAAGCGCGACCCGCGTATGTTCGTGAGGAGCGCTCGCCAACCCGACTCCCATGGCGTAGTAATTTATCATGAGAATGGAAAATCCAGCATATGTGACGATGAGACTTGCGGTAAGCCATAGAGTCGTGGGTCCCCGGTCCATGCCTTGGGGAGGGTTGAAGAGCGCAAAATAGCCAAGCGCCAATATCGGTACCGCCGCCGCCATTATAGATCGGCGATGGTTTTGAAAGACGTCGCTCAAACTTCCGATGAACGGATCGACAACCATGTCGATACTGCGTACGGCTAGAAGAATAATCCCGATTGACGCGAGATTGAGCGGGGTTGCTGATGAATACAGGCTGGGCACATGCAGGTAGAGTGGCAGACTAGCAAAAGCCAGCGGTGCTCCCAACGCGGCATAACGGGCATAGCGTCCGTTGGAATTAATTATATGACTTTCACGCATCCAGATGGCCCCGCAATTTAACGGCGTGCTACGCAGTACTATTTCATTGGAATCGCTCGGGATTTTTCACATCGGGCCCACAACTTGATCTCGCTGACGTCATTAAAATGCGCGCCCTATCTTTTCATTGAGCATTGGCCGCCATGTATTTTCCTTGGAAGGTTAGGCGCGCCTGTTTTCCAGCGCTTTCAATCGGAGTCTTACCAAAGGCGCTTTATCACGTGATGGTCGCATTGCTACATCGATCTTAACGGCTTCAGTTGTTGATCAATTCGATCTGTACCACATTCGTTCGCCCGACCTCGAACGCCGCGGCACAGATGCCGAGATAGAATTCCCAGTTGCGCAGGAATTTCTGGTCGTGCCCGAGTGCCCGGATGGCACCCTCCTGGGCCTGCATTCGGCTCAGCCATTCGCGCAAGGTGCGAGCATAATCCGTCCCGAAGCTGAAGACCCCAGCGCATTTCAGGCCGACTTTGTCCGCTTCCTCGCAGAACCGCGCCAAACTTGGCAGCATGCCACCTGGGAAGACATAATGGCGCAGAAAATCTCCGCGGGCGCGATAGGCGTCGAATAGTTCGTCGCGGATGGTGATGGTCTGAATGACGGCGCGCCCGCCACGCCTCAGCCGCTGTGCTAGGACCGCGAAATAGGACGGCCAATAGCGTTCGCCGACCGCTTCGAACATTTCTATGGAGACGACGGCGTCGAAGGTACCGCTCGATTTGCGATAATCCTCAAGTCTTATGTTTCCCGCCCCTTTCAGACGTTCGCTGGCAAATTTGTGCTGCGCAGGCGATATGGTCACGCCGGTGACATTGTGCCCATCCGCGGCTGCCCGTTCCGCGAACCCGCCCCAGCCGCAGCCGATCTCCAGTATCGAGGCGCGGGGCTGGCCGATCCTCGATAGGATGCGCGCATACTTCTTCTGTTGTGCTTGGTCGAGATCGTCGGTCCCGGCATACAGCGCCGAGGAATAGGTCATACTCCGGTCCAGCCAGAGAGAATAAAAGTCATTTCCGACGTCGTAATGGTCCTTGATGTTGCGGGCAGCGCCGGTGAGGGAATTGCGCCGCACCAGGGCATTGTTGATGACAAATCCCAGGCGGTTTATGAAATTTCCGTCCGAGAATTTCTCGAAACTGTTCAGGTTGCGCAGCGACAGGCTGAGCAGGTCCGAGACGTTGTCGCTGTCCCAGCTGCCAGCAATATATTCCTCGCCCAGCCCGATATCGCCGCGCGCCATGATCCGGCGCAGTACATCCCAGCTATGAATCCGGAATTGCGCTCGCGGACCGGGCTTTTGCCCTCGGCAGATGGTAATTTCGCCGTTTGGCGACACGAATTCCAGCGTCCCACATTCCAATGAGCCGATCGCCATGCGCCAATGTTTCTCGATGAAAGAGGAAAGCATCTCTGGAATCCTGTTTTCCTGCACAGAGCAGGCCGATATTCAAAAGCCGATCAAAACAGTTCGGAGCGCGCCGGCACAGCGCCGGCACCGATGGCCAAGACCGGGGCGCTGTGGGGCCTTTGCCATGGCGTTTCATGCGGCGCGGCCTCGTCCCAGGGAATAGCGCATCCCATGGACCGTGCCACTCGCACGGCGCTTGCAAGACCGTCTTCATGGAAGCCATGGCCCAGATGGGCGCCCGCGAACCAAGTGTTGCGGTCTCCTTGCAGCGACGCGATCTGGTGCTGGGCGGCGATGGCGCCGGCGTCGAACACGGGGTGGTCGAACAGTGTCTGGTCGAAGATCAGCTCCGGGGGAATTTCGCGCTGCGGATTGAGGCTGACGAACAGGGGATACTTGTCGTCAATGCCCTGTAGCTGGTTCATCCAGTAGGTGACGGCGATCTTGGGATGGCGGAAATTGCCGTCCGACGTGTAGACCCAGCTTGACCAGCAGCGGCGGCGCTTGGGCATCAGCTGGGCGTCCCGGTGCAGAATCGCCATGTTCTTCTGATAGCGAAACGCCGACAGGGCGGCGGCCTCGCGCGCATCAGGATCGGCCAGCAGCGCCAGCGCCTGGTCGCCATGACACGCCATCACCACCCGGTCATAGGTTGCCGTGCCGCCCTGCGTATCGCGGATTTGAACCTTTCCGGCCTCCGGTCCCGACGACGGGCGCGTGACCGACGCCACACCGCAGCCGACGCGTATACGGTGCGCGAAAGGGGCTATCAGCCGCTGCACATATTCCTGGGAGCCGCCTTGCACGCTGTACCAGCGTGGCTGGTTGCGTACCGTCAGCAGATGATGATTTGCAAAGAAGCGCACCAGGGTGCGGGCCGGAAAGTCCAGCATCTCGGACGGCGGGCAGCTCCAGATCGCGCCAGACATGGGCAACAGATAATAGCGCTGGAACCAGGCCCCCAGTCCCAGCCGGTCCATCAACCCTTGCAGCGTCAAATCCGGATGGCGTTCCACCGTTGCTTCGGCTTTCGCATTGAAACGCAGCACATCGCGCATCAATCGCCCGAACTGAGGCCGCAGCAGATTACGCCGCTGTCCGAAAAAGGCATTGGCGTCCCGGGCGCCCCATTCCAGCCAGCCGTCCCGGATCGAGGCACCAAAGGTCATGTCGCTGGCATGACTGGTCACGCCGAGCTGCGTGAAAAGGCGTGTCAGATAGGGGTAATTGCGGGGATTGAAAACGATGAAGCCGGTATCGACGGCAATTCGCACCCCGTCATAATCCACGGTGACGGTGCGGCTGTGGCCGCCAACGCGATCCGCCTTTTCGTAGACGGTGATTTCATGCTCGGGATGAAGCAAATAGGCGCTGCCAAGTCCCGCAATCCCCGTGCCGACAATCGCAATCCTGGCCATGCCTGTCCCCCTGTCGCACTTTTACGGTACCAGAGCGCATTTGGATCAGGAGATCCGACACACGATCCCGCACGTATTAAAAAGCAAATGGGGAGGATTTCATGCGGGACTATCTGGTTGCCTATGTGAGTTGCGCCATTGTCATGGCGGTGCTGGATTTTGCGTGGCTGAGCACCATGGTGGGCCTGGTATATCGCGGTAATTTGCCCGGCATGCTCTCGGACAGCCCAAACTTGACTGCCGCCGTCGCGTTTTACCTTCTTTACATCGTAGGAATTTTAATTTTCGCGGTCCGGCCGTCGCTCATCAATGGCGATTGGAAGTTGGCGGCGCTTTATGGCGCGCTGTTTGGGTTTTTTGCCTATGCCACCTACGACCTCACCAATCTCGCGACGTTGAAAGTGTGGTCTTTGCGGGTCTCACTTATCGATATGGCATGGGGAACGGTACTGACGGCAACAGCTGCTAGCACGGGGAGTCTGGCGGTTCTAAAGCTTCTGCGATAGCGCCAGTGCGCCTTACGGGTAGGGACATGAAACGGACCATTGTGATCCCATGCTGATCGCAGCCGTCATTGCCGGCTTGCTTTGTCTGCTGTCAGAGCCTGTGAGACAGGATTGGGTTTTTAGCTAAGGGACGAATTCGGTCTGATCGCCTTGAGTGACCTGACGGATAATTTGTACCATCGGCATAGAGAGACTATTGCATTGCTGGAGCCTGATCCAGATGGGACATAGCCGGAGCAAAGGTCAGGGGCGCTGGCGATCGGTGTCCGCGCGATGGATGGGGTCGGACAGTGTTGTGGTGCTTGCGCCATTGCTCGATGACGACCTTGGCTTCCTTGAGGCTGTAGAAGATTTCGCCGTTGAGCAGCTCATCGCGTAGCTTGCCATTGAAGCTTTCACAGTAGCCATTCTCCCAAGGGCTTCCGGGCTCGATGTACAGGGCCTTCGCGCCCACACTTCCTAGCCATTGGCGCACGGTCAGCTTGACGGTGACATGCTCGCCGATATCCCTCCTTATCTAATCCAATTGTGCAGGAAATATTGATTCCGGCCTAGCTCCAGAATTGTGATCCGAACTGAACCATTTAACGTATAATTTTGTTCTCGACGCGCAAGGTGGAATATGAAAACGTTTTTTGCCGCCATACTCATCGTAGGGATCACAGGCCCTGCGCTTGCCGCGCTTAAGGTTGGGGATGCCGCACCTGAATTTACCGCACCGGCCACGCTCGGCGGAAAGGAGTTTACTTTCAAACTGAAGGACGCGCTGAAGAAAGGTCCAGTCGTCGTCTATTTCTATCCGGCCGCTTTCACAAAAGGGTGCACAATCGAGGCCCATGACTTTGCTGTCGCGATGCCCGAATACCAGGCTGCCGGTGCAAGTGTAATAGGGGTCAGCCATGACGATATCGCAACCCTAGACAAATTCTCGGTGAGCGAATGTCAAAGTAAGTTTCCTGTGGCTGCCGATAGCGACCGACACATCATGAAAAGCTATGATGCGGCCCTCGGCTTTCTCACTCCGTATGCCGATAGGACCTCTTATGTTGTCGCGCCAGATGGCAAGATAGCTTTCGCCTATAGCAACTTTGATCCCGACCAGCATGTCGCAGGAACGTTGAACGCCGTGAAGGCGCTGTATCGATCGAAATAAACAATCGCGGCGAATTACGATTGGCGTAGTCGTCACTCCTACCAATTGAAGCCATCTACGGTGAGATCCATGATTCCGTCTGGCCCCATAGCAAAACCATCTTGCTGTTCCGATGAGGCTTAATGGACACTGAAAGGCAGACCCATTCCGCCCTGGGTTATGCCCGGTACGCAGCGCTCGGAGTTCCGCTCGCCTTCGCATGTCTACCGCTCTACATCCATGTGCCAAATCTTTATTCCAACCTAACGCCGCTCGGTCTTGCGGCTATCGGAATAGTTCTTCTCTCCTTGCGCAGCCTCGACATGGTCGTCGATCCATTCATAGGTTCTTTAAGTGATACGTTGCCAACCCGGCGGCGGCTCATTATGGCCATCGCTATGCCAGTATTAGCGCTCGGCTATTTTGCGCTCTTTCGTCCACCCAATCTCGTGGGCCGTGTTTTGGCAGCGGCGTGGCTGACCGCCAGTTTGGTGGTAACTTACGCTGGATTTTCGATCCTCATGATCAATTATTATGCCTCTGAAACCGCCGCCGCCGAACAATGAGGAGTTTCTAGTGAACGTGCCCCTGAGACCCAACGACTACGCGGCCTATCCCGACGCGGACGGCCGCTTCGGCGATTTCGGCGGCCGCTATGTGCCAGAAACCCTGATGCCGCTGGTATACGAATTGGACGCCGCCTACCGCGCAGCCAAGTCCGACCCGGCCTTCCAGACCGAGCTCGCCGGTTTCCTGAAGCACTATGTAGGCCGTCCCAGCCCACTCTATTTCGCCGAGCGCCTGACGGCGCACTTCGGCGGCGCCAAGGTCTACTTCAAGCGGGACGAGCTCAATCACACCGGCGCGCACAAGATCAACAACTGCATGGGCCAAATCCTGCTGGCCAAGCGCATGGGCAAGACCCGGATCATCGCCGAGACCGGCGCGGGTCAGCACGGGGTGGCCTCTGCTACCGTCTGCGCCCGCTTCGGCTACCCCTGCATCGTCTACATGGGCTCGCTCGATGTGGAGCGGCAAAAGCCCAACGTCTTCCGCATGAACCTGCTCGGCGCGGAGATCCGGCCAGTGACGGCGGGGAATGGCACGCTCAAGGACGCCATGAACGAGGCGTTGCGTGACTGGGTCACAAACATTCACGACACCTACTACATCATCGGAACTGCGGCAGGCCCACACCCCTATCCGGTCATGGTCCGCGACTTTCAGAGCGTGATCGGGACGGAGGCGCGGGCGCAGATACTGGAGGCGGAGGGTCGACTGCCGGACGCCGTGGTGGCCTGCATCGGCGGCGGCTCCAACGCCATCGGCTTGTTCCACCCCTTCCTGGCGGACGAGGGCGTCCGGCTCATTGGGGTCGAAGCGGCGGGTCACGGCTTGGCGACCGATAAGCATGCCGCTTCGTTGTCCGGCGGACGCCCAGGCGTGCTCCACGGAAACAAGACTTATCTGTTGCAGGACGACGACGGCCAAATCATCGACGCCCACTCCATATCAGCCGGGCTCGACTATCCGGGAATCGGCCCCGAACACGCCTGGCTGCATGATGTGGGCAGGGCGCAGTATGTCTCATCGACCGACGAGGAGGCGCTGGACGCCTTCCAGCTCTGCTGCAAACTCGAAGGCATCATCCCGGCGCTGGAACCGGCCCACGCGCTGGCCCGCATCGGCGAGATCGCGCGCGCGGTGGGAAAGGGCGGCATCGTGCTGATGAATCTCTGCGGCCGGGGCGACAAGGACATCTTCACCGTCGCGGACCACCTGGGGATGGAGATGTGACTAGATGAATTTTGCTTCGATCATTGGGCTCGCTTGCTTCGTTGCCGCCTGTTTCCTCGCGGCGCTCACGGGCGCGTTGTTTCGCCCCGGCGAATGGTACGAGCGACTAAAGAAGCCGTCCTGGCGGCCGCCGAACCGGCTTTTCGCCCCGGTCTGGACCGCCCTCTATTTGATGATTGCGGTAGCCGGGTGGCTGATCTGGCGGAAAGCCGGCTTCGCGGGCGCCGGCTTGCCCTTGGCGGTCTATGCCTCGCAGTTGATTCTCAACGCCGCGTGGTCACCTCTCTTCTTTGGCCTGCACCGCCCCGATCTCGGTTTCATCGATATCGTTCTGGTCTGGGTGTCCATCATCGCGACCATCGTGCTTTTCTACCCGATCCACGTGGTCGCCGCGTTGCTACTCGTGCCCTACTTTGCGTGGGTTGCGTTTGCCACCGCGCTGAATTTCGCCGTGTGGCGTTTAAATTCGGTGGGGTCGCCGCAAGCATAACCGGGCGTCGACGATATCGTGCCATCGCCACCTCGCCGACTGCCCGATCGTCACCAGAAGCTGGTGCCTGGCGCTCCTTTGAAAGGGCCGGCGACATCGGAAGAGATCCACCCGCCATAAAAATTCCCGGGTTGCGGCGTCACGCGCTCGTCATCGACGAAGCAGCCGTCGAAAGGCCATGCGTAAAAGGCCACGTGATCGCGCAACGATCGGAAGGCCGAGCTCGGATCGGGATAGCTCCAGGCCACATCGCGCAGAGTCTCATCGCGCACGACGACATCGAAGTAGATCGCTTCGCC
>CAIUCH010000037.1 GCA_903897605.1 uncultured Alphaproteobacteria bacterium
GCACCGGGATGCGGATGGTGCGGGCCTGATCGGCGATGGAGCGGGTGATGGCCTGGCGAATCCACCAGGTCGCATAGGTGGAGAATTTGTAGCCGCGGCGATATTCGAATTTATCGACCGCCTTCATCAGGCCGATATTGCCTTCCTGAATCAAGTCGAGGAATTGCAGGCCGCGATTGGTGTATTTCTTGGCAATGGAGATCACCAGCCGCAGATTGGCCTCGATCATCTCCTTCTTGGCGACGCCGGATTCGCGCTCGCCTTTCTGCACCGTCTGGACATTGCGGCGGAATTCCGAGACCGACTGGCGCGTCTCCTGCGCCAGCGCCTGGATGTCTTCGCGCAGGTCGCGGATCTTGTCGCGTTCCTCGGTGACGAAGTCATGCCAGCCGATGCCGGTCAGGCGGCCGACGCGGCGCGCCCAATTGGGATCGAGCTCGTTGCCGAAATATTGCTTGAGGAATTCGGCCCGCTCCACGCCATGGGCTTCGGCCAGGCGCAGCAGCCGGCCTTCCAGCGACACCAGGCGGCGGTTGATGCCGTACATCTGGTCGACCAGGGCTTCGATGCGGTTGTTGTTGAGCTTGAGCGATTTGACGAGGTCCATCGTCTCGCTGCGCAGCTTCTTGAAGCGGCGTTCCTGGCCGGTGGACAGCTCGTCGGCGCCCAGCGCCGCTTCGACCGAAGCGTCTTGCAGCTTGCCCAGTTTCTTGTAGAGGCCGGCGATATTGTCCAGCGCTTCGAGCACTTGCGGCTTCAGCGCCGCTTCCATCGCCGACAAGGGCAGATTGCCTTCGTCGTCGAAATCATCGCCATCGGCCGCGCCATCGGCGGACACGGCGGCTTCGCCACCCTCGCCGCCTTCGCCTTCCACTTTCGGGACCGGAGCGGGTGCGGGCTTGGGCGGTTCGGGCTTCTTGAATTCCGGCGCCTTGAATTCGGCAGGCGCATGCGCCAGCGGCTTGCCGTCGGGACCGACCGGCGGGGGCACCGGCGCGGGCGAGCCATCGGGTCCGGCGCCATACATGGCTTCCAGATCGATGATGTCGCGCAGCAGCACCTTGCCTTCGTTCAATTCGTCGCGCCATACGGTGAGCGCCTCGAAGGTCAGCGGGCTTTCGCACAGGGCGCCGATCATCAGCTCGCGGCCAGCCTCGATGCGCTTGGCGATGGCGATTTCACCTTCGCGCGACAGAAGCTCGACCGATCCCATTTCGCGCAGATACATGCGGACCGGATCGTCGGTGCGGTCATATTGCTCGCCGGATTTCGCGGTGGTGGCGAGCGCCTTGCTGCCGCTTTCGGCGACGGCGGGAAGATTTTCCTCCGCGCCTTCCTCGGCTTCTTCGCTCTCGATGACATTGATGCCCATCTCGTTGAGCATCGCCATCGTGTCTTCGATCTGCTCCGACGATGTCTTGTCGGAGGGCAGCACTTTGTTCAGTTCGTCATAGGTGACATAGCCCCGCTGCTTGGCGCGCGCGATCATCTTGCGCACGCCGACATCGGACATATCCAGCAGCGGACTGTCGGCGTCGCCAGGGGTTTCGTTTTCGCCGGGCTTTTTCGGCGCGATCTTGGTGACCGGCTTTATGACCAGGGTCGGCGCGACGGGCTTGAGAGTCTTGGCATCGGCTTTCGCCGCCAATGCCTTTTTGCCCTTCACTTCGGGTTCATGCTTGGTCTTGGCTTTGACCGGCACGCTCTTGACCGGCTTCACCGGCTTGGCGGCATGCTTCACCGGCTTGACGGGCTTGGACGGCTTGGGCGCCGGCTTGGCCGATTTCTTCACGGCGGCGGTTTTGGCGGAGGCAGGTTTGGCGGCCTGCTTCTTGGCCGGCTTGCCTGCCGATTTGGCCGCTTTCTTGGTCAAGGCGGTTTTACTCACCACGGCTTTGCTATCCTATGTCCCCTATAATAGGGGCGCTTGAGTTAGTAACGCGGAAAGTCCGCGTTATTCGTGGGACGACCGAAGCAAACGCCGCGCCTCGTGCCAGGCTTCCTCGCTGCCTTCGGCAGCAAAGCGCCTGAGGGCGCGGTCGCGTTCCGGTTCTCCTTCCGCCATCGCGCGGAAATCCGCCGCGGCGCGCAGGAAACGGGCTTCTGTCTCGTCCTCCGGCATGGATTCCGGTATTGGGGCACCGGGCTTGGATGTGGCGCCCAGACGCGCCAACAATTCAGCCATTCCCAGGCGCATGAAATGGTTCAAAACCGGCGCTTTTTCAAGGCTTGAGCCGGAGGCCGCGAGGTTTAAAAGTTCGTGGCGCAGCCTGTCAAGCGAGGGATCGCGGAAGACCAGCTCGGCCAGCTTCTCTCCTTGGGACAGGGCCAGGGCAGGTTTCTCCAAAAGCAGCCCGGCCAACTCGACTTCTTTGAGGGCCAGGGCCCCCTCCCGGGCCTGCCCGGCCTGACCGGCCCGGGCCAAAAGACTGGCCTTGACGGCGGGGGATACCGCCTCGGCGGTGCCCGGCTGGGGGCGGAACGGCCCCTGATTTTTACCCCGGAACGGCTGGCCCCGATAGGCCGGACCCCTGTCCTGGCGGGGTTGCTGGACCCGCCGCTTGAAGCTGTCGAATATTTTTTGATCGAAATCGCGGCGGTAGTAATCCGCCACCTTGGCATCGCCGATCTGGGCGGTGAGGCCGGTCAGCGTCCGCTCGAGCCCGGCGCGGCGCTCGGGGGTGGAAAAATCCCGCCCCTCGGTTTCGGCCCGCCACAGAACTTCCGAAAGCGGCAGCGCCGCATCCAGCAAGACGCGCATCGCCTGCGGCCCGCTCTTGGCGAGATAACTGTCGGGATCTTCTCCAGCCGGGAGAAAGGCAAAGCGCAGTGAATATCCCGCCTTCAGTTGCGGCAGCGCCAGATGCGCGGCACGCAGCGCCGCCTTCTGTCCGGCCGCATCGCCATCAAAAGCAAGGATGGGTTCCGGTGCGGTCTTCCACAAAAGCTGCAGTTGATCCGAAGTCAGCGCGGTGCCCAGCGGCGCCACGGCATGGGCAAAGCCGCCGCGCACCAGCGCGATCACATCCATATAACCTTCCGCCACCAGAACGGTGCCGGCCTTGATCGCGGCAGCGCGCGCGGTGGCGAAATTGTAAAGATTGAAGCCTTTGGAAAAGAGCGAATTCTCGCCGCTGTTGATGTATTTCGGCTTGGCGTCTTCTTCCAGCGCCCGGCCGCCAAAGGCAATGACCCGGCCCCGCCCATCGGCGATCGCGAACATCACCCGGTTGAAAAAGAAATCACGCAAGCCGCGATTTTCGTCGGCGGGACGCGCCAGGCCGGCAGCGACCATATCGTCCTGGGTGACGTTTTTCGTTTTCAAAAATTCGATCAGCGCCTGGCCGGATGCGGGCGCGTATCCCAGGCGGAATTGCTTGGCGGCGGCGCCATCCAGCCCGCGGCGCTTCAAGTAATTGCGCGCCTCCTGGCCGGCATTTTCGCGCAGCTGCGCTTCATAGAATTGCGCCGCCAGATCGACGATTTCGTAAAGCGATTTTTTCTTTTGCTCGCGCGCCTCGTCGTCGGGCGACCATTTGGGAAGTTCGACCCCAGCTTCGCCGGCGAGTTTCTCCACCGCTTCGGGAAAACTCAGGCCTTCGGTTTCCACCAGCCATTTGAAAGCATCGCCGCCCGCGCCGCAGCCGAAGCATTTATAGGCATGGCGTTCATTCTCGACCTTGAAGCTGGGGGATTTCTCGGCATGAAAGGGGCAGCAGCCCCACATCACCCGGCCCTTGCGGATCAGCTTGACGCGGCGTCCCACAAGCTGGACCAAATCGGTCCGCCGCCGGATCTCTTCCAGCAATCCTTCGCCATAGCGCATGACGCCATCTTACGGGAAAACTCCCGAAAAAGATGTGCAAATTGCAGGGGATTGAAGACGAAAAAATGCCGCGCCTGTGCATGATTCGGCACCTTCGGCGGGGAAAGCCCCGCCGCTACGCGTCCTTCGCTACACTCGGACCCAAGCAAGCTTTCACCACGGCGCTGGCGCGGGCGAAATCCATCTGCCCGGCATAGCGTTCCTTCATTGCCGCCATCACCTTGCCCATGTCCTTGATCGAGGTGGCGCCCAGTTCCGCAATGACGGCTTTGGCTGCCTGCTGCACCCCGGCTTCGTCCATCTGGGCCGGCATGAAGGAGCGGATGATGGCGATTTCCTCGCGCTCGCCCGCCGCCAGTTCCGGGCGGTTGCCGGCGTCAAAGGCGACTGCGGATTCGTCGCGCTGTTTGATCATCTTGGCCATCAGCGACAGGATTTCGTCGTCGCCCAGAAGCTCGCGGCTGGTTTCGGTGCGCGCCGCGATGTCGCGGTCCTTCAAGGCCGCCAGCACCAGCCGCAAAGTGCCCAGACGCTTGGCGTCTTTGGCCTTCATCGCCTCTTTCATCGCGTCATTGAGCTTGAGGCGAAGCGACATGGAATCTGCCCTTTTGGAAAGAATGGAACCTACGCGAATCCGTGGATAAGTGCAACCCATTGAAATTGCAGACGTAATATGTGCGGACGTCGTGTTGACCCCAAGCCCCCGCATCCCTATTTTCGCGCAAATCCGAGGACGTCTCCCATGCCGCAACCCCAGACCCCCGCTCCGCTGTCACGCGGGGGCGTGATGTTGGCCGACGGAACTTTCTTTGAAGGCACAGGGTTCGGCGCGATGGGCGCGGCGGTGGGCGAAGTCTGCTTCAACACCGCCATGACCGGGTATCAGGAAATCCTCTCCGATCCTTCCTATGCCGGCCAGATCGTCGCCTTCACCTTTCCCCATATCGGAATTGTCGGCACCAATGCCGAGGACATCGAGACCGTCACCCCGGCGGTGCGCGGGTTGATCGTGCGCGCCGATGCCGAACATCCGTCGAATTACCGCAGCCTCGGCGCACTCGATCGCTGGCTGAAGTCGCACAACATCCCCGCCGTGGCGGGGATCGACACCCGCGCCCTCACCAACCTGATCCGCGAAAAAGGCATGCCGCATGGCGTGATCGCCAATGCGGGCGCCGGTGCTCTCGATCATGCTTCATTGCTGAAACAGGCCAAAAGCTTTCCCGGCCTGGAAGGTCTGGATCTCGCCAAGGATGTCAGCGCCCGCCAGACTTACAAATGGAACCAGACGGAATGGGCCTGGAACAAGGGCTATGGCGTCGAAGCGCAAACCAGCTGGCGCGCCACCGTGATCGATTATGGCGTCAAGCGGAACATCCTGCGGCTGCTGGCCAGCAAGGGCGCCGACATCACCGTGGTGCCCGCCAATGCCAGCCTTGACGAGGTATTGCGCAACGATCCGCATGGCGTGCTGCTGTCGAACGGGCCGGGCGATCCGGCGGCGACCGGCGAATATGCCATTCCCACCATCAAGGGTGTGGTGGACCGCGGCGTGCCGGTATTCGGCATCTGCTTGGGCCATCAGATGCTTGGCCTGTCCTTGGGCGCCAAGACCAAAAAAATGGCCCAGGGCCATCATGGCGCCAATCATCCGGTAAAGGATCTGGAGACCGGCAAGGTCGAGATCGTCTCGATGAATCACGGCTTCACGGTGGACCGGGACACCCTGCCCAAGGGCGTCAAGGAGACCCACGTCTCCTTGTTCGACGGCACCAATTGCGGCATCGCGGTCGAAGGCAAGGACGTCTTCAGCGTCCAGTATCACCCCGAAGCTTCGCCCGGACCGATGGACAGCCATTATCTGTTCGACCGTTTTGCCCGCGCCGCGACGAAAAACTGAAGAATTTGCAGGAACCGGGAATAAAATGTGCAGCCGCCCGGTATTGCCCTTTGTAACGGCCCTTATGGGGACAGCGATCGGGCCCGGTCATGGATGAGAAACGCCACCGCTTTGAAGCGATGGCGATGCCGCATCTCGACGCGGCCACCAATCTTGCGCGCTGGCTGACCCGCGGCGGCGCGGAGGCGGATGATATCGTGCAGGACGCGATGCTGCGCGCCTTCCGCAGCTTCGATGGTTTTCGCGGCGAGGCGGTGCGGCCCTGGCTGCTGGCGATTGTGCGCAACTGCCATCGCTCGGCGCTGGAGCAAAAGAAGCGCCACATGGCGGCGCCTTTGGGGGAAGACGGCGGAATGGATGTGGTGGCTGCGGATCCGACGCCGGAAGCCCATGCCATTCAGACCGGCGATGGCCGCAGGCTGGACCAGGCCATCACTGCCTTGCCGCAGGAGTTTCGGGAAGTGCTGATCCTCAGGGAGCTGGAGGAAATGTCGTATCGCGACATCGCCACGGCAACCGGCGCGCCAATCGGTACCGTGATGTCGCGGCTGGCACGGGGCCGGGCATTGCTCAAGGCAAAATTGACGGAGGCCGGCCATGAATTGTGACCAGATCCTTCAGACCCAGGCCTATCTGGACGGCGAGCTCGACGCCGCCGATGTCCTCAAGGCCGAGCATCATCTGGAAAATTGCGCTGAATGCCAGGCTATGGCGGCGGATCATGCGGATCTGAAAGCCGCGCTGGCCGGCGCGCAATATCACCGCGCCCCGGCCGCCTTGCGGGCGAAAATCGGCCGCGCCCTGGACGCGGAATCCAAGCCGGTGCGGCGCGCACCCGGCTTCTGGCTGGGCGCGGGCAGCGGCGGCGGTGCAATGGCGATCGCCGCGACCATTGCCTTCTTTCTTTTGATGCCCGCCGATCCGTTGGTGAACGATCTGGCCGAAGCCCATCTGCGCTCGTTGATGGGCAATCATCTGATCGATGTGGTCTCGTCCGACCGGCATACCGTCAAGCCCTGGTTTGCGGGCCATGCCGATGTCTCGCCGCCGGCGCACGACTTTCCGGCGGAAGGATTCACCCTGGTCGGCGGCCGCGCCGATTATGTGCACGGGACGCGCGCCGCCGTGGTGGTCTATCGCCATGGCGCGCATGTCATCAATCTGTTCGCCTGGGCGGACCATGGCGCGTCCCTGCCCCGCAACAATTCGCGCGACGGCTATCACATCCTGTTCTGGAAACAGAATGGTCTGGACTTCGCCGCGGTGTCGGATGTCGCGCCGGATGAACTGGATACTTTCGCGGCGCTGGTAAAAAAAACCGAAGCCACGGAATAAACCGCCCGCCCGACCGGTATAGGCCTCGAAACTTAGCTCGAGGTCCTGAATGTCTGACGATTTCAACCCATCCCGCCGGGGCGCACTGCAATGCCTTGCCTTTGGCGGCGCGGGGACGCTGTTCACTTTGTCCGGCGGCATCCTGACGCCGGTCGCCCTGGCGCAAGACGCCATGAAGAAAGCGTCCGGAATTCCGCTGTTCCTGCAGATCAGCGACACCCATATCGGCTTCAACAAGCAAGCCAATCCGGATGTCGCCGGCACGCTGAAACAGACCATCGAACTGGTCAATGCGATGAAAACCCGGCCGGCATTGACCATCCACACCGGCGACATCACCCATCTGTCGCGGGCGGCGGAATTCGATACCGCCAATCAGCTCATGATGGACCTGCGCGCGGGCGAGCTTCACATCGTGCCCGGCGAGCATGACGTTACCGACGGCACCGGCACCGAATATTTCGCCCGCTTCGGCAAGGCCTCGGACAATCGCGGTTATTACAGCTTCGATCATCAGGGCGTGCATTTCATCGGCCTGGTCAATGTGATGAACTTCAAGCCCAATGGTCTGGGCGCCTTCGGCGCCGACCAACTCGCCTGGCTGAAGGACGATCTGGCCGCGCGCAGCAGCAGCACGCCCATCGTCGTGTTCGCGCATATGCCAATGTGGACCATCCTGGAAAGTTGGGGCTGGGGCACCGGCGATGCCGAGGAAGCCTTGTCCTATCTGCGCCGCTTCGGCTCGGTGACGGTTTTGAACGGTCACATTCATCAGATCATACAGAAGGTGGAAGGCAACATCACCTTCCACACCGCGCGCTCGACCGCCTATCCCCAACCCGAAGCGGGTATCGGTGACGGACCGGGTCCCCTGACGGTGCCCGCCGATCGACTGAAACACATGCTGGGCATCACCAGCATCCGCCTGCTGCGGCATCACCTCTCCCTCTCCGACACCAGTCTTGTTTGATTCACAAAGGATTTGTCATGCGTTCCGTCAAGAATTTGATTGCCTATCCCGTAGCGATGTTTCTGTTCATCGCTTCCGCTGCCGCGGCGGACAGCAACACCATCATCATCAAGAAGTTCATGTTCAACCCGATGGATGTCACGGTGCCGGCGGGCGCCAACGTCACCTGGAAAAATGACGATGGCGAGCCGCACACCGTGGTCAGCCTGACCGGCGACTTCCGCTCCCAGGCACTGGATGAGAAAGACAAATTCTCACACCAATTCAGCGCACCGGGCACCTACAAATATATCTGCTCGATCCATCCCAAAATGGTGGGAACCATCACAGTCATGGCGAAATAGCCCCCTCACACCGCCATGACGTGGATGCGGAGCCGGCGATGCCGGCTCCGCATTTTTTTATGGCGCGATCCGCCAAGGCGGAAAGCGACGGTTTTCTCCGGCGTAATAGAAACAAAGCCGGTTGCCCGCCGGGTCGCTGAGCCAGGCTTCGCGCCACAGCCAGCCTTTGTCTTGCGGATCGCCGTCAAAGACGATGCCTTTGGCCTTCAACGCGGTGACACGCGCATCCAGATCGTCGCATTCGAAATAGACATGCGGCCCGTGACCGACCGCTTCACGGGTCAGTTCCAGCGACAAGGTCGCATGATCGGGCGGCAGCTCGAACCGCGCATAATGATCGTCCCGCACGATCAGGACGAATCCTAGCGTTTCATAAAATGTGATGCAGCGCCCAAGATCGTGCGCCGGCAAGGTGACTTGATTGAGCTTCATTCTCGCATGTTAGCACAGGGTCAAGAATGGCAAGCGGGCCAACTTGCTGCCAGGCCGCTCGCTCAAGCTCGCGGCGTTCGCTTGCTTTCGCAGGTCCGCAGGACCTGCTCACGCGCGTTCCGCACGCCGCCGCTCACTAGCGGACAAGCTCAATCGTGTCGAAATCCGATTCCTGCGTCGCGGGCTCTGGCAAGTCGATGCGCAGATGATTGTTGCCGATACCGACCAGAATGCCGACCTGGTCATCCGGACTGATCGCGCCGCCGACAGAAGCGGCGCGGCCGGAGTAGCGGTGAATGGGTTCGCCCTTGGCGCTCTGCGCACCGAGATAAACCCACATGCCTTCCTGGGGATACAGATACCCCGCCATGCGCTGGGTACCATTCTTCTCGAACCAGATGCCGCCATTCACTTTGGAGATGTGGCAATTGAACCAGCTGAAAACATAATAACCTGTCGCGCCGCCCAGCTTGATCTGGCGGCAGCGCCAGTTTCCGTAAAGCGCCTGTTCGGGCACGGCATGCGATGCGGGCCGCAAGCTCTGTTCGATGGCGCGAAAATCGCCCGAACCGCCGCGTTGTCTGGCCTGGCTCAGGGCATCGTCGCGCGTGTCATTCAGATGGGCGAGGCGATCGATATCACGCGGCGAAATCTGGCCCTGCCAATCGGCATGGGCCGTTCCCGTCAGGACCAGCAGTGCCGACATAGCGAGTATTAACTTATGCGGCGCCTGTTTCGTCATGGCCATTCTCCGGGGGCGTCCAGCCCTTCAGATCCGCTGTCGGCGGCATGCCGACCACGTTGAAGCCGGCGTCCACGAAGTGCACTTCGCCGGTGACGCCGCCCGAGAGGCTGCTAAGCAAATAGAGTGCCGCGCCGCCGACATGGTTAAGTTCGACCGAGCGCTTGAGCGGGGCATGGCTCTTGTTCCATTTGAACACCATGCGGGCATCGCCCACCGCGCTGCCGGCCAGGGTGCGCATCGGCCCGGCGGAAATCGCATTAACCCGGATTTCATCGCGGCCCAGATCGGCGGCGAGATAGCGCACCGACGCTTCCAGCGCCGCCTTGGCCACGCCCATCACATTGTAATTGGGCATGACGCGCTGGGCGCCGAGATAGGTCAGGGTCACCATCGCGCCGCCCTTGGTCATCAGGCTGGCGGCGCGGCGCGCCACGGCGGTGAAGGAATAGCAGGAAACATCGAGGCTTTTTAGGAAATTGGCCCGCGTGGTGTCGACATAGCGGCCCTTCAATTCCTTGGCATCGGAAAAGGCGATGGCGTGGACCAGAAAATCGAGCGAGCCCCAGTCCTTCTCCAGGCGCGCGAACACCGCATCGAGATCGGAATCCTTTTCGACATCGCCGGGCAGGATGATCTTGCTGCCGATGGATTCGGCCAAGGGCCTGAGCCGTTTTGCCTGCGCATCACCTTGATAGGTAAAAGCCAGTTCCGCGCCTTGCGACGCCAGCATCTGGGCAATGCCCCAGGCAATCGAATGATCATTGGCGACGCCCATGATCAGGCCGCGCTTGCCCGCCATCAGTCCCGTTCTGACTTCAGCCATGATGTCCTCGCGCGGGGTTTTCTGTTCCATTGTGGGACATCACTTTTCCAGCCGCTGAAACACCAGCGACGCATTGGTGCCGCCAAAGCCGAAGGAGTTCGACAGGGCGGTATTGATTTTCACGCTATCGATGCGCTTGCGCACGATGTTGGCGCCTTCGATAGCGGGATCGAGTTCCTCGATATTGGCGCTCTCGCAGATGAAGTCATTTTGCATCATCAAAAGCGTGTAGATCGCCTCATGCACGCCGGCGGCGCCCTGGCTGTGGCCGGTCAATGACTTGGTGGCGCTGATCGGCGGCATTTTCGCACCGAACACTTCGCGGATGGCGTTGATCTCGGGAATGTCGCCCACCGGCGTCGAAGTGGCGTGCGGATTGATGTAATCCACCGGCGCCTTCACATTCGCCAGCGCCATCTGCATGCAGCGCACCGCGCCCTCACCCGACGGCGCAACCATGTCGGCGCCATCGGCGGTGGCGCCATAGCCCGACAATTCGGCATAGATCTTCGCACCGCGCGCCTTGGCGTGTTCCAACTCTTCCAGGATCAAAATTCCGCCGCCGCCGGAAATCACGAAGCCATCGCGATTCTTGTCATAGGCGCGCGAAGCCTTTTGCGGCGTGGCGTTGAATTTGGACGACATCGCGCCCATCGCATCGAACAATTCGCTGAGCGTCCAGTCCAGTTCCTCGCCGCCGCCCGCGAACATCATGTCCTGCTTGCCCCACTGGATCATCTCTGCCGCATTGCCGATGCAATTGGCGGAGGTGGAGCAGGCGGACGAGATCGAATAATTCACCCCCTTGGTCTTGAACCAGGTGGAGAGATTGGCGCTGCAGGTGGACGACATCGCCTTGGGCACGGCGAAGGGGCCGATCCGCTTGGGCCCCTTGGCGGGATCGCGCGCGATATCGGCGGCGGCGACGATGGCCTTGGTCGAAGGCCCGCCCGAACCCACGATCAATCCGGTACGCGGCGTGGAAATATCCTTTTCCGTCAAACCGGCATCGGCGATCGCCTGGTTCATCGCCACCCAGCAATAACCCGCGCCATCGCCCTGGAACCGGCGGGCGCGGCGATCCACCACCGCATCGAGATCGATCTTCAGGCTGCCATGGATCTGAGAGCGAAAGCCCAGGCGCACATAATCATCCGCGGTAACGATGCCCGATCTGGCATGACGCAGACTGTCGGTCACTTCATCGGCATTGTTGCCGATGGACGAGACGATGCCGAGGCCGGTAACGACCACTCTTCTCATGACAATCCTCGAAATGATCTTATGCGGAAGCGGGCGCCGCGGATGCCTTTGCCAGCGCGGCCGCCGCGTCGGTGAACAATCCGACGCGCAGGCCCTTGGCCTCATAGATCACTTTGTCGTCCACTTTCATGATCCCGTCGGCGATCCCAAGCACCAATCTGCGCATGACCACGCGCTTGAGATTGACGATGTAGGTGATCTTCTTGGCGGTGGGCAGCACCATGCCGGTGAATTTTACTTCATCCACGCCCAGCGCCCGGCCCCTGCCCAGCCCGCCCATCCAGCCAAGGAAGAAGCCCACCATCTGCCAGAGCGCATCAAGGCCTAGGCACCCCGGCATCACCGGATCGCCCTGGAAATGGCATTTGAAAAACCAGAGATTGGGATTGAGATCGAATTCGGCGACCACTTCGCCCTTGCCGTTTTCGCCGCCAGTCTCGGTGATCGAGGTGATGCGGTCGAACATCAGCATCGGCGGCAGCGGGAGTTGTGCATTGCCCGGTCCGAACAACTCGCCGCGCGCGCAAGCCAGAAGGCCCGCCATGTCGAAACTCGATCTCTTCACCGGCGTATCCAATGTCCTGTCCCTTCAAGAGCCTGATCGGCTGCATGTCCCCGAGAACCGCCTTAGCCTAAAATGGGGTGTCGGAACCACCGTCAAAGGGCGGTTTGCCACGATTTTCTGCCTTGGCTTGATTAGAAACATTCTAACATATAGCTTGATTCACTGTAGCAAGGATTGGCGGGCCCAAACAGGCCGCACCGCAACAGGACTTTTGGCCGATGGGCAAAGCCAGCCGCGATAGCAGCAAGGCAATTGCGCGCCTGCGCGGCGTCGGCCTGCGCCCGACCCGCCAGCGGGTGGAACTGGCCAGCCTTTTGTTCAAAGGCCCGGACCGCCATGTGACGGCGGAAAACCTGCATGAGGAAGTGGCGGGCCTGGGCCTGAAAATCTCGCTGGCGACGGTCTACAACACCTTGCACCAATTCACCCATGCCGGCCTTTTGCGCCAGGTGATTGTCGATGCGGCGCGGGGCTATTTCGACACCAATACCGGCGATCACCAGCATTTCTTCCTCGAGGCCGAAGGCACCCTGATCGACATTCCGGGCGAGGACATCCGGGTCGCCGGCGTTCCCGCTCCGCCTGCGGGCATGACAGTGGACCGGGTGGATGTGGTGGTCCGCGTCAAACGGGCCTGACTTTTCGGCGAATTTCCGGCATCCCAAAATTCTTCTTTAGAATTATTCTAATCTGTTGACAGCCCCGGTCGATGGGCCCATTGTCATGTCCGGATTTCCAAGAAAGGACCCCCTATGCCAGCCCTGAACAACACCAAGACCTGGGAAAATCTCAAAGAGGCCTTCGCCGGCGAAAGCCAGGCCAATCGCCGCTATCTCTATTTCGCGCAGAAGGCCGATGTCGAAGGCTTTAACGATGTCGCCAGCGTGTTCCGCTCCACCGCCGAAGGCGAAACCGGCCACGCGCATGGCCATCTGGAATATCTGGAAGAAGTGGGCGACCCGGCCACCGGCCAGCCGATCGGCGCTACCGACGCCAATCTGAAAGCCTCGATCGTGGGCGAGACCCACGAATATACCGACATGTATCCGGGCATGGCCAAGACCGCGCGCCAAGAAGGCTTCGAGGAGATCGCCGACTGGTTCGAGACCCTGGCGAAAGCCGAAAAGAGCCATGCCGGCCGCTTCCAGAAAGCACTCGACGGCCTGGGCAAATAAGTTTTCCAGACCACGCAGCCGCGCGAAAGCATCTCAGTCTTTCGCGCGGCTGTCTTCTTCCCACAACTTTTTGGATTCCCATGACAGGCGAAGGTAGCCTCGACGCACCCACTCGCGAGATCATTCGCTGGCAGGATCCGGAATTCACCGATCCGGTAAAGCTGGATGCGGAGATGCGGCGCGTCTTCGACATCTGCCATGGCTGCCGCCGCTGCTTCAATCTCTGCGATTCCTTTCCGCGCCTGTTCGACCTGATCGATTCCAGCCCGCAAGAGGATGTCGAACATCTGAAATCGGAAGACTTCAAGCCCATCGTCGAAGCCTGCACGCTTTGCGACATGTGCTTCATGACCAAGTGCCCCTATGTGCCGCCGCATCCCTTCATGCTGGATTTCCCGCATCTGATGCTGCGTCATCGCGCCGCCGAGGCCGCCAGCGGCCACAAGGACTTCACCCAGGGCCAGTTGGCGGAGATGGATCGCAACGGGACCCTGGCCCGCTTCGCGTCTCCCATCGTCAATTGGGCATCGGACAAATCCAACAAGCCAATGCGCGCCGTGATGGAAAAACTCGCGCATATCGATCCCAAGGCGAGTTTGCCGAAATTCCACAGCCGCACTTTTGTTTCCGCCGACAAGAGCGCGCCGCTTCATCCCAATCCGGCGGCGCCTGCGTTTGGCAAGCGCAAGGCGGCGCTCTATGCCACCTGCTTCGTCAATTATAACCGGCCCGTCACCGGCATGGCGGCACGCAGCGTACTCAATCACATTGGGGTGGAGACGGTCGTTTCCTATCCCGGCTGCTGCGGCATGCCGTTCCTGGAACAGGCCAACCTCGCCCGCGTGGCCGAGAACGCCGCGAAAGTGTCGAAGGAATTGGCCAAGCTGATCGACCAGGGCTACGACATCGTCGCCCTCACCGCTTCCTGCGGCTTGATGCTGAAATTCGAATGGGCGCTGATCTGTCCCGATAATGCGGACGTCAAACGCGTCGCCGACCATGTCTTCGACATCGACGAATATGTCGTGGACGTGGCCAAGAAACAGGGACTGCCCGACGGGCTGTCTCCGCTGCCCGAAGGCGTCACCGTGCATCTGGCCTGCCATGCCCGTGCCCAGAATATGGGACCGAAAGCCGCCGAGATGCTGAAGCTGATCCCCGGCACGCCGGTGGATGTGATCGAGCGCTGCTCCGGCCATGGCGGCACGTTTGGCGTGGTCGAACCCACCCACGAAGTCGCCGTCAAAGTCGGCCGGCCGGTATTTCGCGCCGCCAACACCCAAAAGCGCGGCCACATCGTGTCGGATTGTCCGCTCGCTGCCCAGCACATTGTCGCGCATACCGACACCCCGGCGCGCGAACCGGAACATCCCATCCAAATCATGGCTCGCGCCTATGGATTGATCGAGGACTGACATGCCCGCTGCCGCCCGCAAGATCATCGAAGCCGATATTCTGTCCGATCGCGACTATGCCGCCCGGCGCGGCGAGTTGCGCGGCGAGGCGATCGCGCTGAAGAGGCATCGTCGGGTCGAAGTTGGCCCCTTCGCCACATTTTATTTCGAGAATTACCAGACCATGTGGCTGCAGGTGCACGAGATGCTGCGCATCGAGAAAGGCGGCGCCGAGCAGCTGGCGGGGGAGTTGGAGGCCTACAATCCCCTCATCCCTCAAGGCGACGAGCTGATCGCCACCCTGATGCTGGAGATCGAGGATGCCGATCGCCGCAATGCCACCCTGCTGACCCTGGGTGGCATCGAGGAAACCGTCTTCATCGAGATCGGCGATACGCGCATCGGGGCCACGCCCACCGAATATGACGACCGCACCACACCCGACGGCAAAACCTCTTCGGTGCATTGGCTGCGCTTTAAGCTGACGCCGGATTTGATTGCGCGCTTCGGGAAGGAACGTGTCGTGATCGGCGTCGGCCACAGGAATTATGGCCATATGGCCGTGCTGAGCGACGAGACCCGCGCCGCGCTGGCAAAGGATTTCGGTTAAAGCTCGAATGCGCGACGGCGCGTGTAATAGGTTGCCGACAAGATACTGACCGGTGGCGCGCCGCCATGGCCGAGCGGCACCGCCAGCGATTCACCCACCAGATAATCCATTCGTTCCTGGTTGTAGGTGCCTTGGAACCGCAAGGGGCGCTGGGCTTCCAGCAGCGCGTCATAGGCGCCGGCCCAGCGTTCGGCCAGATCGGATGGCACCGAGTCCGTCATCAGTTTGCCGGTCTGGTTGCCGAAAAATTCCACCAGGAAAGAACCCTGCAGGCGGATGCGATAATCCGTCTTGCCTGGCGCGACCGTGACCCGCTCCACCACCGAGACATGACGCAGGAATGGCTTGAGCAGCCTGATGTCGAGTTCCTCGCGCCGCGGCAACGCTTTCAGCGCATCGGCCTTGACCCGCCAAATGTCATACAGAATTGTCAGTTCCGGCTGAACGAATGACAAGGTTTCATCCACCGCGACGCCCCAGCCCGATTTTTTAATCTGTTCTTTCAGTCGAGCGATCGGATCGCGCGCGTCCGCCATCGCAGGTCCCGGAAAATCGAATCGTTTGAAGTACCGCGTACAATCATTGGCCGCTTCACACCGCGATGAAAAGAAAAAACACCTGACGGCGCGTCAGAGCTTGACCCGGTCTTCCACGATATCGGCATAGCGCGCCACATCAAGTCTTTCATAACGGCGCGTCTCGGGGTCGAACCAGTATAGCGGATCGGCGATGGCGGATGGATCAAAGCCCTCCCGCACCAGATCGACCTTGCGTTGCTTGAATGTGGCGGTCACCTCAATCTGAGGCTGCAATCTCAGAAACACCGGCCGCGCATAGGTTGCGAGATGGCTTTCAAGCCGCTCCGCCAGTCCGGTGATGTCGAAGCCGCCATCCACCACCAGGGCCGCCATGCCGGCGCGGCCATCCGCGCCAGGAACTTTGACGCCGTAAATGTTGACTTCCCGGATGCCCGGGATCGACGAAAGCGCTTCGGCCACTTCGCTGGTCGCGACATTCTCGCCCTTCCAGCGGAACGTATCGCCGATGCGGTCGACGAAATAGAAATAGCCATGCGCGTCGCGCCGCATCAGGTCGCCGGTGCGAAACCAGGCATCGCCCCTGGCGAAGACATCGTGCAGGATTTTCTTTTCGGTATCCGCCGCCTTGGTATAGCCCTCGAAATTGCGCCCGGCGCGCATCGAGATGCGGCCCACGGCTTCGCCCGCTTCATCCGGCCCGCATTCGACGCAAAGCCCGTCCGCGTCCCGCACCGGCATCTCGCGCTCGACGTCGAAGCGCACCACCCGGGTGGGCAGCAGCCATTCGAGATAATCTGGCACCCGCCCGACCGCGCCGACGGTGCCGTCATAATTCAGCATCGCCACATTGCCTTCGGTGGCGCCATAGAATTCGACGATGCGGGGAATGGCGAAGCGGTCCTGGAAACGTTTCCAGATTTCGGGCCGGAGGCCATTGCCGGTGATGACGCGGATATGATGATCGCGTTCATGCGGTCCAGGCGGCGCGTTGAGCAGCCAGCGGCAAAGCTCGCCGATATAGGCGAACATGGTTGCGTCATAGCGGTGGATGTCATTCCAGAATTCATTCAGTGAGAATTTGCGCTTCAGGATCATCGCCCCACCGGACAAGAAGACGATGCCAACGGCGCAGACGCCGCCGGTCGCATGATAGAGCGGCAGAGGATTGTAGATCCGGTCATGGCGGCCTGGCGTCAGCGCGCCGATAAAGCCCGTTATCATGAACAGCATGCGCATATGGCTGAAATTCGCGGCCTTGGGCAGGCCGGTGGTGCCGGAGGTGTAAATGAAGAAGGCGCGATCCTTGGCTGTGACACCCTGGCGCGCCCCCTTGCCCAAAGGCGTGGCCGGCATTTTCGCCAGGATCGCATCGAAATCCTGCATCCCGGCATGAGTTCCACCCTGCACCCAGAAAGCCGGCGCGGCGGTGAAGGAGGGGACCGCTTCGATGACACAGGACGCCAATTCGGCGCCGGCAATCAGATGATTGGAGCCAGCGATCTCGATCGAATGGGCCAATGCCTGGCCCCGCTGATTGGTGTTGATCAAAGCCACGCTCAGCCCGGCCTTGAACAGTCCCAGCCAGCAGCAGAGAAAATCCGGCCGGTTTTCCATCAGCAGCGCGACGCAGTCGCCACGCTTCAATCCCTGGCCGACGGCCCAATGGCCATAGAGATCGGCGCGGGCATCCAGCCCGCCATAGCTCATCACCTCGTCCAGATAATAGATCGCGGGCGCCTGCGGCGTTGCGCGCGCCTGGGCTTCGACAATGTCAACGATGGTGCGGGTGCTATCGGGCTTGATGCGGGCGAGCATCAGCAATGTCCGCGAGATGTGACTGAGATAGATGGCTTCGCGCCGAATCGCGGCGATGAGACTCATGCATTTCTTCCCTGACGCCAGCTTGTGCGCTGGCTTTGCACTTCGCAAGATAGGAACCCAGGGGCAAACTCCGGCTTTCTTCCCCCATGGCTGCAAGCCTGATGGGGGAAGATGTCTGGTAGCGGGCTTGCCCGCGTGCCAGACAGATGGGGGCAGCGTAATTGGAAGATCTGGATTTACGCGGGCTGAAATGCCCCCTGCCGGCGCTGATGGCGCGCAGAAGGCTGGCCAGCTTGAAACCGGGCGAAACCGTTTGGGTGCTGGCGAGCGATCCACTTTCGGTGGTGGATATTCCGCATATGTGCGGCGAGGAAGGCCATGTCGTGATCGAGCAGAAATCCACGCCCGATCATCACGGCTTCCTGATCCGGCGCGGCCCTTAGACCGGCGGCAGCGCCGGCGGCGGGGCCAGATGCGCGATGACGGCGCGCGCATCGACGGCACGCGGTTCGTGCGCCGCCTGGGCATCGTTCAGCAGCACGATCTCGGCATAGGATTCATATTTCGTGCTGGCGACGATATCGACGTCCGGACCGAATGCGCCGTAGCCCCAATGGGGGTGAAACCGCCAATAGCCGCGAAAGCCAAATCCCGGCTCCGGACCGGTGGGAATTGCGTCATAGCGGGTCTGGGATTGGGTATCGCGGGTGTCGAACAGGAAATGACTTTGTCCGGCCGCCAGGGTCACTTCGGCGGCGCGTAGCAAGAGGTCGTTTTCAACCATTTCTCGTGGCGTCACGGAATTGCCGGTAAACGTCACCCGCCAGCGATTGTCCGATATCTGCCGGTCGGTATAGCCGGTTGCCTCGCCGGGCCCGCGCGGCGCATAGGGGGCCGGGGTGGCGCAGCCCGCCAGGACCAGAAGACCCAGAATCAGTGCCGGACGGGTAAGCTTCAAAAGGCGTGACATTGGGGCTTGCATGGAAGGTCTCCCTGACCGTTCCTCTCATCATATACAATCAAGGGCAGGGGCCCCAAGTTCCGCCCGCGGCCTTGTTCCGTTCGGCGGCCGTTCCCCCTTGCTAAAGCGGGCGGGGCGTAAGAAGTTCAGGCGTCCGGTCCGTGCCGGGCGCCAGGTCGCCGGGATGGCGTTTTTTGCTGTTCCCGGCGCATTCGTTAATGCGGAAAATCCCGCGGTTCCGCTGGATTTAGCCTTGGGGGCCTGAACCTTCGCCATGCACGGTCTTTCCCTCGTCCTGCAATTTGCACTGTCCTGCGTCCTCGTCGCCGTTTGCACCTTGTCGGTCCAGTTGGCCGTGCTGGCCTGGGTGCGGGTGTTCCGCAAAAGCCCCAAACTCGCCCTGGCACTCTTGCGTGATGACGAACTGCCGCATGTGCTGATCCAGCTGCCGGTCTGCAACGAAGGCTTGCTGGCGGTCCGGGTGGCGGAAGCCGCCGCCGCGATGGATTGGCCCCGGGACCGCCTCACCATCCAGCTTTTGGACGATGGCGATAGCGATGCACACGCCGCCCTCGCCCGCGACGCCATGGCGGTGACACCGGAAGGCGTGAAGCTCGATATTCTCAGCCGCGGCAATCGCACCGGCTTCAAGGCCGGCAATCTTGCTTTCGGCCTCACCCATTGCGATGCGCCCTATGTGGCCATTTTCGATGCCGACTTCGTGCCGTCGCCGGATTTTCTGCGCCGCACCGTGCCGGCGCTGGTCGCCGATCCGGGCTTGGCCTTCGTGCAGGCGCGCTGGGCCCATGCCAACCGCAACGCCAATTGGCTGACGCGGGTACAGGGCCTGCTGCTGGATTCCCATTTCGCGGTGGAACAGGAAGCGCGCTTCCGTGCCGGCTTTCCCATTTCCTTCAACGGCACAGCCGGGGTGTGGTCGCGTACCGCAATCGAGGAAGGCGGCGGCTGGACCGGCGACACCTTGACCGAGGATCTCGATCTTTCCATGCGCTGCACGATGCAAGGCTGGCGCGCCGCGATGATACCGGAGCTGACCGTGCCAGGTGAACTGCCGCAGACCGCGGCGGCCTGGCGGGCCCAGCAGGCGCGCTGGACCAAGGGTCATGCGCAATGCGCCCGCAAACTGTTGCCGCTGGTCTGGAGCAGCGAAATGCCGCTCTGGAAAAAGGCGGCGATGACGTTGCAGATGTGCCAGTTCGCTTTTTACACGCTGGCATTTTCCAGCGCCGCGATCTCGCTCACTCTAATGTATATGGGCGTGGTCTATTATTCCGGTGTGGCGCTTTTGGGTCTGATCGTCACGCTGCTGGGCCTGGCCTCGTCCATCGGTTATCTCTATCTCGGCCAGCGCATGCTGGGCCTGCATCGCGAGCCACGGCTCTATCGCGCGCTGCTGCTGGCGGTGGTGTTTCCTTCCGGACTTATCCTCGCCAACACCCGCGCCACCTTTGAAGCCTTTTTCAGCACCCGGATGGATTTCAATCGTACCACCCGGGTGGGTGAGAAACATGCCGGCGGCTGGCGGGGCGTGCCGGAACTGATCGCCGGATTCCTGCTGCCGGTCTTCGCCTTCGCCGAATCCAACTGGAGCGCCGTGTTCTTTTTCTTCGCGGTATCGGGGCTGGTCTCCATCGGCTTCATGGGTGCTTCCGGCGCCGGCGAACCCGTCCGCCAGCGCATCACACCCGGCGAGTGAGAGGCACGACCGCGCAGCGGTCAAATCGATCCGTCGTTAGCGGCAGCGTAGTGCGACGATCGATTTGAGTGCCGAGCACGAGCGAGGCGCAACAGCATTCGATTCAAATTTGAATTAATCGCCTAACTCTGCTTTTGCACGCACCCCCCTAGCTTGGTCCCCGGAACCGGATCGGGACGATCATGCTTTCGGGTTGGATAAAGATCGTCGCACTGGCCCTTGTGGCGGCGGGATTGGCAGGCTGCGCCAGCGATCCGGCCTCATATTATGGTCCTCCCGCACGCGAACCCCAACTCACGCTCGCGGCGCCGCGGCAAATGCCGCTGCAATGCGCGCCCTATGCCCGCGAACATTCCAGCGTGAAGCTTTATGGCGACGCCTGGACCTGGTGGGACAAAGCGGCGGGAAAATTCTCCCGCCAGCCCCAGCCGGAATCCGGCGCAGTGATTGTGCTGGCGGGTTATGCCGGACCGGAGCGTGGTCATGTCGCGGTGGTGCGGTCGCTGATTTCTCCCCGCGAGATCCATGTCGACCACGCCAACTGGCTGGGCGACGGCGCGATCTATCTCGACAATCCGGTGGCGGATGTCAGCGAGAATAATGATTGGAGCCGGGTCCGGATCTGGAACATCAAGACCGGCGGCTGGGGCACGCGGATCTATCCGGTGCAGGGCTTTATCGGGCCGGGCAGCGGCGACCCCTTCGACCAGAACCAGGCGCTTCCCGACGCTACCGACCCGGCCCGCATCGCTCGCGCGGAATTGGGCGAAATACAGTAAAAACAATGGCTTAACCATGGACCTGGCGACGGTTTGTACGCCGCCGCGGAAAAGCCTATTTTCCCACCCCTTCGGCCGGGTTGACGGTCTTTCCGCGGATCAGATGCGTTTCATCGCTATGAAAAGCCGCCGCGCCAGTCTTTGTTGTCCGTGAATATATACCCCCCCGAGCCCGCCGACCCCAATGCGGTTCCGCTTGCCGGCGCGACGCCGTCCAAGCCCGTGATCCCGCCACCGCGTGATGGGCTTCGCCGCAATCTGGGCTTGATGATGGGAGCGCTGGGGGGGGTGTTTGGCGACATCGGCACCAGCCCGCTTTACGCGATGCGCCAGACGGTGCTCGCCACCACCACCGGCTTTTCCAATCACATTGCGGTGATGGGTTCGCTGTCGATGATCTTCTGGGCCCTGGTCCTGGTGGTGACGGCGAAATACGTCACCATCATCATGCGCGCCGACAATAATGGCGAAGGCGGCACCTTGGCGCTGGCGGCGCTGGCGCATCGTTCGCCGGGGATGAGCCGCAGGTTGAAATCGACCATTGGCATCGGCGCGATATTGGGCCTGGCGCTGTTCTATGGCGATGGCATGCTGACCCCGGCGATCACCGTGCTGTCGGCGGTCGAAGGCCTGGAAGTGGAAAGCCCGGCTTTCGCGCCGCTGGTGGTGCCGCTGACCTTGATTATTTTGATCGGGCTATTTGCATTCCAGAGCCGTGGCACCGCCAAGATCGGCCGCCTGTTCGGGCCGGTGATGCTGTTGTGGTTCGCCACGCTGTCGGTGTTGGGCGCTTATTCGATTCTGAAAAATCCGGCCATCCTGGCTGCGGTCAATCCGGTTTATGCGTTCGACCTGTTCATCAACGCACCTTGGATCGCCTTCGTCTCCCTGGGCGCCGTGGTTCTGGCCGTGACGGGCTGCGAAGCGCTTTACGCCGACATGGGGCATTTCGGCAAAAAGCCCATTCAATATGCCTGGTACTTCGTGGCGCTGCCGGCGCTGCTGCTGGACTATTTCGGCCAAGGCGCGGCATTGCTGCGCGATCCGCATCTGGCTGGGATCGCCTTTTTCTCCATCGTGCCGCATTGGGCCCATTTCACGATGGTGATCCTGGCGACAATGGCTGCCGTCATCGCCAGCCAGGCCGTCATCACCGGCGTCTTTTCCATGACCCAGCAAGCGGTGCAGCTGGGTCAATTGCCGCGCATGGAGATCCGCCACACTTCGGCCACCGAATATGGCCAGATCTATGTGCCACGCATGAATATCGTGCTGGCGATCGGTGTGGTTCTGATTGTGCTGATTTTCAAGAACTCCGGCGCGCTGGCCGCGGCTTATGGCATCGCAGTGACCGGTGTGATGGTGATCGACACCTTCAATGCGTCGCTGGTGGCGCGCAAGCAATGGCATTGGGCGTTGTGGGGCGTGGTGCTGCTGTTCGGCGCGCTGGGCATCACCGATTTTCTTTTCCTGGCCGCGAATTCCCTGAAAATCCCTGAAGGCGGCTGGCTGCCGCTTCTGATCGCGGCAGCCATGTTCCTGGTGATGGACACTTGGCGGCGCGGACGGCGGGTGCACATGGAAATCGTCCGCAACGAATCCATGCCGCTGGCCTTGTTCCTGGAGCGTGCCGACAAGAGCACCCAGCGCGTGGCGGGACTGGGCGTGTTCCTGTCCTCGCGCAATGATGTGGTGCCGGGCGCCCTGTTGCACAATCTCAAGCACAACAAGGTGCTGCACGAACGGGTGGTGATCGCCAATGTGGTGGTCGAGGACACCCCGGTGGTGCCGCCGGAAAAACGCATCGAGGTCCAGAAGCTGGGCAAGGGATTCTATAGCGTGCGGGTGCATCACGGCTTTTTCGAAACCCCGGACGTACCGCAGGCAATGGAAGATGCCCGCCGCTTCGGCCTGGCGCTGGATGTTTCCACCGCGACCTTCTTCATCGGTCGCGAGACCCTGGTGCCGGCGGAGCATTCCGAACTGAACCGATTCCGCAACTGGCTGTATCGCACGATTGCGGGTAATGCTCTGTCACCGGCATTGTTCTACAACCTGCCCACCAACCGGGTCGTCGAGCTCGGCACCCAGATCGCGATCTGACCTTGGAAGCACGTCCTCCCTCTTCGCTGAAACGTGAGCTTGGTCTGACCTTGGGGGCTCTGGGCGTCGTCTTTGGCGATATCGGCACTTCGCCGCTTTACGCCATGCGCGAGACCGCGCTGGCGGCCGGCGGCCATTCGCCCAACCCCGCCTCCATCTATGGCGCGCTGTCGCTGATCTTCTGGGCACTGGTGATCGTGGTGACGGTGAAATATGTCGTCTTCATCATGCGCGCCGACAATAACGGCGAAGGCGGCGTGCTGGCGCTAGCGGCACTGGCCCACCGCGCGCCCGTCAATCGCGCCGCCAAGACCGCTATCGGCATCGCGGCGCTGATGGGTCTGGCGCTGTTCTATGGCGACGGCATGCTGACCCCGGCGATCTCGGTGCTGTCGGCGATGGAAGGCCTGAATGCGGGCGGCGGCGCATTTTCGCCCTGGATCCTGCCGCTGACCCTGATCATTCTGATCGGGTTATTTTTCCTGCAAAGCCGTGGCACCGAGAAGATCGGCAAGCTGTTCGGACCGGTGATGGTGCTGTGGTTCATCATCATCGCCGTGCTGGGGGCGATCTCGATCCTGAAGCAGCCGCAGATTCTGCGCGCCGCCGATCCCCGCTATGGCCTGGCGCTGTTCGGCAGCGAACCTTGGACCGCGTTCGTCGCCCTGGGTTCGGTGGTTCTGGCGGTCACCGGCTGCGAAGCGCTCTATGCCGATATGGGCCATTTCGGCCGGCGTGCCATCCGCTGGGCCTGGCTTTATTTCGCTTTCCCCGCACTGGTCCTGAATTATTTCGGTCAGGGCGCGCTGCTGCTGTCTCACCCCGGCGATGTGTCGTTGCTGTTCTATGCCCTGGTGCCGCCTTGGGCGCATTATCCCATGGTGGCGCTGTCGGCGCTTGCCACCATCATCGCCTCGCAGGCGGTGATTTCCGGCGTCTTCTCCATCACCCGCCAGGCCGTGCAACTGGGCCAGTTGCCGCGGATGGAAATCCGCCACACCTCGGCAACCGAACGCGGACAGATTTACGTGCCCCGCATCAATGTCATGTTGTGCGTGGGCGTGGTGCTGATCGTACTGATCTTCAAATCCTCCGATGCGCTGGCGGCGGCTTACGGTATCGCGGTGACCGGCGTGATGGTGATCTCGACCGTGCTGGTGGGACTGGTGGCGATCCATCGCTGGCACTGGTCCAAGCCCGCCGTATTCGCCGTCTTTGGTGGATTGGGCCTGATCGATCTCGCCTTCCTGACCTCCAACGCCCTCAAGATCACCCAAGGCGGCTGGCTGCCATTGGCGGTGGCGGCAGCCGTATTCGTGGTGATGGATACCTGGCGGGTTGGTCGCCGCGTCCATTTGGAGAAAGTGCGCGAAGGATCATTGGCGCTCGATCTGTTCCTGGACCGGGCCGACAAGATGACCCAGCGCGTCGCCGGCACCGCCATCTTCATGAGCACTCGCACAGATGTGGTGCCCGGCGCGCTGCTGCACAGCCTCAAGCATTACAAGGTGCTGCATGAGCGCATCGTGCTGGCCACGGTGACGGCCGCCGATACGCCATTCGTGCCGGCGTCGCGCCGCATCGCGGTGGAAAAGCTGGGCAAGGGATTTTTCACCGCCCGCTTCGTCTATGGCTTTTTCGAAAGCCCCAATATTCCTGAGGCGCTGGCGGCGGCGCGCGCCCACGGCCTGGCGCTGGAGATGGATCAATCCACTTTCTTCCTGGGGCATGAAACCCTGGTGCCGGGCGATCACCCCAGCCTCAGCCGCTGGCGGGTCGCACTGTACATGTGGCTGGCGTCGAACGCGCTGGCGCCCGGGCGATTCTATCATCTGCCGCCAGGGCGCGTCGTTGAGTTGGGTACCCAAGTCACGATCTGATGTCTCTCCATGACCGGCCCCGAGCCGGTCATCCAGATGGATGGCCGGGTCAAGCCCGGCCATGGTGAGGAAAAAATCAGTCCAGCGCGTACACCAACGCCTTCAGATACGCCGTCTCCGGCAGCATCGGATGGACCGGATGATCCGGCCCGGTGCCTGCGCTGCGGATTAGGCTGGCGCGCCGATTGGACCTGAGGATACCGGCGGTGCATTCCGCCCCAAACCGCTCCAGCGGAATATTGTGCGAGCAGGACGCCAGCAACAGCAGGCCGCCGGGCGCGGTGATGTCGGCGGCCAGGCGCGCCAATTTGCGATAGGCCTTGGCGCCGGGCTCTAGATCCTTGCGGGATTTCACGAAAGGCGGCGGATCGGCGATGACCAGATCGAACCGTTCCTTCTGCACCGCCAGCCGGGTCATTTCCTCGAACACATCCGCCTTGACCGCGCGGATGGAAATTTGGTTCGCCGCCGCGCTGTCTTCGGCCAGTTTCAGCGCGGGCTCGGAAGAATCCAGACAGATCACTTCCTTGGCGCCCGCCTTGGCGGCGAGAATTCCGAAGCCTCCCGTATAGCTATAGGCATCGAGCACCGTGCGGCCATTCGCCAATCCTGCCATGAAGGCGCGATTGTCGCGCTGGTCGTAATACCAGCCGGTCTTTTGGCCTTGGCCCAGATCGGCGAAATAGCGCGCGCCGTTTTCCTCGACCGCGATGCGGCCCGCCGCGCCCTTTTCCACCCGCACATAGGCTTCGAGCCCCTCGAGGGGCCGCGAAGGCGTGTCGTTGCGCAGGATGATGGTCTGGGGCGACAGCAGCTTGTTCAGCGCGGCAATCAGCACCGGCAGCAATTCTTCCATGCCCGCGATGGTGATCTGCAGCACCAGAACGTCGCCGAAGCGATCGATCACCAAGCCCGGCAGGCCATCGCCTTCGGCATGGACCAGGCGATAGAAAGGCCGGTCGTAAAACCGCTCGCGCAAGGCTAGGGCGCGCGCCAAATGCTTGGCGAAGAATTTCTCGTCCGCCGCCGCGCCGGTTTCGCGCGCGAACAGGCGCAGGCCGATCAGGCTTTTGGAATTGAAAAAGCCGCTGCCGAAATCCTGGCCGTCATCGCCTTTGACATCCACCACCGTTCCCGGCGGCAAGGCCTTGGTGGCCGCCTCCATGGCGATCTCATTGGAGAAGATCCAGGGTGCACCCGCGCGGGCACGGCGGCCTTCACGGGGCTTGAGGTTGACGACAGGCCGCTTTTTCATGGCGAGGCGTTAGCATGGCCTGACCGCAAATGACACCGGCGCCAGCCTAAGTCCTTGAAATTGTGATCCCTGCGCGCAAAGCGTGCAGCGGGCTTGCGCTGGCTCCCGCCCGCTTTAATGATGCCGCCTCATTCAGCGGAGACCGGCATGGCCATCGACGGAAAATGGGAAATCACGATCAATTCGCCGATGGGCGCCCAGAAGGCGACCTTGGATCTGAAGGCCGACGGCGCCACCCTTTCGGGCACCCAGACCGCCATGCAGGGCACCCAGCCCCTGACCAATGGCAAGGTCGATGGCGCCAAACTCAGCTGGTCGGCCGCGATCACCTCGCCGATGCCGATGACCCTGGAATTTTCCGGCGCGGTGGAGGGCGACAAATTGTCCGGCAGCGTCAAGGCCGGCGCTTTCGGCTCGTTTCCGTTCAGCGGTGGCCGCACGGCCTGACCGCGAATAGCGTATTGTCGAGAGGGGCGGCCCGCGCCGCCCCTTTTGCTTTGGGAGAGACGATTGCCAATTCATAAGGAAGGCTGGCCATTCATCGCGCTGTTCGCGGCGGTCAACCTGCTGGCATTTCTATTATCGGCCTGGCTGGGTGTAGTCCTGCTGCCGGTGACGATCTGGTGCATCGCCTTCTTCCGCGATCCCGAACGCAAGACCCCCGAAGAACCCGGACTGATCATCTGTCCCGCCGATGGATTGCTGCTTCCCGTGATCGATGCCGTGCCGCCGGACGAACTGGGTCTTGGGACCGCGCCCCGCCCCCGGCTCTCGGTGTTTATGAACGTCTTCAACGTTCACGTGAATCGCAATCCGGTGTCGGGCACGGTGATCGCAAAATCCTACCGGCCAGGAAAATTCTTCAATGCCTCCTTCGACAAGGCCAGCGAACATAATGAACGCATGTCGCTGAGGTTACGGCCGGAAGGCGGTGATGGAACCCGGGATCTGGCGGTGGTGCAGATCGCCGGCCTGGTGGCGCGGCGAATCGTCTGCGACCTGGCCCAAGGGCAGGGGGTGCGCCGGGGCGCACGATTTGGCATTATCCGGTTCGGCAGCCGGGTGGATGTCTATTTACCATCGGGCTGTATAATCACCGCCGCAGCCGGACAAAAAGTCCGGGCCGGCGAAACAGTACTGGCAAGGTTTGAGGAACAGACGTGAGCGAAAGCGAGCTTCCCGCACCGCCCAAGCGCACCCGCCGCGCCCGCGCGCGCCAGATCGTTGCGGCACGGCTGGAGCGGCTGGAAGATCTGTCCATCAGCAGGCTGGTGCCCTCGACCCTGACTTTGCTGGGTCTGTGCAGCGGCGCCACCGGCATCCGCTTTGCGCTTTTGGCCGATTGGCCGACGGCGGTGACCTGTGTGGTCTTCGCCATGATCTTCGACGTATTGGATGGCCGCGCCGCCCGCATGCTGGGCGCCGACACGCGGTTCGGCGCCCAGTTGGACTCTCTCGCCGACCTGGTCAGCTTCGGCGTCGCGCCGGGCGTCATCATGTATACCTGGAGCCTGTCGCGCATGGGCGTGGGAGGCTGGATCGCCGCCCTCATCTTCTGCGCCTGCAGCGCCATCCGTTTGGCCCGCTTCAATGTGCAAAGCGTGCGCGACGAAGGCGCCAGCAAATCCAATCCCTATTTCACCGGCCTGCCCACGCCCGCCGCTGCCTGCATGATGCTGCTGCCGATGCTGGTCAGCTTTCAGTGGAATGGCCAGATCGTGCGCGAACCCTGGGTGGTGGGAACCATGATCGCCATCACCTCGGCGCTGATGGTGAGCCGGCTGCCGACGCCATCGGTCAAGCATATGCGAATCTCGCGCGAGCATCGCTTCCTGGCCGGACTGTGCGGCGGCATATTGGTGATGCTGCTGATCATCTGGCCCTGGGCGACGCTCACCATCGGTCTTTTGATCTATGTCGCGACCATCCCGGTGGCCGTGGTGGTGCATCATCCCGCCGCCAAGCAGCAGCGCGCCGCCCTGCATCACTGAAGATCAGAAACGGCGGCCCTGCGGACCGCGAGGCCCGAAGGGGCCGTGCGGCAAACCGCCATCGCGGCGAAAGCTGCCGACAAAGAAATGCATCTGACCATAGCCGTCCACGAAGCCGGCCGCGCCGCCATCGGCGCCATAGCCGACACCGCCGGTGAAATCGCCGCGCAGATTTTCCACCACCTCACCGTCCTGCCGCTCGCGATAATCGTCATGGCGGTGGAAATGACGGCGTCCCGGCGCGTCGCGGAATTCTTCGCGCACCAGACTGGCGGAATGATAGTCGTAATAGGATTGGGCATAATGCCTGCCCGAGCGGTCATGATGCGCAACCGCGTGATGCGCATGATCATGCCGTGCCGGCTTCGCCATCGCCGGACCGGCCAGCAATGCCGCAAGGCCGGCGCCGATGAGAAGAACAGCGAAATAGGTTTTCATGATGCCATCCCCCATGGGCCGGTGCACTGTATCAATCTGATACAATCTAGCGCGGGCTGACTGCGGAAAAGCAAGGATTTGGCCTATGGTTAATGGCGCCGATGCACCAAGGCGTGGATAAAGCCCAGCTTGGCGATGGAGCCCGGCGCCAGAATAAACGGATAGAGATCGGACTGTCCCATTGACCAGTTGAGGCTGTTGACCGTGAAGGTGATCGGCAGCCAAGCCTCGATCAGCTGCTGCATATCAGCCGCGTTATAAGGATCAAAATCAATCCGCGTGGTCTTCCGGCGGGTGACGACGGAAAGATCGAAAGCGCGCGCCGTCTCCAGCGTATCCACGATGTGCAGATAATGCGCCCAGCTTTCGGCGAAATCCTCCCAGGGATGGGTGGTGGCATAGACGCTGAGAAAATTCTTCCGCCAGTCGGGCGGCGCGCCTTGCGCATAATACGCCTTCAAGGCCGCCGCATAGTCGGCACGCTCGTCTCCGAACAGGGCACGAAAAGACTTCAGCGTCTCCGGATCGGACGCCACCAGCCGGTCCCAGAAATAATGTCCGCTCTCGTGACGGAAATGCCCCAGCAGGGTGCGATAGGGCTCTCCCAATGCTTCGCGCGCCTGCTCGCGCACCACATCGTCCGCTTCCTTCAACGCCAAGGTGATGAGGCCGTTATTGTGCCCCGTCATCACATGGGCGGCGTGCGGCGTGGGCGGTTCGGCAAGAAAGTCGAAGGCCAATCCATGCTCGGGATCGTCGATCCGGTTCGCCAAGGGTAGATGCAGAAGGATCAGGCTGTAAAAAAGTCGATGCTTGGCGTCCTCCATCCTGGACCAGAGAATGTCGTTGCCGGGCACCGAAAGGTCGGGGATCAGGTGGTTGTGCCGGCAAGCGGTGCAATAGATCTCAGACTGGTTCGCCGGCAGCATCCAGTTGCAGACGCCATAGCGCGCATTGTCACAGAATTTGTAGGCCCTTTGCGGCGTCGCCAGCACGCTCCAGCCGCCATCCGGTTTGGGGTCCAGCGACGAGAGGGTGCCCAGATCGGGCAGATAACCCAGGGTGCGCCCGCAATGCTCGCACCGCACATTCTCGAAATAGAGAAGCTGGCCGCAGGCCTGGCAGGCGAACAATTTCATCGGGGATTCCTGGGCTGCGCCGCTTCTAGCCGGTTCCGGATTTGGAGGCTATATCCGGCCGCAGGCTCGCCGCTGACACCGTCATGCGCTAGAAGCGCCCAAAGGGGCAAGGTTCCATGACGGCGTTTTTGGTGATGACGATCGCGTTGGGCGCCGCTGCCGCGACCATGCTGGGCGGGCTGGCGGCGCTGGGCTTGCGTGAGCGTCTGCATCTGGTTTTGGGATTCAGCGCCGGCGCGGTGATCGCGGTCGCTTTCTTCGATCTGTTGCCAGAGGCTTTGAGCCTGGCCGCGCATCCGCCACGCACAGTTATCGCCATCGCCGCGCTGGGCTTTTTTCTGTATCTGCTGTTCGACCGCCTGGTCAGCCTGCACGGCGCACGGCAAGGAACCAGCACCAGTCTCTGGCGCGGCCGCATCGGCGCCGGCAGTTTCTCGGCCCATAGCCTGCTCGACGGTTTCGCCATCGGCATCTCCTTTCAGGCCGGACAGGCGGTCGGCTTCGTCGTCGCCGCCGCCGTGCTGGTGCATGATTTTTCCGATGGTTTGAACACCGTCAATGTGGTGGTGAAGAATGGCGGCCAACGCCGCAGCGCGATGAATTGGCTGGTGGTGGATGCCCTGGCACCGCTGGCAGGCGCCGGCATAAGCCTTTTGGTGGCGCCGCCGCGCGACATGCTGGCGCTGTTGCTGGCGGGTTTCTCCGGTTTCTTCCTGTATATCGGCGCCAGCGATCTGTTGCCGGAAAGCCAGCGCGCATTCCCGCGCCTCTGGACAACAATTGCCACACTTATGGGCGCGGGGTTGCTTTATTTGGCGACACAATTCGCCTTCTAGAAACTCTTACGAAAAATTTCGGCTCAAGTTCCCCTCTGGCTTCACGGGAAGTACTGATAAATCCAAGTCTCGCTGAGCGTCTTGTCGCTGAGCTTGAGATAGCAGCGCAGATCGATCGGCCCTTTGCCATCGACGGTAATGTCGAACAGACAACGCCAGCGGTCGGTGCCCACCACCTTGATGACATAGACGCCTTCCGCCTTGCCGTTGGAGACGTTGATCACTGGCGTCAGGTCATAACGCTGCTGCAACTCGCTGAGCCCGCCGCCCTGCCAATCGATGGCGAATTTGCGCTTGTTGGCGGGCCAGGGAATCTGTCCCGGCACGCCGCCGCGGCCGATGCGGGTGGCGACCGCGCGGGCCAGGCTTTTGGGATAGTTGGGTTCGCTGTCTTGCCAATAGAGGCGGTAGTCGAAACTGAGACCGTCGCCGCTCTTGATCGGATCGTCCGGCCGCCAATAGACCACGATATTGTCGTGGGTCTCGTCGTCGGTGGGAATTTCGACCAGCTGCACCGCGCCCTTGCCCCAATTGCCCTTGGGTTCGACCCAGATGCCCGGCCGCCTGTCATAGAACGCGCCGTCATCCTGGTAATTCTCGAAATCGCGATCCCGCTGCATCAACCCGAAGCCTTTGGGATTGTTGTCCACGAAAGAGTTGGTCTGCAGGGTCGGCGGATCGATCAAGGGCCGCCAGATGCGTTCGCCCTTGCCGTTCCAGATCGATAGCCCGTCATTGTCGTGAATTTCGGGACGCCAATCCGCGGCCTTGGTGCGCTCATTCTCGCCGTACCAGTACATGCTGGTGAGCGGGGCGATTCCCAACCGCGAAATATCGGCACGAAAGAAGATATCGCAATGAACATTCATCACCACCGTGCCGCCTTGCGCTTGCGGGTTCTTCACGCAATCGAATTTATAGGCACCGGTGACGCTGGGTCCTTCCAGAAGGGCATGGATCGTCGCCAGCGGTCCATTTTCCGCCAGCCAGAATTGCGAGAAGCGGGGAAATTCTTCTGCCGATTACAGGGCGGTGTTGACGGCGATGCCGCGCGCCGAGGCGCCATACTGGCCGTCCTGTCCAGAGGAACGAAAATAGCTCGCCCCCTGGAAGGCCAGCCAGTCGACCTGGGAGGACTGGCTTTCCATCACCCGGAAGCCCGCGAACCCCAATCTGGCGAGCGGTTTGGGGTCCAGGCTCGAGGCGCCATAGTCGAAATATTCCGGTGCATAAATCACTTCCCGGGCGATCTGCCTGCCGGAAGGCCCGTCCTGGACGGCGAATATGCTGACCGGGTCGGCGGAGTATTTGTTGAGGTGAAAAAAGGCAATGGGGTCGGCGCCCGCGACGCCCCGCCACAGCGCATCCTCCTGGCGGAAACGGATTTTCTGCACCTTGTCGAAATCGACGCCCTGGATGATCGCCTTGGCCGGCGGCTCCTGGCGCTGGTAGGGAACCGTTGCCAGCTTTTTGGCCTGCTGGCGCAAGGCTTCGAACGAAAAGGCATGGGGCGGCCCGAAATGCAGCCCGGCTGGCGGGTTTTTTGACGCGGCGAAGCCTGGCAAGGACGGCAACAGGCCGGCGGCGGCAAAGCCCGCGAGCAGGAAACGTCGGTCGGGGGCGATCATGCGAAGCTCCGGATGGCAGGGGCAATAAACCGGGCAAAGATGGAAAAGTTGGGGCGAAAATCCCCGCCTTCCGCGTCTGATTCAGGCCGCGAATTCACCCCGCCCGATCCATGATTTCGCCGTAATGTTCACCCATCTTGGAAGCCTCCCGAGAACCCAAAGAGCATGACTTTGATGGACCGCGACAGTCTTATTTTCCAGGGCGATTTTGTTCCCGCCAGCATGCCGTCGCGCCGTCCCGCCCCCATGCTGGCGCAGCCGATCGTGCCCTGGACGTTGACAAGGCTGGCGGCCGCGGGGATCGATTGGCTGATGGCTGAAACACTTCCGACCCTGCCCGCTCCGATAAGCACGACCGCCAAGCGCCGTGTCTGACATCGCTGCGCGGCGATGGCTTTTTCTGTTCCTGGTTATCGTTTCCACCACTGCCGCGGTGGTGAAGCTTTACCAGGTGCTGCGGATTGACGGGATCGACTTTCTCGAAACCCTTTTTCTCATCTTGTTCGGAATCTTGTTCGGCTGGATCACCATCTCTTTCTGGATGGCGGTGTTCGGCGCCTTTGCCCGCCTGACCGGCGCAAAGCTGTTGCCGCTCACCGAAAGTGTCGCGCCTTCTTCCTCGCGCACCGCCATCCTGATGCCGATCTATAACGAGGATGTGGCGTGGCAGACGCTGCGCGCCAGCCTGGAACCGGAAGCGCGGGTGTTTTACCGCCATCGCCACCGCAACATCGGCCGCAAGAGCGGCAACATTCAGGATTTCTGCGAGAATTGGGGATCGCATTACGATTATATGGTCGTGCTGGATGCCGACAGCCTGATGAGCGGCGAGACCTTGACTGCCCTGGTCCAGCTGATGGACGCCAATCCCCGCGCCGCGCTGATTCAGGCACCCGCGACTTTGGTCGGACGCAGCACCTTGTTCGCGCGCATCCAGCAATTCGGTTCCAGCGCCTATGGCCCCACCTACAATGCGGGGCTCGCCTGGCTGCAAGGCGCGCAAGGCAATTACTGGGGACACAACGCCATCATCCGGGTGCGCGCCTTCCAGCAGCATGGCGGTTTGCCAAAACTTCCCGGCAAGCCACCTTTTGGCGGCGAGATCATGAGCCATGATTTCGTCGAGGCCGCCTTCCTGCAGCGCGCGGGCTGGGAAGTCTGGATGGCGCCCGATCTTACCAGCAGTTATGAGGAACCGCCGCCCACCATCTATGACCATCTCAAACGCGACCGCCGCTGGGCGCAGGGCAATCTGCAACATTCGCGCGTTCTTCTGGCGCAGGGGCTGAAATTGCCATCGCGGCTGCATCTGGCGATGGGCATCATGTCGTATATGGCCTCACCGCTCTGGCTGCTGTTGCTGGTGGTGTCGGCGCTGGAAATGTTCGTGCCCAGGGGCATCGCGCCTTTCGCCTATGCCGGCCGCCATCCGGAACTGGCCTTGTCGGTGTCGCAGGCCACGCCCTTGCTGCAGTTGGTCACCGCCACCCTGGTGCTGCTTTACGCGCCGAAACTGCTGGCGCTGATGGTGCTTCTGGCCCAGCCGGATGCGGTGAAGAATCACGGCGGCACCTGGAACATTCTGCGTTCGGTGGTGCTGGAAAGCATCTTCGCCACCTTGTTCGCGCCGGTGGTGATGCTGGTGCATAGCTGGTTCATCTTCAACATCGTGGTGGGTCGCGCCACTGGCTGGGGCACGCAGACCCGCGATGACAGGGCTTTGCCCTTCTGGTTGGTCTTCCGCGAATATTGGCCGCATACCCTGATCGGAATGCTGGCGGCGCTTGCGCTCTATCGTTACGCGCCAAACAGCTTGGGCTGGTTCGTGCCGCTGCTGCTGGGACTGATCCTGACCATCCCGCTGGTCCAGATCAGTTCCAGCCTGAAGCTGGGCGCGGCGTTGGCGCACGACGATTTGTTTCTGGTGCCCAGTGAAACGCAGACCATTGCGGTGCTGAAACGCGCCCATCAACTGCTGGAACGGCGCGAATCTGCGGAGCGGACAATGGATTACCGCCGGCTGGTGTTGAGCGACCCGGCGGTGATGGCATTGCATCTGCAATTGCTGCAGGAAGCGCCGCCCATGGTGGAGTTGCCGCCTGCGCAGCTTGCGGCGTTGGCCGATGCCGCGCGGCGGCAGGACACGCAAGGGTTCACGCGGCAGGACTGGGTGGCGCTGCTATCCGATGCCGAGAGCCTGGAAGCCGCGGGCACGCCTCCCGCCGCCTGAACGCCGCGTCACGCCTTGCGGCCCTCCTTGTCCAGGGCAGCAAATTCCTGGTCGCTGAGCACAATCTCGGCGGCCGCGACATTCTCTTCCAGATGTTTGACCTTGCCGGTTCCGGGAATGGGCAGCGTCACCGGGCTGCGCTTCAACACCCAGGCCAGCGCGATCTGCGCCGGTGTGGCTTGGTGTTTCTTGGCGATGCCGTCCAGCAACGACCCACGCCGGGCGAGATCACCCGCCGCCAGCGGATACCAGGGAATAAAACCGATCCCGTGCTTCTGGCAATAATCGAGCACATCCTCGCTTCCGCGCGACACCAGATTATATTGGTTCTGCACCGTGACGACGGGAAACACTTTGCGAGCGGCTTCGATTTCCTCCACCGAGACGTTGCTCAATCCCGCCTGCGCGATCACGCCGGTGTCCAGCAATGACTTGATGGCGGCGAATTGCTCGCCGCGCGGCACATCGGGATCGATGCGATGCAATTGCCAAAGCGCAATGGTTTCCACCTTGAGTCGGTCACGGCTCCGCTTCGCCGCGCCGATCAGATAGTCGGGATCTCCCTCGGGCGCCCACCGGTTGGGTCCGGAGCGGCTCAGCCCCCCCTTGGTCGCAATCAAAAGCCCGTCATAGGGATAAAGCGCCTCGCAGATCAGGTTTTCGGAAATGTCGGGACCATAGGCATCGGCGGTGTCGATGAAATCCACACCCAGTTCGGGCACCCGCCTCAGGGTCGCCATGGCTTGCGGCTTGTCCTTGGGCGGACCCCAGACGCCGTCACCGATGGTTCGCATGGCGCCGAAGCCCAGGCGATGAACCTTCGCCTTGCCGCCGATGGTGAAGACGCCGGACTTTGCTGCATTGATCATGGGAAGGCCTCGGAGTTGAGAGCATCTGAAATAGGCCGCGTACCGCCTTAGTTCCAGTGCGTGAAGGATAAAAGAAAACGGCCCCGCCAGAGCGAGGCCGTTTCCAAGATATTGCGGACAGCTCTCCGGCCGCTCGCTTTGGCTGTCCATACGCTGTTGCTATGGACCGTTCGTCGCTTTCGCAGGTCCACCGGACCCGCTCACGCGGCTTCGCCGCGCCGCTTCTTACCCATTATCCGGCAGGGTGTAGCAAATATACTCGCCGGAGTAGTCGCCGCCCGAAACCGCGACAATGATGTACTGCTTGCCATTGACCATATAGGTCATCGGCGAGCCGGATTGCGACGCGGGCATCAGCACATTGCCGACTTCCTTGCCGGTGGCCTGGTCATAGGCGCGCAGCGGTGCGCCGCGCGGATGGTCAGGTGTGGTGGTGA
>CAIUCH010000038.1 GCA_903897605.1 uncultured Alphaproteobacteria bacterium
AACGACAGCTATCACGAGAGCACCCTGGTCTTTACCAACAACATCCCGCAGCGCGATGGCGGCACCCATCTGGCCGGCTTTCGCGCCGGGTTGACGCGCGTGGTGACCAAATACGCCGACGACATGACCAGCGCCAAGAAAGACAAGGTGGCCCTGACCGGCGATGATTGCCGCGAAGGCCTCACCTGCGTGCTGTCGGTCAAGGTGCCCGATCCGAAATTCTCGTCCCAGACCAAGGACAAGCTGGTCTCCAGTGAAGTGCGTCCGGTGGTCGAGGGCGCCCTGATCGATCAATTGGGCGCCTGGTTCGAACAGCATCCCTCCGAAGCCAGAATGGTCGTGGGCAAGGTGGTGGAAGCCGCCGCCGCCCGCGAGGCCGCCCGCAAGGCCCGCGAATTGACGCGCCGAAAAGGCGTGCTGGACGGCGCGTCCCTGCCCGGCAAGCTCGCCGACTGCCAGGAGCGCGATCCCAGCAAGTGCGAAATCTTCATCGTCGAAGGCGATTCCGCTGGCGGCAGCGCCAAGCAGGCGCGCAACCGCGCCAATCAGGCGGTGCTGCCCCTGCGCGGCAAGATCCTGAACATCGAGCGTGCCCGTTTCGACAAGATGCTGTCATCCGACAGTATCGTCTCCCTCATCACCGCGCTGGGCACGGGCATTGGACGGGAGGAATTCAATCCCGACAAGCTGCGCTACCACAAGATCATCATCATGACCGATGCCGATGTCGACGGCGCCCATATCCGTACCCTGCTGCTGACTTTCTTCTATCGCCAGATGCCGGAACTGATCGATCGCGGCCATATCTATATCGCCCAGCCGCCGCTCTATAAGGCCGCACGGGGCAAATCGGAGCGTTACCTCAAGGACGAGTCGGAGCTCGAGAAATATCTGATCGAGGAAGGCTCGGCCGGCGCCGTCTTTACCTTGCATACCGGCGAATCTGTGAGTGGCGCCGATTTTGTCACTTTGGTGAACAGTGCGCGCAATGCCGTGTCGGCGCTGGCCGGATTCCCGCGCCACTTTCCGCGTTTTGTGCTGGAACAGGCGGCAATCGCGGGCGCGATGAATCCGGAAATCCTCTCCGATGCCGCGCGGGCGGCGGAAGCGGCGCGCTATATCGCCCAGCGGATGGATTCGCTGACCGAGGAGTTTGAACGCGGCTGGCATGGCGAACCCACACCCGATGGTGGCCTCAAATTCTGGCGCGAAATGCGCGGGGTGCGCGAAGCCGTGGCGATCGATGGCGCCCTGATCGCCAGCGCCGATGCCCGCAAGCTGGACCGCATGGCCAGTGAGCTGCAGCAGACCTATCTCAAATCGGGCACGCTCAAACGCAAGGACGAGACGCGGGAGATCCATTCGCCGACGGCGCTGATGCAGACCGTGTTCGAATGGGGCCGCAAGGGTGTGAGCCTGCAACGCTACAAGGGTCTGGGCGAGATGAACCCGGAACAATTGTGGGAAACCACCTTGGACGAAAATGCCCGCTCGCTGCTGGTGGTCAAGGTGCAGCATGCCGATGAAGCGGGCGAACTTTTCGCCAAACTGATGGGCGATGTGGTCGAACCGCGCCGTGAATTCATCCAGGACAATGCCTTGTCCGCGTCCGTGGATATCTGATGGGAACAGAGCCGCGCCGCTAATCACATGATCGGCATGACAGTCCGCGTGATTTCAAATCCCGCCGCGATTGGAACCCTCTTGGCGGCCGGCTTTGTGAGCCTGGTCGCCCTTTGCGTGCTTCCCGCCCACGCCGATGATCTGCAACCGATCTGTTCCGACCGGCCCGGCCGCGGCACGGGCGCCTGCACCGTCGAGACCGGACACTGGCAAGTCGAATTGGGCCTGTGGGACACGACGTTCCAGCATCGCGCCGGAATCACGACCGATGTCACCAGCGCCGCCGACCCGGCGATCAAGTATGGCGTCAATGAAGCCATCGATGTCGAAGCCTCCATCGCCTTCTATCAGGCGCTTCGAATCCACGGCGCCGGCAGCAGCCAGACCTTCAGCGGTGTTGGCGACCTTTTTCTGCACGCCAAATGGAATCCCGATCACGCCAGCGGGGATGCCGCCTTCTCACTGGTATTCGACCCCTTCGTGAAACTGCCGACCGCCAGCGCCGGATTGGGCAACGGCGCGGCGGAGGGCGGCTTGCTGATACCGATGTCGTGGGAGATTGGCGGCGGCTGGGCGCTGCAATCGACGCCGGAAGCCGATGTGATGTTGAATGAAGTTGGCATCGGCTATCACGCCAATCTGGTGGATGTGATCGGGCTTTCCCGCGACCTGGAGGGCGGCTTCAATCTGGGTGGAGAAATCTGGACCAACCAGAATATCGATCCTGCCGGAACCATGAGCCAATACAGCGCCGGCCTCACGCTGGCGTGGCAGTCCGATCCCGACAACCAGATCGATGGTGGCTTCGCCATCGGCCTCAACCGGCAGACGCCCGACCTGGAACTCTATGTCGGCATATCGCGCCGATTCTGAGCGCGATCCGGAAAAGTGTATAGCGGTTTTCCGATAAGATCGCGCGACGAAAAAAGAATCCAAAATCGCGACATGCGATTTTGGATTAGCTGCGGGCGCTGACCAGCCAGCAGGCGATCCCGAGACGGATATTTTCAGTCCCCGTCTGGAAATCGGCAAGCGCCTTGATGACGGCTTCCTGCGCCTTGGCCCGGGTCGCATCGTCCACGCCTCTGAGCGCCCGCGCCGTGGGGCCCATCAGTTCGGTCACCTGGAAGCTCGCGCTTTCCGGCGAGGAGCCCAGATCCATCTGGCCATCATATTTCTCGATGCCAATTCCGGAGAAGCCGGCATTTGTCAGGATGCTTCTCAGACGATCCGGATCGGCAAACGCAAAAGGACCCGGCGCGTGCGGATGTATCGGTTTCTGTTCCGGCAACAAGGGCTTGGCCGCCCGATAGGGCAATGACACCCATTCGTTTTCCTCCACTGCCCGCCAGCAGACAAAAGCCAACCTTCCGCCTTTGGCCGCGCCCATGCGGATATTGGCGAAGGCCGCCGCCGGATCGACAAAAAACATCACGCCAAACCGCGAAAAGATCAGGTCGAATTCCGGCTTGAAAGGATAAAGCGTGGCATCGGCTTCGATGAACTCGACATTTGTGGCATTTGCCCGAGACCGCGCCAGCGCCAGCATGGGCTGGGAAACATCCACGCCCACCACATGCCCGGCCGGGCCAACAGCGTCCCCCAGCAAAAGGCTGGTCACGCCCGCGCCGCAGCCGATATCTAGCACCCGCTCACCGGGCATTGCATTCGCCAGTCTCAACGCCGCGTCGGCGGCTTCCGCCAGATTGCGGTCCGTTTCACGCTGATGCCGGGCCCATTTTTCGCCCGTCGGCCCGTTCCAGTAATCGATCTGGGCCTGGTTGGTTGTCATTACTTTCCGGCCTGGCGCTTGCGCATGGCAAGAGTCCTGAGGCGCAGCGCATTCAGCTTGATGAAGCCTTGGGCATCCTTTTGGTCATAGGCGCCCTTGTCGTCCTCGAACGTCACCAGGCTCTCGCTATAGAGCGAGTAAGGCGAAGACCGCCCAACCACCGCGACATTGCCCTTGTAGAGCTTCAGCCGGACCGAACCGGCGACGAATTCCTGGCTCTTGTCGATCAAGGCCTGCAGCATTTCGCGTTCGGGCGAGAACCAGAAGCCGTTATAGATCAGGGCCGCATAGCGCGGCATGATGTCGTCCTTCAGATGCGCCGCACCGCGATCAAGAGTGATGCTCTCGATGCCGCGATGCGCCGCGATCAGGATGGTGCCGCCTGGCGTTTCATAGATGCCGCGCGACTTCATGCCGACAAAACGGTTTTCCACCAGATCAAGACGGCCGATGCCATTCGCCTTGCCCAGCGCATTCAGCCGCGCCAGCAAGGTGGCCGGTGAAAGTTTTTCGCCATCGATCGAATCCGCATCCCCTTTCTCGAAGCCGATCTCGATATAAGTCGCCTTGTCAGGCGCTTCTTCCGGCGAAATGGTACGCTGATAGACGATGCTGTCAGCTTCCTGCGACGGATCCTCCAGCACTTTGCCCTCGGACGAGGAATGCAGAAGATTGGCGTCCACCGAGAAAGGCGCCTCGCCCCGCTTGTCCTTGGCGATGGGGATTTGATGGGTTTCGGCGAATTCCAGCAGCTTGGTGCGGCTGGTGAGATCCCATTCGCGCCAGGGCGCGATTACCTTGATATCTGGCTTGAGCGCATAATAGCCCAGTTCGAAACGCACCTGATCGTTGCCCTTGCCGGTGGCGCCATGCGCCACGGCGTCGGCACCGACCTTTTCGGCAATCTCGATCTGCTTCTTGGCGATCAGCGGCCGGGCGATGGACGTGCCCAGCAGATAGACGCCTTCGTAAAGCGCGTTGGCGCGAAACATCGGGAAGACATAGTCGCGGACAAATTCCTCGCGCAAATCCTCGATGAAGATGTTGCCCGGCTTGATGCCCAGCATCTCGGCCTTCTTGCGGGCGGGTTCGATCTCTTCGCCCTGGCCCAAATCGGCGGTGAAGGTCACGACCTCGGCGCCATACTCGGTCTGCAGCCATTTGAGGATGACGGACGTGTCCAGCCCGCCAGAATAGGCAAGGACCACCTTTTTGATATCGCGCTTGGTCATGAAGCACCTTCGAAAATCGCGGGGACTATAGGGATTGGAACCCGAAAATCCAGCGCTAAGAGGGCATCCGGGCGAGTTGGCCGGATTGCATGGCGGCCAGCTTTTCCGCCGCCAGCTTCGCGGATGCGCGTTCCTTGACGCTTTCGCTTTTGAGCTGGCCACAGGCCGCCATGATGTCGCGGCCGCGGGGGGTGCGTACGGGGCTGGCATACCCTGCCCGGTTGACGATCTCGGCGAATTTTTCAATCTGCGCCCAGTCGGAGCATTCATACGGCGCGCCGGGCCAGGGATTGAAAGGGATCAAGTTGATCTTTGCGGGAACGCCCGCGAGCAGCTTCACCAGCTCCCGCGCCTCGGCCAGGCTGTCATTGACGCCCTTCAGCATCACATATTCGAAAGTGATGCGCCGCGAATTCGAAGCGCCCGGATAGGTGCGGCAGGCCTCCATCAATTCCTTGATGGGATATTTCTTGTTGATGGGCACGATCACATCGCGCAGCTCATCGCGCACCGCGTGCAGCGATATCGCCAGGCCCGAACCGATCTCCGCCCCGGCCCGGGCGATCATCGGCACCACACCGGCGGTCGAGAGGGTGACACGGCGCTTCGACAGGGCCAAGCCGTCGCCATCCGTGATGATGGCCAGCGCGGTCTTCACATGGTCGAAATTATAGAGCGGCTCGCCCATACCCATCATCACCACATTGGTGACCTTGCGGCCTGGCGCGGCTTGTTCCTTGGTCGCGCGGCCGGACGGAAAACCGGATTCCACTTTTCCTGGCCGCACTTCGATGGTCGCGCGGCCGGACGGAAAACCGGATTCCACTTTTCCTGGCCGCGCTTCGATGGTCGCGCGACCGCACGGAAAACCGGATTCCACTTTTCCTGGCCGCGCTCCGGGCCAATCGCCTAGAGAATCCTTCGCCACCAGCAATTGGCCGACAATCTCATCCGGAGTGAGGTTGCGCACCAGCTTTTGGGTGCCGGTGTGACAGAAGCGGCAACTGAGCGTGCAGCCGACTTGCGAGGACACGCACAAGGTGCCGCGACCGGCTTCCGGGATATAGACGGTCTCGAATTCGATTCCAGGGCCGGTGCGCAGCAGCCATTTGCGCGTTCCATCGCTGGAGATCTGCTCGGTCACCACTTCAGGCCGCGCCAAGGTAAAATGCGCCGCCATTTCGCCGCGAAATTCCTTGGCCAGATTGGTCATGCTGGCGAAATCGCGCGCGCCATTCACATAGATCCAGTTCCACAATTGGCGCGCGCGCATCCGGGCCGATTTTTCGGGCGTGCCGGCTTCCTTCAGCGCCTGGGTCAGCGCTGTCGGACTAAGCCCGATCAGGGATTTACATGTTGCAGACGGCATGAATCTTGGCGAGCGCGTCGTTGAACCCCGACAGCGAATAGGTGTCGATCGTCTTGGTACCACGTGCGGAGGTTCCCGTCGCCACCGCCGATACCCCCTTGCCCATGGTGTCGATCAGGCGCTGACCTTCATTGAGAGCCTGCAGCCAGGCCGCGCCGCTCTTGGAATCGTTGCGGGCAAAGAAGGTGTACTTGTCCGGACCGATCGCAAGGGTTACCGGCACGCTTTCCTTATACTCATAGCCGGGCACGATCTCGGGCTCCGCCTTGACCTTGCGGCTGGGCCAGTCCGACACCATCAGAAAAATATCGGCACGCTTGGTGGCCTTGGGCTGCATGGCGCGGGGTTTGGACATCGCGTAACAGGTCATGCCGTTGCCGCTGCCGGTGGAATAGGCCGACCAGTTCCCGAACACGCCCAGAAGGTTGGCGGCATCGGCAAAGGCGGGCGTCACGAGCGAAAAGGCGCAAAGGGAACCCAGCAGAATTCGGCGAATCATGAATGCTCCAACTTGTCCGGCCAACCATCTATGGGGCTGAAATCGGGCGATTTCGTGGGCTCGAACCGATTTTCCGGAAGAATACCGGAGCGATCCCTGGCCCGCAATGTGGGCGCAAAAGGCGCTATTCCCGCAGGCCATAGCCCTTGGAATAGAGCCGCCAGACCGTCCCGCCCAGCACGACCAGCAGCAGCAAGGTCAGGCCGATGCCCAACTTTTGCGGCGCCTCGTCAAACCCGATCATGGCGCCGCGAATGCCATTGATGAAATAGAAGAAAGGATTGATATAGGCCAACCATTGCAGCTTGGCCGGCAGCATCGAAATCGTATTGAAAACGCCGCCTATCATCGAAAGCGGGGTCAAGAAGAACACCACCGGCATGTTGAGCTGCTCGAAGCTCTTGGACCACAGCCCGATGATGAGACCCAGCAGCCCGAAGATCGCCGAGACACTGACGATCCAGAACAAAAACATCGGCCAGGATTCGATATGGGTGGCGCCGAAGCCGATACCCATCAGAAGAATGCCAATGCCGGTGACGGTGGAGCGCAACACCACCACACTGAGGCTGCCAATGATCATCTCCACATAGGAGAGCGGCGCGACCAGCATTTCTTCCACGAATTTGATGAAGCGGGAAAAATAGATCGCCGTGGAGGCTTGCAGGAAAGCGGCATTGACGATGTTCAGCATCAACACGCCGGGCAGCACGAATTCCAAATATTTGTGGCCGCCGATCTGGGAGATGCGGCCGCCAACGACGGACCCGAAAATGAAAATGAACAGCAGGGCCGAAATCCACGGCGCCACGAAGGCCTGAATTGGGATCCGCGCCATGCGCGAGGCTTCACGCCGCACCATGGTGTAAAGCCCGATCCAGTTGATGCCCATTGGCCGGTTCATGTCATTGCCCCGCCACATGGTCGGGCTCGGCGCCGGTCGCGATCAGATACGCATTCTCCAACCCGCCCGGGCTCCCGGCGATTTCATCCTTGGTGCCTTCGCGCACGATCCTGCCCATGTTGACGATGGCGACCTGGCGGCAGAGGCGTTCGACTTCTTCCAGATAGTGCGAAGTCAGCAGAATGGTGCGTCCGTCCCGGTTGATCTCGGCCAGATAACGCCACAGCACCCGGCGCAATTCCACATCCACGCCGGCAGTGGGTTCGTCCAGGATGATGAGCTTGGGATCGTTGATCAGGGCGCGCGCCAGCACCACCCGGCGCTTCAAGCCGCCCGACAATTCGCGAAACTGCTTTTTCTGGTGCGGCACAAGGTCAAAGCGTTCGATCAGATAATCGATGCGTTCCTTGCGCGCCTTGGCGCCCATGCCGAAATAGCCACCCATCCAGTCCACGATCTGGCGCGGATTGGCGAAGGGGTCGACATTGAATTCCTGGGGGCAAAGGCCGACCAGCCTGCGGGCTTCTCGATAATTCTTCACCGCGTCGATGCCGAAGATTTCGATCTTGCCCGCGCTAGGCTCCGCTACGCCGGTGATGCAGTGAATGGTGGTGGATTTGCCCGCACCATTCGGTCCCAGAAAGCCGAAGAATTCCCCTTCTGGAATCGTCATGGAAATGTCTTCGACCGCGACGGTGCCGCTGCGATAAACCTTGCGCAGATGAGAAATCGAAAGAGCGGGAGTCATGCTGTGGAACTAACATGCCGTCCGGAACTTGGAAAGCGGCCTATTTTTCACAGGTCGGCCTTGACGACATGGACTTGTGCGCTAGTCGTCCGACCGGGGCTTTGCAAGCGGCGCACCCCATGTATGCGGCGGCGGCACTTCGGCGCCTTCCCCGCCCGCCATCACCGGTCTGGCGCCATATCCGCCATGCGAGATCAATCTGTCGTAAAGCACGATCGCCCCGGCCATGCCGACATTGATCGAGAATCGGGTGGGGATTTTCACCACGAAATCGCACGCCTGGAGGACCCGCGGCGACAGGGAAAAACGCTCCGCCCCGAAAACATAGGCGGCGCGGGCAGGATGGCGGAAACGCGGCAGTTCGACGGCATCGTCGGTGATCTCGACGCCGACCAGCCGGCAGCCCAGGGGCAGACGCAGGTCCCTGGGCTCGGCAAAGGAATAGAAGGGAAGCGCGCCCTGGGCCCGCGAAGTGTCACTTTGTGCGTCCGACAATTTCAGCCGCGGCGCGATGGAAAAGAAAAAGCTGGCATCGAAGGCATGCGAGATCCGGACCAGATTGCCCAGATTCATCGGCTTGGAAATGCCGTCCACCCCGACGCCAAAATATCCGCGCATAATCTTTTTTCCCCCATCTGTTCGCCACGCGGGCGAGCCCGCTAGCAGACGTTCGCTACGCTGCCGCTATTGAACTCCCCCACCAGGCCTACGGCCACGGGGGGAAGAAATTTCGTGTTTTGTTTAGCTGGCATTTGGGACATTACGGGATGGCGCCGATTTCGCCATGGGTGTCAGGATGATGGTACAGCGTGCCTTCGGCCGTCTCGTCCGCATTTTCCATCGCCGCCGTATAGTCATCAATCCTGCTGATCAGGCAACGCTCCGGCGGGCTATCATAACCCGGCAGGGATACCAGCACCGCGTCGTTTCGGGTGAGGCACGACAGGCCGCTGCCGCCAAATGGCTTGAACGCCAGCGCGGTCTGGAATTGCAGATCATGGCATGCACCGGTGAGGGAAAGCCGGAACTTCTTCCCCACCCGATCGGTCACCACCAGGGTACTGTCATTCAGCACCTTCCACCCCTGAATCATGTCCTGCCGCAAGCAAATTCCGGCGGGTTGTGGCGGTGCGGCCCCCGTTGGCAGTGGGCCAAGAATTAGAGCCAAAGCAATGACCGTATTCCGCATGCGGGTCTCGAAGCACCACACACCGATAATACACTTTGACGCCACCGCCGCTTCCTGAAATCGTAATCTGCCCTCTTACCGCCGGACCCAGCATGACTGCCGCGAAACACAAAAAAAACTTCGCCGCGCGGCTGTCCCGGGCGGTGATGCGCAATCAACTGGGGCCCGGACTGATCACCGGCGCGGCGGATGATGATCCCTCCGGCATCGCCACCTATAGCCAGGCCGGGGCACAAGCGGGATTCAACCTGCTCTGGACCATGGTGCTGACTTTTCCCCTGATGGTGGCGATCCAGATGATCAGCGCCCTGATCGGGCGGGTCACCGGTCATGGGCTGGCCCGCAACATGGGAGAGATATTGCCTCACTGGCTGGTGACCAGCCTGGTCGGCCTGCTTTTCATCGCCAACATGATCAATGTCGGTGCCGATCTGGCGGCGATGGGGGAAGCCGCCAAGCTGGTCACAGGCTTCGGACAGCATGAATTCACCATCGGGTTCGCCCTGGTGTCCCTGCTGCTGCAATTGTTCATTCCCTACCGCCGCTATTCCCGTTTTCTCATCGTGCTGACCTTGTCGCTGTTCGCCTATGTGGCGCTGATGTTCATGATCCACCTGGACTGGAGCGCCATCGGGCTGGGCCTGATCGGCGTGCATGCCGACCTGTCCGAGAGCGCCGCCACCACCATCGTGGCGATCTTCGGCACCACCATCAGCCCCTATCTCTTTTTCTGGCAAAGCGCGCAGGAAGTAGAGGAAGTCGACCAGCATCCCAAGACCAGGCCGCTGCTGGAAGCGCCGCGCCAGGCCAAGGCCGCGCTGTCGCGCATCCGCGTGGACACGATCATCGGCATGGCGATCTCCAACCTGATTTCGGTGGCGATCATGATCTCGACCGCCGCCACCTTGCATCAAACGGGCAAAACCAACATCCAGACCGCCGCCGACGCCGCCAAAGCGCTGGAACCGCTGGCGGGGCATTTCGCCTTCCTGCTATTCGCCATCGGCATCATCGGCACCGGCCTGCTTGCCATTCCGGTGCTGGCGGGGTCGGCCGCCTATGCGGTCGGGGAATCGCGCGGCTGGAAGACCGGCCTCGACAACATGCCGTGGCAGGCCAAGGGCTTTTATGCCGTGATCGGCGCGGCGATTTTCCTGGGATTGGGTATCGATTATTCCGGGCTGGATCCCATCAAGGCGCTGTATTGGAGCGCGGTGCTCAATGGCGTGATCGCCGTGCCGATGATGGCGGCGATGATGTATGTCGCGGGTCATCACGGCAAAATGGGAAAATTCCGCGCCGGGCCCGTGCTGGGCGGGTTGGGCTGGCTGTCCACCGCGGTGATGGCGGCGGCGACCATCACCATGATATATGTCAGCCTGATTTGATCATTTGGATTTCAAGACATGTTCATACTGGGTTGGATTTTCTTCGGCGCCTTGACCGGCTAGATCGCCAGCAAGATCGTCAACCGGCGCGGCGAAGGCTGCATCGTCAATACCGCGCTGGGCCTGGTCGGCGCCGTGGTCGGCGGCTTTCTGTTCCGCGCCCTGGTGCCCGGCTTCCGTTATGAATATGCCGGCTTCTTCGTTTCGATGGTCGTGGCGGTGATCGGCGCCGTGATCGTACTGTTTCTCTATCATGCCGCCACCGGCAGCCGCACCTTGCGGTAAAATTCATTTCAGCGGCTTCAGCATCCGGATGACGTCGCGGCGAAATCCGAGCCTGTGGTAAAGCCGCTCGGCGCGGACATTCTGCTCGAACACGCCCAGGGTCATCCAGTCATAACCTTGGGCGCGGGCCCATTCCTCGGCATGTTTCAGCAGCGCGGTGGCGATGCCCTGCCCTTCATGACCTTCCGCCACTAACAGATCCGCGACATGACCGTGGTTGCAGCGCCGGTAATAGTCTTCCAGCGAGCGGACATGGACAAATCCAGCGATCGCGCCGTCCGTTTCGGCGACGAACACGCTGGGGTCGTCCGTGGCGGATCGAATGGCCTCGCCGATGACATCCAGATCGGTTCCAGTCATTGCCGCCGGATTGCGCCAAGGTGGCGGCACGAAGGATGTGGTAAGGCGAGGCACCAGAGCGAATATGGCGGCAGCGTCGGCTGGCGTGGCACGGCGGATCAGCATGATACTTATAGTAGCCGAAACATCACCAAGGCGTCCGTGAATCCAAGGCGCGGATGATCGAAGGCTCGCGGCAGCCGACCGGCAACTTCAAATCCCATGCGTTGCCATAGCCGCACCGCGCGGTCGTTGCTGACCACCACGAAATTGAACTGCATGGCGCGAAAACCCCGCGCCTTTGCCGTTGCCAGGGCATGTTCGCAAAGTGCATGGCCAAGACCGCGGCCACCGGCTTTGTCCGCCACCATGAAGCCTGCATTGGCGACATGACTGCCGGGACCGGACCGGTTTGCGCGCAGATAGTAAGTACCGAGAATCTTTCCGCCCTCTTCCGCCACGAATACCGAACGATCCGGCGCAAACCAATGCGCCAGCGCATCCTGCCTCGTCATGTCGCGTGCCAGGGCATAGGATTCACCGGCACGGATCACCGGTTCCATGATACGCCAGACCGCGTCGTGATCGTTATCCGTCGCGGCGCGGACCAGGAGACTCATTTCGTCAGGAAGTCCACGACCAGCTTGGTCACCGCCGACGGATTTTCCTCCATGACCCAATGGCCGGCCTCGGGGACCACGCCACCCTTGACGTTCGACGCCACGGCGCTGATTTCACCCGCCATGCCCGCGCCATAGGATTTCTCGCCGCCCAACGCCAGCACCGGAAAGGTCAACTTGCCCTTGGCAAGAAAGGCGCGATTGTCGATGCCGTCCTGGGAAAAGGCTGCGAATTGTTCCAGCGCGTCATGCATGGCATGGGGCCTGGCATAAAGCGCGGCGTAATGGGAGCGGGTAGCCTCGTCGATCCGTTCCGGATGGGCCGAGAGTTCGTTATAGAAACGGTCCAGAAAAATGCGCTCCCGGCCCACCACCAGACGCTCCTCGTCCGGACCATGGAAATTGAAATGCCAGGTCTTGGGATTGCTGAGCTGCGCCGCCCAATTGCCGACCCCTGGCAGCGGCGCATCGATCACCACCCATTTGGTGATGCGATCCGGAATTTGCGCCGCAAGGGCATAACCAACCATGTTGCCGATATCGTGCGTGACCAGATCGGCCTTTTGCACTTTGAGCGCGTCCATCACCCCCGCGATATCGAGCGCCTCATTCTTTTTTGTGTAGCCCGCGTCGGGATGCGCCGACAGGCCCATGCCCCGCAGATCGGGCACGATCACCAGGTGACCGGGCACCAGTTTTGCCGCCAGGGGCGCCCACATATCGCCCGTATCGCCAAAGCCATGCAGTAGGACCACGGCAGGTCCGCTGCCGCCGACCCGGACATGCAAAATAGTGCCGTTGGCGGTGATTTCCTGTGTCTTGAATGCTGCGGTAAATGGCTCGATGGCATGGGCTGGCGCAGCAACTAGCAGTGCGGCAATCGCAAAGACGAAACGTCGTGACATTTCTTGATTTACTCCGCCGCAGGTCTATTCAGATAGATCTCGCCGCCGCCCTGCTTGAACTCTTCCGCCTTCTTGGCCATCGCGGCGCGGATTTCGGCGGTGGACAGCGTGTCGTTCTTGCCCTTGGCGGCGTCGCGCACTTCCTGGCTGATCTTCATGGAACAGAATTTCGGTCCGCACATGGAGCAGAAATGCGCAACCTTGGCGCCGTCCGCCGGCAGCGTCTCGTCATGGAAGAGCTGTGCGGTTTCCGGATCCAGCGCCAAGGCGAACTGATCGCGCCAGCGGAATTCGAAGCGCGCCTTCGACATCGCATCGTCCCAGATTCGCGCCGCCGGATGGCCTTTGGCCAGGTCCGCCGCATGCGCGGCAATGCGATAGGCGATCACACCGGCCTTCACATCGTCGCGATCCGGCAGGCCCAGATGCTCCTTGGGGGTGACATAGCAAAGCATCGCCGTGCCGAACCAGCCAATCATCGCCGCGCCGATCGCGCTGGTGATATGGTCATAGCCGGGCGCGACGTCGGTGGTCAGGGGCCCAAGCGTGTAGAACGGCGCCTCGTCGCAGACCGCGAGCTGGCGATCCATGTTTTCCTTGATCTTGTGCATCGGCACATGGCCGGGACCCTCGATCATCACCTGCACATCATGCTTCTGGGCGATGCGATTCAATTCACCCAGCGTTTCCAATTCGGCGAACTGGGCCGCGTCATTGGCGTCGGCGGTCGAGCCGGGGCGCAAGCCATCGCCCAGGCTGAAGGAGACGTCATACTGCTTCAGCAGTTCGCAGATATCCTCGAAATGGGTGTAGAGGAAATTCTCCTTGTGATGCGCCAGGCACCATTTGGCGAGAATGGAGCCGCCACGGCTGACGATGCCGGTAACACGTTCCGCGGTCAGCGGGATGTGGGACAGCCGCACGCCAGCATGGACGGTGAAATAATCCACGCCCTGCTCGCACTGTTCGATCAGCGTGTCGCGGTACAATTCCCAAGTCAGGTCTTCGGCGGCGCCGCCGACTTTTTCCAGCGCCTGATAGATCGGTACAGTGCCAATCGGCACCGGGCTGTTGCGGATAATCCATTCGCGAATGGTATGGATGTGACGGCCGGTAGACAGGTCCATCACCGTGTCACCGCCCCAACGGATCGACCAGACCAGTTTCTCGACTTCTTCCGCAATGCCCGAGGTGACGGCGCTGTTGCCAATGTTGGCATTGACCTTGGTGAGGAAATTGCGGCCGATGATCATCGGCTCGGTTTCGGGATGATTGATGTTCGACGGGATGATGGCGCGGCCCCGCGCCACCTCCGCTCGGACAAATTCCGGTGTGATCTCCAGCGGGATGCTGGCGCCGAAGGAATTGCCGTCCGCCAGCGCGCTGCGGCCCAGATTTTCGCGCGCCGCGATGTATTTCATTTCCTCGGTGATGAGGCCCTGACGCGCATAGTGAAGCTGGCTGACATTGCGGCCAGGCTTGGCGCGCAGCAGCTTCAGCGCCGAGCGATCGAATTGCGGCACCGACAACAACTCGCCGCGCTTGAGGCCGTCATCTTCCGGCTTGCGGGCCCGGCCGACATATTCCTCGACATCGCCGCGCGCCAGAATCCAGTCGCGGCGCAGCGCCCGCAAGCCCTTGTCGATATTGATCTCGACGGAATCGTCCGTATACGGACCGGATGTGTCGTACAGCCGGATCGGCGCTTCGCCGCCGGACAACGGAACCTCGCGGAACGGCACGCCGTTCACCAGAAGCTTCCTGGAGCCTGGCAGCGCGCCGCGGGTGATGGAAACGGATTTGGTATTGAGAATCGGTTTGTTCATCTGGCCTCTCCCTACGCCCGTGCGAACGGGATCAGGTTCTAAGGGATTCGCGGGATTGCGATCTCAGCTCTGACGAGCACCCCTGGGAAGAGCCCAATTTAGGCCCGACCGGGGCGTCACGCAATCGTGACCGCAAGCGGCTCCAGCCCGTCAATTTCCGCCAAAAGCCGGTCTCCCCGCACCACCGGCCCGACGCCTTCCGGCGTACCGGTGAAAATGACGTCGCCCGCCGCCAGCGAGACCTGGCGGGACAATTGGGAAATGATCTCCGGCACGCTCCAGATCATCTGGGCGGTATCGCCATCCTGTTTCACCGCGCCATTGACGGAAAGCCGGATCCGCACGGGCGGCAACAGGCCCGGGAATGGCGTCAAGGGACCGATCGGACCGCTCTGCTCGAAGCTCTTGGCCGCCTCCCAGGGCCGCCCTTTTTCCTGCATCTGCTTTTGGATATCGCGCCGCGTCATGTCGAGGCCCGCCGCATGACCAAAGATCAAGGCATCGGCATCGGCGACCGAGACATTTTCACCACCGCTTTTCAGCGCCACCACCAGCTCGACCTCATAATGATAATTCTTGGTCATGCCTGGGTAACGAATGGTCCCGCCACCGGGGACCAGCATGTCGGGCTGTTTGGAAAAGAACAGCGGCGACTCCCGCTCGTCATTGCCCAGCTCGCGCACATGGGAAAGATAATTTCGCCCCACACACCAGACCCGCCGCACCGGAAAGCGTGCGGGGTTTGCAACAATTCCGATCCAGGGCTGGCTCAGAGGAAAAATAAACCCGCTCATCAGGCCGCTCCGAACTGCCGGAATTCCGAAATCACCGCCTTCACCGCCGCCGCCACGATGCGTCCGCCGGCTTCCCCATTGGCCTGGGAGGGATCCGATCCGATGCGGCCATCGGGAAAGCGGCGGCGATAATCCTCCGCGTCGCGGATTGGGCCGTTGGGCGCGATCTTGGGCGACATCGTCACGCTCTTCACGGCTTCGGGATAACCGAAATAGGTCACCGATACTTCGCTGGGAGTGGCGTGGCTGCCCTCGCCCACGGGAAAAAGCTCCCGGCACAGATCCATCACTCCAGGCAATTCCCACCAGTTGCGCAACTGACAGCGCAGCGGCGGCTGGTTCGCGCCGGTGCCCGCAAACGTCACGCCATGATAAATTTCAGAGAAGGCCGCCGTGATGGTGGCGATATTGCCGCCATGACCATTCAACCAATAGATCCGTTCGAACCCGTGGCGCGCGAGACTCTGCGTCCAATCCAGCATGGAAGCGATCATGGTCGAAGGCCGAAGCGTGATCGTGCCGGGGAAAGCCATGTGATGCTGGGCCTGGCCGACATTGAAAGTGGGGCCGATCAGGAACCCCGCCTCGTCGCCGGCGCGGCGGGCAATGATTTCCGGACAGAGCGCATCGGTGCCCAAAAGCCCGTTTGGGCCATGCTGCTCGGTCGAGCCGATGGGAATCAGGATGGCCTTGGAGCCGGCCAAATAGGCTTCGATCTCCGGCCAAGTCGACAAATGAAGTTGCATCAGGCTTCAACGATCTCCTGCAGTCTATCGATGGCTTTCTTCCAGAGACCGCGCTCTTTTTCCACCGCCTCCGCATTGGGCAGCTTGTTGGATTGCAAGGTGATCTGCGCCCTGCCCGCGCCCTTGGCATAGAAACCCACTTCAAGCCGGCCGCTCTTCCATTTTCCGCGCCAATATTTGTCCTTGGTTCTCGAAGACTCTTCAAACATTCCTTTGGGAAACCAGGTCTCTGGCTTTTGCGTCGCGGCGGCAAAAAGTTTCGAGATCGGAACCTCCATCACCCGTGTGACGCTGACGGAAAATTCGCCATCGCATTTCTGATTCATGGCGCGAATGCCCCGCACCCGTTCATAACTCACCGCAATCATCTGGCCGTACCAGTCGCCGGCGCCCAGATCTTCCCGAGCCAACCTGGCGATCCCCGTATGGTCCAGCCTGGCGGCGCCCGCCTTGTCCAGCGCCGCAAACCAGGCCGCCCAATCCTTGCCGGTGCGCGCCTTGATAGCCGCGTCGGTCATGGTGGTTTTGATTTTGGATTTGCCGCCTGTTTGCCTGGTGGCCGCCATGCCGTAGTCTCCTCTCCGGGGCGGCCAGCTTAAAGGAAGGGGCCCCAAAGAGGAACGCATGAGTGACGAGATCATCCCCGTCCTGGGGGATTGGAAGAAGCGCGCGTATGTAACGGGCTCGGATTACGCGGTGCGTTATGCGGAATCGGTGAAGGACCCGGACGGGTTCTGGCGCCAGGAAGCGTCGCGGCTGGA
>CAIUCH010000039.1 GCA_903897605.1 uncultured Alphaproteobacteria bacterium
CATAGACCGCAATGGTGCCGGACTGTTTCTTGTCCAGGCCATAGGCCAGCGCCGCGGCGGTGGGTTCGTTGATGATGCGAAGCACTTCCAGGCCCGCGATGTTTCCCGCGTCCTTGGTGGCCTGGCGCTGCGCGTCATTGAAGTAGGCGGGAACGGTGATGACGGCTTGCGTCACCTTTTCGCCGAGATGGGCTTCGGCGGTTTCCTTCATCTTCTGCAGAATGAACGCAGAGACTTCCGACGGCGAAAATTTCTTGGAGTCGCGGCCCGAAACCCAGGCGTCGCCATTGTCGGCTTTGACGATGGTGTAAGGCACCATGCCCATGTCCTTCTTGGTCATGGGATCGTCGAAGCGGCGGCCAATCAGCCGCTTGATGGCGAAGAAAGTGAATTCGGGATTGGTGACGCCCTGGCGCTTGGCGGGCTGGCCGATCAGACGCTCGCCATCGGGGGCGAAAGCGACGATCGACGGCGTGGTGCGGGCGCCTTCGGCATTCTCGATAACCTTGGGGGCAGAGCCCTCCATCACCGATACGCAGGAATTGGTGGTACCCAGATCGATACCGATAACTTTGGCCATTTCACTTCCTCTCAAACGGGCATGGAGTCCTGACCCTGACGGCGTCCTCCGGTCCATCCCATTGAATTCTTTGACAAAAAAAGACCGACGGGCAAACCCATGCCGACCTCAGGGGGTATATAGGGAGGGTAGCGGATATTGCCAAGGCGGCAACTTGGCAGGGGCAGGTTTTTCAGGGGTTAAGAGACCAGAAGGCATGGTTCAAAAAGGCTGCAAAGCCGGTCCAGGCCAGGTAGGGCAGGAACAGCAATCCCGCCACCCGGTCGCGCCGCCAGAACAAAAGGGCGGTGGCCAGAACCAGAACCCACAAGACGCAAATCTCGATCAGGGCCAGGCCGATCTGGTGGGCCGCGAAAAAGATCGCACTCCAGGCGAAGTTGAAAACAAGCTGAGCCGCATAAGTCACCATCTCCAGGCTTTTGGTGCCCGCGACACGCCATACCCGCCAGGCCGCTACCGCCATCAGGACATAAAGCGCGGTCCAGACCGGCGCGAACAGCCAGTTGGGCGGCGCAAAGGACGGATGCGCCAGACCGGCATACCAGGTGGGAATGCTGGGCTCGGTAAAGACACTGGCGAAAGCGCCCACCGCCAAGGTCACCAGGATGAAGAAAAGCATCGGCCGCCGCTGGGCGCGCTTGGGATCTTCGGCGGAGTCCAGATAGCTCATGGCTTTTGCAACGCATGATCCGCGAGAATCGATGCAATCGACGCCGCGACTTTTTTGGCGGTGGGAATGTGCAGGAATTCGTTGGGGCCATGGGCGTTGGAATGCGGTCCCAGGACGCCGGTCACCACGAATTGCGTCTTGGGAAATTTCTTGCCCAGCATTGCCATGAAGGGAATGGAGCCGCCTTCGCCCATGAAGGCCGCCGGCTTTCCAAAGGCGGTGCTGCTGGCCTTGTCCAAAGCCTGCGCCAGCCAGGGCGCCAGGGCAGGCGCGTTCCAGCCGGTCTCGCCGCGCGGAGCATCGAAGCCGACGTCGGCGCCATAAGGCGGATTTTCTTCCAGCGCTTTCTTGAACGCGATGCGCGCCGGCTCGGCTTCGCAAGTCGGCGGCAAGCGCAAGGACAGCTTCAATGTGGTGTAGGGCAGCAGGACATTGCCGCCATTTTCCGGCGTCGGATAACCTTCCATGGCGGTGATGGCCAATTGCGGCCGCCAGGTGCGGTTCAAGATCAGCTCGGCGGGATCCTGGGCCATCGGCGTCATGCCGGGCGCGAAGGGCAGCTTGGTATAGACTTCGTCGCCCAGGATTGCCGCCGCCGCTTTCGCCTGGCTGCTGCGTTCCGGCGGGATCTGCGCGAACAGCGCATCTGGCTTCATCTGGCCGGTCGCTTCATCTTCCACGCGTGACAGAAGCTGGCGCGCGACGCGGAAGGATGACGCCACCACACCGCTGGCGTCGCCGGAATGCACGCCTTCGGTCAGCACCCGCACGTTCAGATTGCCGATCACCATGCCGCGCAATGACGTGGTCAGCCATAGCTGGTCGTAATTGCCGCAGCCGGAATCCAGGCACACCACCAGATCCGGGGTGCCGATCCGGTCCGACAGGTGGTCGATATAAAAAGGCAGGTCAGGCGAACCGGATTCCTCGCAGGCCTCGATCACGATCACGGCCCGGGCGTGCGGAATATTCTGTTCCTTCAGCGCCAGCAGCGCACTGATCGCCGCGAACATGGCATAGCCGTCATCGGCGCCGCCCCGGCCGTACAGCTTGTCGTCCTTCAGTACTGGCGTCCACGGCCCGGTGCCTTCGGCCCAGCCTTTCATCTCCGGTTGCTTGTCGAGATGGCCATACATCAGGATGGTGGATTCTGTATTGGTCGCTCCGGCTGGCGCCGACGCTCCTGCCTTTCCCGGCACTTCAATGAAGATCAGCGGTGTGCGGCCGGCAAGCTTCACCACGTCCAAGGTCGCGCCGGGAAATTGTTTCAGCTTTTCCCGCGCCCAGGCGGTGAACAGATCCACCACCTTGTCCATATGGCCATGCGATTCCCAGTCGGGATCGAAGGCCGGGCTCTTGTTGGGAATGCGGATGTAATCGGTCAGGGCGGGAATGATCTCCCCGTCCCAGATGCCTTCCATGAAGGCTTTGGTTTTTTGCGGATCAATCATTGATGTCATAGGCGGCGACGATCGCCGAATTGTAGATCTCGCTCATCTTGGCGCCCAGGGGCGTGATCTGCACCGATTGCTCCAAGCCGACCAGCAGCGGCCCCATCACATTCACCCCGCCCAGCTGCTGCAGCAGCTTGGTCGAAATCTGGGCCGAATGCATCGCCGGCATGATCAGCACATTGGCGGTGTCGGTGAGGCGGGTGAAGGGATAGAGATCGAGCTTGGCCCGGTCCAGCGCCACATCCGGCGCGAACTCGCCGTCATACTCGAATTCCACGCCGCGTGTATCCAGGATGTGAACCGCCTCGATGATGCGCTCGCTGCGCTCCGAACGGGGAAAGCCGAAGGTGGACGATGCCAGCATTGCCACGCGCGGATACAGTCCCAGCTTCTTCGCCGTCGCCGCCGCGCGGATGGCGATATCGGCAAGCTGTTCGGAATTGGGCAACTCCGTGATGGAGGTGTCGGCCACCAACACAATGCGTCCTTTGGCAAAGACCACCTGCAGGCCAATGGGGCGGGTGCCATGAGAATCATCGATCACGGTGCGAACATCGGCCAGCGCCGCCGCATAGCTGCGGGTCACGCCTGTCACCATGGCGTCTGCGTCACCGGCGGCCAGCATCGACGCGGCATAGATATTGCGGTCGTTGGTCACCATGCGGACGGCATCGCGATAAAGCGCGCCGCGCCGCTGGATGCGCTTGTATAGCCGTTCGATATAGGGTGAAGCCTCCTGCGACGACAGCGGCACGCGGATTTCCAGCGCGTTCTCATCCAGGCCGATATGGGCGAAGCCCCGGCGCACCACATCGGCGCGCCCAACCAGCAAGGACTTGCCCAGGCCGGAATTCTGGAAGGCAAAGGCGGCGCGGATGACGGCTTCATCCTCACCTTCCGCGAACACCACCCGCTTGGGCTTGGCGCGCACCGCCGCCGTGATGGTCTGGAGCAAGGTGGCGGAAGGATCGAGCCGTGCCGACAATTGATAGGAATAAAGGTCGAGGTCCTCGATCACGCGCCGGGCCACGCCGGTCTTGATCGCTGCTTCCGCCACCGCGCGGCTGACATGGCTGATCAAGCGCGGATCGAACGGCACCGGAATGATATAGTCGGGGCCGTAAACCGGGCGCGAGCCGCGATAGGCGGCCGCGACTTCGTCGGGCACATCCTCGCGCGCCAGCGCCGCCAAGGCTTCGGCGGCGGCGACTTTCATCGCCTCATTGATGGTGCGGGCGCGCACATCCAGCGCGCCGCGGAAGATATAGGGAAACCCCAACACATTGTTGACCTGGTTGGGATAGTCGCTGCGGCCGGTGGCGATAATGGCGTCGGGACGCACCGCCTTGACGTCTTCCGGCGTGATCTCGGGATCGGGATTGGCCATGGCGAAAACGATCGGCGCCTTGGCCATGCTCTTGATCATGTCCTGGGTGAAGGCGCCCTTGGCGGACACGCCGATCAGCACATCCGCGCCGGCCACGGCATCCGCCAAGCTACGCTTGTCGGTGACGACGGCATGGGCCGATTGCCATTGATTGAGATCGGTGCGGTCCTTGTGCAGCACGCCAACCTTATCCACCGCGATGCAGTTCTCCGGACGCACACCCATCGCCTTGATGAGTTCCAAGGTGGCGATGCCCGCCGCACCCGGCCCGTTCAGCACCACCTTCATATCCTGGACGCGGCGGCCGGTAATGTCGGCGGCATTGCGCAGGCCCGCCGCGACGATGATGGCGGTGCCATGCTGGTCGTCGTGAAAGACGGGAATGTCCATCAACTCGCGCAGTTGCTGTTCGATGATGAAACAGTCGGGCGACTTGATGTCTTCCAGATTGATGCCGCCGAAGGTCGGTCCCAGATACCGCACGCAGTTGATGAAAGCATCGACATCGGTGGTGTCGACTTCCAGATCGATGGCATCGACATCGGCGAAACGCTTGAACAGCACCGCCTTGCCTTCCATCACCGGCTTGGCGGCAGCGGCGCCCAGATTGCCCAAACCCAGGATGGCGGTGCCGTTGGTGATCACCGCCACCAGGTTGCCGCGGCTGGTATAGTCGAACACCGCATCGGGATTTTCCGCGATGGCGCGCACCGGCACCGCGACACCCGGCGAATAGGCCAGGCTGAGATCGCGCTGGGTCGCCATCGGCTTGGTGGGATTGATTTCCAGCTTGCCGGGCTTGGGGCCGGCATGAAATGAGAGGGCTTCCTCGTCGGTGAAGGTGGGGCGATCGTTATCGGCCATGGGACCCGTCGGTTTAAGCAATCCACAGATTATCGGCCGCGCCTGTCATGCTGCTGTCGGGCGATGGGGAAGCAGTCTGATAGGCTTTTCGCCATGACGGAACAACCATCTCTGGCGCCGGATCTGATCCCTAATTCTGCCGGCGATGTCACGCCCATGATGGCGCAGTATCTGGCCATCAAGCAGGCGCATGAGGACTATCTGCTGTTCTACCGGATGGGCGACTTTTACGAGCTCTTCTTCGCAGATGCAGCAAAAGCATCGGAGGCCTTGGATATCGCCCTGACCAAGCGGGGCAAGCATCTGGGCGAGGACATCCCGATGTGCGGGGTTCCCGTGCATGCCGCTGAATCTTATATGGAAAAGCTGATCCGCAAGGGTTTCCGGGTGGCGGTCTGCGAACAGGTCGAAGACCCTGCCGAAGCCAAGAAGCGGGGCAGCAAGTCGGTGGTCCGGCGCGAAGTGGTGCGGCTGGTGACCCCAGGCACCCTCACCGAGGATTCGCTGCTGGACGCCCGCTCCTCCAATATCCTAGCGGCTCTCGGTCATGTCGGGGGCAAGGGTGCGGGCGAATTCGCCCTGGCCGCCGCCGACATGTCCACCGGCGTCTTCTGGGTTTCAGGCCTGAAGGACCGCGAGATCGCCGCCGAACTGGCGCGGGTGGCGCCCCGCGAATTGCTGGTGCCGGACGGATTGCTGGCCCACGAAGCCATTGGCGGTCTGTTGAAGGCGCTCGGCACGGCATTGTCGCCGTTGCCTTCAAGCCGTTTCGATTCCGGCAATGGCGAGCGCGCACTGACCCAGCATTACGACATGGCGTCGCTGGACGGATTGGGCAGCTTCAGCCGCGCGGAATTGTCGGCGGCGGGCGCGCTGATCGCCTATCTCGACCTGACCCAGAAAGGCAAGCATACGCGGCTGGCACGGCTGACGCGGGTGACGCCGTCGCATTTCATGGCGATCGACCAGGCGACGCGGCGCAATCTGGAACTGACGCAAACTTTATCCGGTTCGCGCAATGGCAGCCTGTTGTCGGTGATCGACCGCACCGTGACCGCGGCCGGCGCGCGTGAATTGGCGTCGCGCCTGGCGGCACCGCTCACCGATGTGAAGATGATCGAGTCGCGTCATGACTCCGTGCTGTTTTTTGCGGGCGACAGCGAATTGCGGCGACGGTTGCGCGATGCCTTGCGTACCGCGCCCGATTTGTCGCGCGCCCTGGCGCGATTGTCGGTGGGCCGTGGCGGTCCACGCGATTTGGCCAATCTGCGGGACGGCATCAACGCGGCACGCGCCCTGCGCGATGGTCTGTCGAAGATCACATTGTCAGGCGAAGCTGCGTTGGCGTCGGATGCGATGCTGGAAGGCATCGCCTCCGTGTCGCGCTTGTCCGACCGGCTTGAGCTGCTGCTGGTGGATGAGCCGCCTTATCTCACCCGCGATGGCGGCTTCATCAAGAACAATGTCCATGCGCCCTTGGATGAACTGCGCACTCTCGCGCATGAATCCCGCCGCGTCATCGCCGGACTGGAAAACCAGTACCGGCAACGCGCCAACACGCCGGCATTGAAAATCAAGCATAACGGTGTTTTGGGCTATTTCATCGGAGTGACGCAGCAGCATGCCGACAAGCTGATGGCCTATCGCGACGAGCAGGGCCGCGAACTTTTCCGTCATCGCCAGACCATGGCGGGCGCGGTGCGTTTTTCGACTGACGAATTGGCCAATCTCGCAACCCGTATCGCGCAGAGCGCCGACGCCGCGCTGGAGCTGGAACGCGCCTTGTTCGACGAAATGGCAGCGCTGGCATTGGAACATGAGGACGCCCTGGGCGGCATCGCCGGAGCCTTGGCGGTGATGGATGTGTCCGTGGCGCTGGCCGAATTGGCGGTGGCGGCGCGCTATGTGCGCCCCACGCTCGACAATGGCTTGGGCTTTCGGATTTCCCGCGGCCGCCATCCCGTGGTGGAAGCGGCGCTGCTGGCCGACAATGCGCGCGGCTTTGTGCCCAATGACTGCGACCTGTCGCCCGGCGGCAAAGGACGATTATGGCTGGTCACCGGTCCCAACATGGCGGGCAAATCGACTTTTCTGCGCCAGAATGCCCTGATCGCAATCCTGGCCCAGACCGGCAGCTTCGTGCCCGCCGATGCCGCGCATATCGGCGTGGTCGACCGGCTATTCTCGCGCGTCGGCGCGGGTGACGATCTGGCGGCCGGCCGTTCGACCTTCATGGTCGAGATGGTGGAGACGGCCGCGATCCTCAATCAGGCGACAGCCAAGAGTCTGGTGATCCTGGATGAGATCGGCCGCGGCACCGCGACCTATGACGGTCTCGCCATCGCCTGGGCGGCGGCGGAACATCTGCACGAGACCAACAAAAGTCGCGCATTATTCGCAACGCATTATCACGAGATGGTGGCGCTGTGCGAACGCCTGGCGGCCATGACCTGCGTCACCATGAAGGTGCGCGAATGGAACGACACCATCGTGTTCCTGCACGAAGTGACGCCGGGCGCGGCGGACCGTTCCTACGGCATTCATGTCGCCAAGCTGGCGGGTCTTCCGGACGCGGTGGTCAACCGGGCGGAAGAAGTCTTGAAGGCGTTGGAGGAAGGCCGTGAAGGCCACCAGCCCCTGGCCCGGATCGACGATCTGCCTTTGTTCGGCGCCACCGCGCCCTTGCCCAAGACCAGCCCGGTCGAGGATGCCCTGAAGATGGTCGATCCGGACGCCCTGTCGCCCAAGGAAGCGCTGGAAATCCTCTATGACCTGAAACGGAAACTGCCGTAGCATCGGTTTATGAGTGCTTCCGCCCGCGTCCGCAAATTCCTGGTGGTGGTCGACAAGACGCCCGAATGCAAAGTGGCGCTGCGCTACGCCGCGCGGCGGGCCCAGCACACTGGCGGCCGCGTCACCTTGCTGGTGGCTGCCGCACCGCCCGACTTCCAGCAATGGCGCGGGGTCGAGGCCATCATGGAAGACGAAGCCCATGCGGAGGCCGAAGCGCTTCTGCACAACGCCGCCAAGCTGGTGAACGAATTGGCGGGCATCCTGTGCGAACTCATCATCCTGCAAGGCCGGATCACCGAGTGCATCGGCCAGCTCCTGAAGGAAGACAAGGACATTTCCATCCTGGTGCTGGCAGCGGGGACAGGAAAGGAAGGGCCGGGGCCCCTGGTCGCCATGTTCGCCACGGGAATTCAGGCTATCCCCGTCACCATCGTGCCGGGAACTCTCAAGGAATCGGTGATCGACGCCATTGCTTAAGCACCGGCCGAAGCCATAAAACACCCAGGATGGCGGGAAAAATCATTGTTCTGGTCGCGGTTCTGGCAGTGGCCATCGTGCTGTGCCTAGGCCTTTATACCCTGTGGGTCGGCGGCGACACGGCGCGGACCTGGTCCAACAAGCTGATGCGCATCCGCGTCCTGGCCCAGGCGATAGCGGTCGTGATCATCATGATCGTGCTCTATTTCAGCCAGCATCACTAAATGTCCGAGATATCAGTCCTGTCTTTGGCGCCGTTGAACCGCCCGCCTTCCCCTTATATGTAAGCCAGCTGCGGCCGCCGCCGCGCAACGAAATTTCAAAGGGTGTCATGGCCAAGACGCTTTACGACAAGATCTGGGACGCGCATCTGGTGGCGCAGAAGCCGGGCGAAACGCCCATTCTCTATATCGACCGCCATCTGGTGCATGAAGTGACCAGCCCGCAGGCTTTCGAGGGCTTGCGCAACAATGGCCGCAAGGTGCGCCGCCCAGAACTGACCCTCGCCGTCGCCGACCACAATGTGCCGACCAAGGACCGCGACAAAGGCATCACCGATCCGGAATCGCGCGAGCAGGTCGAGACTCTGGAAAAGAACGCCCGTGAATTCGGCGTCGAATATTTCGCCATGGACGATATCCGCCAGGGCATCGTCCACATCATCGGCCCGGAACAGGGTTGGACCTTGCCCGGCACCACCATCGTTTGCGGCGACAGCCACACTTCCACCCATGGCGCCTTCGGTTCACTGGCCTTCGGCATCGGCACTTCGGAAGTCGAACATGTGCTGGCGACCCAGACCTTGCTGGCGCAGCACTCCAAGAACATGCGCGTGACGGTGAACGGCAAATTGCCGGACGGCGTCACCGCGAAAGACATCGCGCTGGCCGTGATCGCCAAGATCGGCACCGCTGGCGGCACCGGCTATGTCATCGAATATGCCGGCGAAGCCGTGCGCGATCTTTCGATGGAAGGGCGCATGACGCTCTGCAATCTCACCATCGAAGGCGGCGCCCGCGCCGGCATGGTGGCGGTGGACGACACCACCATCAACTACATCAAGGGCCGCCCGCGCGCCCCCAAGGCTGCCTTGTTCGAGGCGGCGGCGCATTACTGGCGCACATTGCATTCCGACCCGGATGCGAAATTCGATGTCGAAGTGGTGCTGGACGCACGCGATCTCGTGCCGATGGTGACCTGGGGCACCTCGCCGGAACACGCGCTGCCGATCACCGCCAATGTGCCCGATCCCGCCAAGATGAAGGAAGAACATCACCGCGCCGCCGCCCAGCGGGCGCTGGACTATATGGGCCTTCAGGCCAACATGAAGCTCACCGACATCAAGGTGGATCATGTCTTCATCGGCTCTTGCACCAATGGCCGGATCGAGGATCTGCGCGCTGCCGCCGCCATCGCCAAAGGCAAGAAGGTCGCTCAGGGTGTCAACGCGATTGTCGTGCCCGGTTCCGGCCTGGTGAAGGAACAGGCCGAAGAAGAAGGCCTGGACAAGGTGTTCCTGGAAGCCGGTTTCGAATGGCGCGATCCGGGCTGCTCGATGTGCCTGGCGATGAATTCCGACAAGCTCGAACCGGGTGAGCGTTGTGCGTCCACGTCAAACCGCAATTTTGAAGGCCGTCAAGGCCGTGGTGGACGCACGCATTTGGTTTCACCCGCGATGGCGGTTGCGGCGGCAATTACCGGCCATCTCACCGACGTGCGGACGCTTTAACGCGGTTTATCATCCCCGGCGAGGCGCGATCAGCGCCGAGGGCAGGGGACCCAGGTTGTCAGACCAAGCGCGGTCCATCCACCTGGGTCGTTCCTACGTTTTCGCTAGGAACTCCCTCGCACTCGCTATTAGCTCGCGCTCACCGGGGACGACAAGCTGAGAATTCAGAAAAAGCTGATCGGATCGACGTCCACGGCGGCGCGCACGGCGTTCGGGATTTTCAGCCGCGCCAGCCAGGCGCGCAGATAGCCCTGCACATCCACGCCTTTGGCGGCCTGCACCAATAGCCGTTCGCGGGTCTGGCCACGCAACAGGGAATAGAAAGCTGGTGTCGGTCCCCACACCTTGATGTCCCTGGCGGGCGGCGCGGCCTTACCCAATTGCCGCGCGATCTCGCGCACCTGTTCGCCGTCATAGCCGGACACCACAATGGCGGCGAGGCGGCCGAAGGGCGGCGCCGCAACGCGTTCGCGATAGATGCGTTCCTGCTCATAGAAGCCATCGCGGTCGCTTTTCACCAGCGCCTGCATCACCGCGTCGGCGGGATTGCGGGTCTGCAGCAACACCAGCCCCGGTTTTTCGGCGCGTCCGGCGCGCCCGGAAACCTGGTGCAGCAATTGAAAGGTACGCTCGCGGGCGCGCAGATCGCCATCGGCGCCGCCCAGATCGGCATCGATCACACCCACCAAAGTCAGCTGCGGGAAATGGTGCCCCTTGGCGATGATCTGGGTCCCGATCAGCACATCGATTTCGCGCTTGGCAAAGGCGCGAATCGCGGCTTGGGTTTCGGCGGGACCATGCATGGTGTCGGACGAAGCGATGGCATAGCGCGCCCCGGAAAAGAAATGCGCGAACTCCTCCGCCACCCGCTCCACTCCGGGACCGCAGGCCGTCAAGGTACCTTCCGCTTTGCAGGCCGGACATTCCGTCGGCGTGGCGATTTCATAGCCGCATTGATGACAGGCCAGCCGCTTGCGATAGCGATGCTCCACCAGCCAGGCGGAGCAATGGGGACAGGTCAATTTATGGCCACAGGCTTCGCACAAGGTCAGCGGCGCATAGCCGCGCCGGTTGAGGAACAGGATCGCCTGTTCGCCCGCCGCCAAGGTCTGTTCCATCGCCTGGCGCAGCGGCAGCGACAGCCATTTGGCATTTTCATCCGCATCCTTCTCGCGGCGCAGATCCACGATGCGGACGTCTGGCATCGCGGCGTCGCCATGGCGGCTGGCAAGTTTCAGATGGCTGTAGCGTCCGCTGGTGGCGTTGACGAAACTTTCCAGCGATGGCGTGGCGCTGGCCAGCACAACCGGGCAATTCTCGATCCGCGCCCGCACCACCGCCATGTCGCGGGCGTGATAGATGGCGCCGTCCTGCTGCTTGAAGGCTTGCTCATGCTCTTCATCGACAATGACCAGACCCAGCGCCGTGAATGGCAGGAACAGGGACGAGCGCGCGCCCACCACCACCTTGGCCTCGCCGGTCATCACCGCGCGATAAGATCGCCGGCGCTCCTTCTGCGACAGATCGCTGTGCCACTCGGTCGGCCTGGTGCCGAAACGGGCGGCAAAACGCTCCAGGAATTGCACCGTCAGCGCGATCTCCGGCAGCAAAATCAAAACCTGCTTGTCCCGGCGCAGCGCTTCCGCGATCGCTTCGAAATAAACTTCGGTCTTGCCCGATCCGGTCACGCCATCCAGCAGATGGGCAGAGAATGTTTGCGCCGCCACGGCCTGGCGCAAAGTCTGGGCTGCCTCCGCCTGATCGGGATTCATTTGCGGTGCGGCGAATTGCGGATCGGGGGCGCGGAAGGGGGCGAATTCCGGCAGTTCGGTGGGTTTCAGCGCGCCCGCCTGGATCAGCCCTCGCACCACGGCGGATGAAACATTCGCGTCTTCCGCCAAGCCAGGCACGCTGCGCGCCAGCCCATCTTCGGCCACCGCCAGCACCCGCTTGCGGGCTTCCGAAAGCCGCGCCGGGACCGCGTCACCCTTTATATAGGCGATGCGGCGCGCCTCAGGCTCGAAAGCGCCGCGCGAACGCAGCGCCATCGCCAAAATCGCCCCCGGCGGATTGAGGGTATAGGCCGCGACCCAGTCGATGAAATCGCACAGGGCGGCGGGCAGGCGGGGCAGGCCTTCCAAAGGTTCGGCGATCTTGAGGCGATTGTCGCCGACCGTCCCTTCGGCCGGGCCCCACACCACGCCCAGGCTTTCACGATTGCCCAGGGGCGCGGAAACCAGGGTGCCCCTGGCGGCGTTTACCCCGCGTGGCAATTTGTAGTCATAAGGGCCCGTCAGCGGCAAAGGCAGCAGGATACCCGCGCGCTCCACCGCCTCCAGGACGGGCGGTTCCGGCCGTAAGCGTGCCCGGTTCAAGTGTGATGCCTCATGGGGTAGCATTCCGGCCTAAGGCCGCCGCTCGTCAACAAAAAGGTCATTGGAACCGCCATGAAAATATTTCTCGACACCGCCGATGTGGCGGAAATCCGCGAATATGCCGCCAGCGGACTGGTGGACGGCGTCACCACCAATCCCTCGCTGGCCGCCAAGACCGGGCGCGATTACGTCGAATCGCTGAAGGAAATCTGTTCCATCATCTCCGGCTCGGTCAGCGCCGAAGTGTTGTCGACCGAATTCGACGGCATGATGAAAGAGGGGCGGGCGGTTTCCAAGATCGCCAAGAACATCACCGTCAAGGTGCCGCTGACCTGGGACGGGCTGAAAGCCTGCCGCGCTCTTTCCAATGACGGGCTGATGGTCAATGTCACGCTGTGCTTTTCGCCGGTGCAGGCAATGCTGGCCGCCAAGGCCGGCGCCACTTTCATTTCACCCTTCATCGGCCGGGTCGATGATGTCGGCGAAGACGGCATCGGTCTGATCCGCGACATCCGCGCCATCTATGACAATTACGGATTCAAGACCGAGATTCTGGCCGCTTCGATCCGCAGCGTTTCGCATGTGCGCGAAGCGGCGCTGGCAGGCGCCGATGTTTCGACCATGCCCACCGAGATCTTCAAGAAGCTGCTCAGCCATCCCTTGACCGACAAAGGCCTTGCCGCCTTCATCGCCGATGCCAAGAAGGCGAATGTGACGATCAAGACCAGTTGATCGAATTCGAGGGTGGGGCGATGGGGCGTTCGCCGGAAGAATTGCAGAAGCTCTGGCTCTCCTCGCTCCGCCATGAGCGGCGCGCCAGTCTCAACACTTTGCGCGCCTATGGCGACGATGTTTCCCGCTTCATCGAGTTTCAGCGCGGCCATCTGGGCGGCACGGTGAGCGAGCACGCGCTTGCTAAGCTGCGTCCTGCCGACATTCGCGCCTTCATCGCCACACGGCGCAGCGAAGGGCTGGGCGCGGGCGGGGTGCAACGGGCGCTGGCGGGAATTCGCAGCTTCTATAAATTTCTCGCCCGCGAAGGCATTCTGGAAAACGCCGCGCCGCGCGCGGTGCGGACGCCGCGATTGAAGCGCGGCCTGCCGCGACCGCTCAGCGAAATCGACGCTGCCCGCGCCATTGCGGAAGCCGGCGAGCATGATGTCGATTGGATGGCGGCGCGCGATACCGCGCTGCTGACGCTTCTCTATGGTGCGGGGCTTCGCATTTCCGAGGCGCTGTCGCTTAAGCGCGGCGACGTGCCGCTGGCGGACACGCTCACCATCCTGGGAAAGGGCCGCAAGGAACGGGTGGTGCCGGTGCTGCCGGTGCTCAAGGACGCGATCGGCGATTACGCCGCGAAAATTCCTTTCACTGGCGCACCGTCGACACCGCTGTTCCTGTCGCGGCGCGGCAAACCGATGAGCCCGCGCGAGGCGCAGGGCTTGATGCAGAGGCTGCGCGGCAGGCTGGGCCTTTCGGAGCGCGCCACCCCTCATGCACTGCGCCATTCCTTCGCCACGCATCTGCTGCAAGGGGGCGGCGATCTTCGTAGTGTGCAGGAATTGCTAGGCCATGCCTCGCTCTCCACCACCCAGACCTACACCGCCATCGACATGCGCCAACTGATGGAGACCTACCAAAACGCCCATCCGCGGGGAAAACAGAGCTGACAGCGGATTTTCCAACATATTGGTTTCGTTGACAATTCCGGTCAACAACGGCCGCGCCACGCTATTTCCGGTCTGGCCAATGACCGAGGTTGCAGTCGTGGTCCGGGATGCGTAGTTTCCGGCCAGCCGTGCATCCCCTGGATCGCGCGGGGCCGCCTTAGCTCAGTCGGTAGAGCATCGCATTCGTAATGCGAGGGCCAGGTGTTCGAGTCACCTAGGCGGCACCATTTCCCAAATGGCTGGTCCCCAACCGACGAAAATATCTCCAGGAAGGCAAATTTGGGACCAGCGCCGCCCTGTTTTTAAAACTTCGACGATTTCACTCTATTATCCCCGCACAACCTTCACCGTTTACGGCGCTGGCCGCGCGCTGGGGGGCGAAGCATCTCTGCTGGTTCGACCTGCAGGACAGCCGCGAGCTTCCCCAGTATCTCAAGACCGACATACGCGGCCCCCGTCTCCAGCTTGCTGACATAAGTACGATTGACGTCGGCGCGAAGGGCTAATTCCTCCTGCGATAGGCTGGCGTCGTTGCGCAAGCGCCGCAGGTTGGTCGCAAATGTCTGCCGCAGGTCCATGCGACAGCGAAACTCTCTGTCGCTTTTCGACCAACCGCTTTAAAACGACAAAATGAATTGTCAGCCAGATCACCAATAATCTTGCATTCATCGACACCTTAAGGGGCACTGACAGATGCGATTCATCTTTGTCGTATTGACCGTGGTAGCGCTTTCCGGATGCGGCGGCGTACCCCTAGAAAAGCAAGCAGTGTCAATTCAGGACGACCAATTCAGCCAAAAGGCTACCGTGTTGGGAACCAAACTATTCGACAACTCTTCCGGCGGCCCGTTCAAAGAATGGTTTATCCGTAGCTTCATCGACAAAGCAAATGAGAACGTGAGCCACGAGTTGTACGTCTATACGCACTACCTTGGCGATTGGCATTTTTATCAGTCTGCCGCGGATGACACCGCAGCGCCCTTAACTCTCGTTTCCATCGACCAGAAGGTGGGAGACTGCCAAGGCATTTGCGACTTCGATGAAACTTTTGCACTACTGCTTTCGGACACAACATTACGTGCCCGCGCAACGACAGGCCTCCGAGTAAAGGTTTCGGCAAGGGATGGTACAGCCTTCGTTATCCCAATCTTACCTGGCCAGATAAACCCCCAGCTTGCGGCCGTTGAAAGCTACCGAGAAGCTCATCAGAGTTTTCGAAATCCAGATAACGCAACAACTGCGAGTACTTCCGCAATGGCCCCCCCTGGAACCTCAGCGCCAGTTATCATAGGCATAAGAGCAATACCCACACCCGCCCCGATCGCAAATATCTATAAAATAACCGGGGGACTATACGTGATATCGGTCACCAGCGGATCTGTGGCGGACCACGCGGGGATAAAAACCGGAGATGTCATACTTAGGTACGGCGATAAGGCAGTTAATACCATCGATGAAATACAGGCGGCGATCGCCAGTACGCATGTTGGCGCTAAAGTTGATCTGGATATTCGGCGTGGACAGGACACGGATTTGCTGCACGCCCAATTCTAGTGATCATTGTGCAGCCCCTGAACTTTATCGGTTGAAGGCGGGGCGACCGCCGAAAACATTCAGGTACCGTGCGAGACCTGCAACCTCAAAAGTCGGACAAAATCGGCTAACTAGACGGTCTGCGGAGGCGGCGGGCCGCGCGCCGCTGGCCGCTGTGGAGGTAACTAAGGCGCCTATCCCCTTCGCCACATCCTCGAAATCGCTGCCCTGGGTTCGGAGATGAGATGCAATGTGCGGCGGGAGAATTTCAGTGGCGCCCAGCGTTCTATGGCCGCCATAAGCTAACCCAGCCATAAGTCCAAATCTCCCTGCAACCGGATTGGAGTTTATGTAAGGGCTGCCGCGTCGCAACTCCATTTCGAAATCGCTCTTAATCAAACCGTATGTAAGCCAACTCAGCTCAGCATTTCTGAAATCTTCTCTGGAAAGGAGAGCAAAATCGGAGAGATCCTCTTTGATACTTGCGAAGATGTCGCCAATAGTCTGCCAATCAATACCGTCCGGCACAGCTGCAACCTCCGCAGCGAGCTTATAATCCGCTCGCAAACCCAAAACCAGCGTCACATCCGTCACCACCGTTACTGTGACGCTTGTGACGGTCGTGATGATCATTCGCGCTTTTTGGCTATAATGCGCGGCTCTTTTCGCATGCTGTTTGCTCCTAGTAACCGGCTAGGAACCGCGGTTTCTTAGAGATGCGCGAAAGCCGCGCTTGAGCACGCCAGAAGCGGCTCTGACTCCCGCATCATACGTGCGAGGGTCGCAACCAGGCGGACTACAAACAGAGGTTAGCTGGACCGCGTGAGAACATATCTTCGCTCGATCCTCTCAAGGAGAATGAAGCTGGTGTCCCAGCGGGGAGTGGCTCTTCCTTTGGCCCAATTGGCAATCGTGCCATCGGTATATGGTTCTCCCTTTCTTACGAGCGCGCGAAAAAGGGAGCAGGGATTGTCGTTGTGAATTTCCATCTGGCGGGAAAAAGCCTTTGCAAAACCCGCGACGTCTTTTTCAGTCTTGTGGTAGACCCTCTTGGGATTCTTAAGATCGGATTTCGCTAGTTTTTTTCCCTTGGGCCGAGCCACTTTAAACTTGGCAGTTCTTTGCTTTCTTCTTGTAGACATGAGCGATCCTTGAAGTAGGACCCAGATTATATCGCCCACAGTGATATTCTTTGCGGTTCGACAATTGATGTGCTGCTTTGAGAGCAAGGCGTTGCTTGGTCACTTCCGAACTAAGCTTGAAACCTGACAAATTGCCTTGGGCATGCGGCAAAACTCCGCTACCTTCTGCAAATTCGGACAGAGGAAAAAATGCAGGAAATCGAGCCCGGCTGGGAACAGGTGTTGCGGATCGGCTGGCTGCTGGTCTGGCGGGGACTTGTCGGCATCGTCGTTATCAGTTTCGTTCTCGGCCTCGTCATCAATCTGGTTTTGGGCTTGGGCTTCGGTATGGTGCTGGGACAGACTGCCAATCTGCTGACCGGCGTGGCCGTGACTTTGATCTGGTCGCCGCTAGTCCTGCGCATGGCGCTGCGCAAGAAATATCAGGGCTTCCGTATCGCCCTGGTCGCGCGGGACTGAACCGATGTGTTTCTCCGCCCCCGTCAGCTTTGGTGCCGCTGCCGTGCTGGGCGTGATCGGCGTCGCCATTTTGGCGAACGCCAAGCGAATGACCGATCTTCCGCTGGCGGCGGTACCGCTCCTTTACGCAGCGCAGCAGACGATCGAAGGTTTGCTGTGGCGCACAGTTTCCGATGGCCGCGACCACAGCCTCTGGCTGGCCACCCTCTTCGCCGCCATCGCACTAATTATATGGCCGCTGCTGATCCCCCTCGCCATTGCCCTGGTGGAGCGGGATATGTCCCGCCGCCTGGCGATGCTGATCTTCTTGCCGGCGGGCATCGGCGTCGCTGTCAATTATGCCGGCACCATCATCGCCCACCCCTATCGCGCCTGGCCGGTGGGCCAGACCCTCACTTATGTCAACAACCACCCAATTTCACCGGTGATGCTGGGGCTTTATGTCGTCTGCGTCTGCATCCCGCCGCTACTCTCCAGTAGCCGCACCTTGCAGCTGTTTGGCGTCATCGTGATCGCGGGCCTGGGCATCTCCTTCATCGCCTTTTATGAAAGCTTCATCTCGGTCTGGTGTTTCTTCGCGGCGCTGGCCAGCGCCACCATCTGGATGTTCTTCCGTACCCGAGGGCCCCTCGCCGCCAACACGGGCTGAACTCGCAAAACTTCTTGGGATTGATTTAAGGAACGGGTAATCCCGGCGGGCCTAGCCTCATGGCAGTGGATTTCCTGTCTGGGGGGAGCGCCATGCCCAAACGGCGCCGCAAAAAGCGGCTCTGCGATATCGCCGCGATGCTGCTGGCCTCGGCGTTTCTGGCGGTGGACTTGATGGTCCGCGACCCCGCACCCGCATCGCCGACGCCACAGGGCGATACCGCATTAGCCGTCTGCACCGTCCTGATTTGCCTGGGCCTACTCCTGGTCTGCCGCGCGCTTTACGGCGACCGCCACGAACATCTCGCCGCCCTGCGCGTCCAGATAAAACGCCGCCTGCCTTCCGCCATTGCCCCTCTGCCGCTGCCCGTGCCGGATTGACACCGCTGTGCTTCCGATGTGTCGTCAGTATGACGCAAAGGAACACTCCCATGAGCGACAGCACCGACGCCCCCAATGTCGTCATTCACCCGCCGATCGCCCTGGTGATCGCGCTGGCCATCAGCTTCGCGCTGAACTGGCTTCATCCCTTGCCCTTCCTGCCGCCCTTCCTGCCGCTTCTGGAGATCGGGCTGGTCCTGGCGCTGCTGGTGCTCTTGGTCATTCGCTGGGCCGCGACCACCTTCCGCAACGCCCGCACCAACATCCTCACCAGCCAGTCGACCACCGCCATCGTCTCGACCGGTCCCTTCGCCTATAGCCGCAATCCGATCTATGTCGCGGCCCTGCTGGGCCTCATCGCATTCGCCATCGCTTTCGACAGCCTGTGGTTTTTCGGGGCGCTGGTGGCGATTTATTTCGTCCTGCGCTACGGCGTCATCGCCCGCGAGGAAACCTATCTGGAGCAAAAATTCGGCGCCCCCTATCTGGACTACAAATCCAAAGTCCGCCGCTGGCTTTAGAGTCCAACGCCGCGCGCATTGCGGCCGCCGCGCATTCTCGAATTCAGGTTAATCCCGGCGACGAACACCCCCCTCATGCACGGCCACACCGCTTAGCGCTTTCGACACTCCCGGACACGCTTGCGTCCTGCCGATTGCTCCTTAACGGCGCGTTAATATCTGTATACGGATCAATGCCTCACACTGTGGCGAAAAAATCCCGCTGCCAAAGTTCCGCCACAATTTTCAAAGTTCCGCCACATTCCTGATGACAAAGCAGATTCAAGGTCATAGCCTTGATTTGCTGTCGAAGGGATGGGATTTGCATGCACAAAAAGCGCCGGAAGCTCCGGCTCGGGGACACAGCGGCAACAGGCACTGCGTCCTTGTTTCTCGCGGTCAATCTGATGGTTCGCGACCCTTCACCCGTCAAAGCTGTCGTCTCGCCGCAAGGCGATGTCGCCCTGGTCATCACGATGATCTTCATGGCCCTTGGTCTCGCCATCGTCGCCTACGGCGCTTGGCACGAACGTCATGTCATCGCCGCGCATCTGCGCCGCCGCATTGAACTTCGCCTGCGCCTGGCCCGGCGGGCGACTTATTACCCCGGTTTGCGCCGCGCCATCCGCTTGCAACGGGCCTGGTCGCAAGCCTGACGAGTGCTACCCACCACGCTGGAACTCTGCTCTAATCGCGGCATGACAAAAGACGAAATCACCGCCTGGGCGCTGGCCAATGGCTGGCAAATGATTGACGGCGCCCCCAGTCTGACCAAGCCCACCGCACCGCATCCCGCCATCGTCCGGTTGGTGCTGAAGGCCACCGTCGCCAATCTCGAAATCAAGAAGCCGGCCGGCAAATGGGACAAGGTCGCCAGCCAGAGTTACTCCAAGATCACTGCTGACGCCGAAACCGGCATGCCCGACGGCCTCGATCTCACCAAGATCTCCGGCATCACTCTGCTGATGCGCGACAACAAGGACCGCCGGGTCTTTTCCAAACTCACCGGCAAAAGCTGAGAAAGCAGATCAACTCGGGGGAGACCACCATGGCGAGAATCAATTTTGTAGAGCTGCCGGCGGAAAATCTCGGCGCCTCGAAAGCCTTCTACACCAAGGTGTTCGGCCTGGTGCTGACCGATTTCGGCCCGACCTATTCATGCACGATGACCGGCGACGTCGATATTGGCCTTCAGGGCGACAGGAACGACGCAACCGGCAGCCCGCTCGCCGTCATTGCCGTCGAAAATCTGGAACAGACCCTGGCCGAAGTGCTAAAGGCAGGCGGCATCATCACCAAGCCGATCTTCGGATTTCCCGGCGGCCGCCGCTTTCATTTCCTCGACCCCAACGGCAACGAACTCGCCGCCCTCAAGGCGGACGAATAGCCCACCCTGCCTTTCGGTAAGGCAAGATCAATCAAAAGACCAATTGCGCCCCTGCCGGGAAAGGTGATTATTCAGCACGCGGCGTGAAATTGTGCGCGCCTATTCGATCTTGGGGCATCATATGATTTTGGATCGGGCGCGATTTGCGCGAACTGCCGTGTACAGCGCGGCAATTCTGGCCTCGGCCATGTCCATCGCCCATGCCGCTGGTGCAACGAGCGCCCAGGTCAGGCGCGGTGAATATCTCGTAACAGTGATGGGCTGCAACGATTGTCACACCCCGGGCGCTCTCATCGGCAATCCTGACATGAAGCGCTATCTGGCCGGCGCGGAAGTCGGCTTCGCTATGCCGGGGGTCGGCGTCTTCGTTCCGAACAATCTGACCTCGGACAAGGACACCGGTCTGGGCAACTGGACCGCTGAGCAGGTCGCCACCGCAATCACCAAGGGCACCCGCCCCGATGGCCGCATCCTGGCGCCGATAATGCCCTGGATGGATTTCGCGCATCTCACAAAGTCTGATGCGCTGGCGATGGCCGTCTATCTGAAAAGTCTGCCCGCGACAGCGAACAAGATCCCGGGCCCCTTTGGCCCGAACCAGCAACCCACCACTCTGGTCATGACGGTCGTTCCCGGAGCGATCTATATGAAACTGCCGAAGCCGCCCGCGGGTAAATAGGCACTCAACTATCGGCACGGTTGCTGACGGGTTGCAGTTTGTTTATTGCACCGCATTGATCAAAAGGTCACCGCAGTGCGCAATCATGCACTAGGTGAGAGATTTGAAATCGCGCTCCCAGGCGCATTTTCGAGCATTTCAGTGCATGCTAGTACATTGTTCGACCAAGACATTTTGTCGTTTCGTAATGCGGGGGTCGCGTGTTCGAGTCACGCAGGCGGCACCATTTCCAAAACCCGTTCCACCGCCGCGCGGCGGGGTTTTCTACATTCGTAAATGCACTGAGATGCGCTCTAGAGGCGTTTCGAAGGGCGTAGGGTGCAGCGCGGTTCCAGGCAGGACGAAGATCAGGCGGCCGGTTCTGACCCAAAGCGGACGGCTTCGGGCGAGCCGTTCCGGACAAAGCGCGACCAACATCCTCTTGGCCAAGTAAACTGAAAGCGTAGCCTCCGGCGCGTCAGAAACTCAGCGTGACCGTGGTACCCCCACCGTCCGTGTCGGAGAGCGCGACGGTGCCCCCGTGCACCGTCATGATTTGGCGGGTAAGGGTCAGTCCAACGCCACTTCCCTGGCGCTTGGTTGTGAAGAACGGCACGAACACTTTCTCACGGGTCTCGGGCGGGATCCCTGATCCGTTGTCGGCTACTTTGATGGCCAGCCGCCCATCGGCACTGATGGCGGCCGAAAGCGCAATTCTGCCCTCTTGTGTGTCGCGCAAACCTTCGATGGCGTTTCGCATCAGATTGATCAAGGCTTGGTCAAGAAGCTCGGGGTCGGCGTCCACCTCCAGCGTGGCGGGTTCGACCGACGTCGAAAGCGCAATCCCCCGTGTATCGAGGTCGCCAGCCAAAAGGCGCTTGAGCCGCGCGAAGACGCGCTCCAGCTTCACGCGCTCGAACTTCGCCACCATACGTTTGGTGAGGCGGCGATGATTTTGCACGAAATGCGGCAGGCCTTCGCTGCGCCGGCTCATAGTCTCGAGCGCTTCGGCAGCATCACTAAGCTGCGCTTTGTGCGCATCGTCGTCATCCAAGTCATCTGCCACTTGCTTCACCAGCCCTTGTGCAGTCGCCGCCAATGACGTCACAGGCGTGAGCGAATTCATCACTTCATGCGCCATCACCCGGATCACCGTCTGCCAGGCAGCCATTTCATGGGCGGTAAGCTCGTTCTCGATATTCTGAAGCGAGATTAGCCGCCGCTTGTGCCCCATCATCGTCAAGTCCGTGACCGCGGCCTTGAGTTGCAGCGTGCCGGTCTTCCTCTCCATTTGCAGGATCGCCCCCTCGCCGGGCTTGAGATGCTCGAGCCCCGCAGCAAAAGCCTGGCCATGGCGGATAAAGTCGCGGTCATGGGCGCAAGAGCCTTCGAACAGCCGGCGCGACGCGATATTAAGCAGCGTGACTTTACCATCCTCTGCCACCGCGATCAGCGCCACCGGCACATGATTGATCAGCGTCTTGAGATATTGTGCCTGTTCTTCCCGCTCGGCCCGGCCGGCCCTGAGCTTCTCCATCACCCGGCCCATGGCGAGGCCCAGTTCGGCGAACACGCCGTCGCCCGCAAGGCCTTGGAAGCTCGCCGAGGCATCGTCGAACGCCACCGCGTCCAGGAAGCGCGCCACTTCGCGCGACCAGCGCGTGGCGAAATGAATCAAGAGCGCGGTTTCCGTCACGATCGCCAGCGCGAGGAGCGCCATGCTTACATACCATTGCGTGCGCGTGGCCACGAACGCGAGCAGCAGCGCGGTGGTGATCAGTACCGCCACGCGAAGCGCCATGCCGACATGGAAGCGGTCAGAGGCCATATTTCTCCATCCGCCGGTAAAGCGAGGTGCGGGTGAGCCCCAAGGCGCGGGCCGTCCGGCTAACGTTGCTATCGTGCCGTTCCAGCACGCGGATGATGGCGGCTTTTTCGACCTCGTCCAAGCGCGACGGCGCCTCAGGCGCTATTTCCACCTTGCCGCTCACAAAGGGGAAATCTGCCTCGCCCAATATCGGACCTTCGCTCAAAATCACCGCCCGTTCGACCGCGTGGCGGAGCGCTCGCACATTTCCAGGCCAGGCATAGGCCATTAACTGCTCCATCACGCCCGCGCCGAAGCGCTTCGCGGGAAGATTATATTTCTGCGTATAGAGCCCCGTATAATGCTCCAACAGAAGTGGAATATCCTGGGCCCGCTCGCGCAAAGGTGGAAGCGTTATCTCGATCGTATTGATGCGATAGAGGAGGTCGGGGCGGAACAGATTTTCGTCGTGAATTCGCTCTGGCACGAGATTGGTGGCGCTGATCAGGCGCACATCGATGGCCTCGGCTTTCTCCGCCCCCACCGGTACCACTTCGCGCCGCTCCAAGCTGGTGAGCAACTTTGATTGTAGATGCAGCGCCACATTGCCGATCTCGTCCAAAAACAGGGTACCGCCCCGGGCAGCGCGGAAATAGCCCACGCGTTCAATCTTGGCGTCGGTGAAAGCGCCGCGCTTATTGTCCGCCGTCAGGGCCTGTGGCCCAGATTTGAGGTTGTGACTTAAGGAGGGTTTTGGTCTCGTCGTAGTGACGAAGGAACGAAGATGAGACCAAAACCCTTGAGCGCCAAGAAGCCTGCAGAGCAGGTGGTGAAGGACA
>CAIUCH010000040.1 GCA_903897605.1 uncultured Alphaproteobacteria bacterium
CCCCAGAAACCGCGTCGTCGCTATGGCCGCCCTCCGGTTCCGCTACGCTCCACCTACGGCCGGCCATAGCGCTGGAGGCTGGAATGCACTAACAATCAAAACGGACCACTCAGTGGGGGCCGATCAATATCCGCGCGGGCCTTCTTTTGATCCAGATCAATGCACCGGCGGTTGCATATGCGGACTCTGAAATAAGGAGGTGCCATGATCTCGCTCGATGACTGTGTTGCCCTTTGTGGGTTGACGGAGAAAGAGGTCGCAGCGATAGCCGAACATGAGCATGTTCCAGAGATCGTGGCAGCAACGTTGGCACGCTATCTTCTGCATCGCGAGCATGGCGCGGATAAGATCCGCAAAATGATAGTCGACGATATCCGTGCCGCGCTCGCAGCTAGCGATCGGCAACATGCCTCCGCGCTATTATCGGCGCTGCGCCACTTCATGACCGTCTATCCGCAAGTCTGAACCCAAAATCGTTCTTGCACACGAATGCTCTGAGCAAGGACCGCAACTAAAATATTTCGCGGCCTGCCATCGGATGGTTCCACTTCCGATGGGCCGCCCCAATATCCCTCGACTGTGAATTCCATCGAAGTGGCCAAACCGCGCAATGACCCAGATCAATGTGCTTTCGATATGAACGCTTAATTTGTTTGGCACACGCGGGAGTTTGAGCGATGAAGCAATGTCTGACGCGTCAGAAGCTTGAAGATCTCGTCCTAGCGGAAGCATTGGGCGAGTGGGGATGTGAGGATATTACCGGTGTGACCATCGAAAAATGTGATCCCGCGTTGCATGGCCGGAATTGGACCGTGACCCGTGTCGAAAATGAGGATTTGCCTGCCGGAGAGCGCACGGTGCAGAAAATCGTCGAACAGCTTGGCAAGCGGTACGATCTCAGGGAAGAGCCAGAATAGTCAAAATTCCCGGTCACGAGTCGCTCTTCGGGTTCCGTTTCATTCGTTTGAAAATAGATGGCGCCCCGAGCCGGGATCGGACGACCAACACCATTCTCATTTCAAATCTGCCATCCCGTAAAACGGCCGGATTTCGATCTCGCTCGGTCCCGGCATGGGATTGGGGCAACGCTTCACCCAGGCGACCGCCTCGGCGATGTCCTTGACATCCCAGATCCAGAAGCCGGCGACCAGCTCGCGGGTTTCAGCGAAGGGGCCATCGATGACCGTGCGGCCGGAGCCATCGAACGCAATGCGCTTGCCGTGTGAAGAGGGCGCGAGGCCCTCGGCCATGATCAGGATCTTGGCCTTGCGCAACGCGTCGTTAAATCTGCCCATCGCCTCCATCATCTCGGGATTGGAGCTAAGGTCCTTTTCGCTGTCGTCGGTGGCCTTCACGAGCACCATCACACGCATCGCCTGTCTCCTTGTTTGTGCCGACCGCATCAACCTGGCATCGGAACAACAAACGGGGGTTTCGATGACCGACATCGTCCCGCAAATTTTTTAGACGATTGAGGCGCAGGGCGCGAGTGGCCGTGTTCAGGCCAGGGGATCGCGATGACGCGACCGGCGGCGATCCAAAGGGAGGGCCCTGCGGGGAGGCCGGGGACCGGTGTCCGACAAGTTGCCGCCGCACGGGGTGCCCAGGGCTGTGCCCAGAATGAAAAAGCCCCGGAAAATTTCCGAGGCATTTGCACTTAAGTTACTGAAATAAATGGCTCCCCGGGCCGGGATCGAACCAGCGACCAACCGGTTAACAGCCGGTTGCTCTACCACTGAGCTACCGAGGAACAGGACGCGGTGTCTAGCGCGTCCCCACCCCCAAGACCAGCGGAAATTTTCCAGCAGTTCGCGGCATTTCGCGCACCGCCAGGTGCAAATACTGGGCACAAAAAAATGAGGCCGGGTGTGAGCCCGGCCCCAAGGCGTTGGGTAATGGTGGGGTGTCTTCAAGGAAGACATGGGCATCATGCCAACCCAGGGTTAACAAACACTTAACCAGACTGATTCGCGGACAATTTTTCAAAAAGATGCGGTCGGGCGCAATTTTCGGCCGGGCGCTGCAGCGCCTATTTCGGCAGAGGCATGGAGACCGCCCGGTCAGCGGTGCGTTCTCCCATCCATAGGGTGTCACCCGCCGGTTCGATCGCCGTCGGTGTGCCAAGCCCGTCCTTCAGGACGGTGATCGCGGCAATGTCGCCAGTGACCGTCACCATGTCCACTTTGCCGGCGCCATTCTCAGTCAGAAACAGCTTGCCGTTGGCCGCGCGCATTCCATCCGGCCCCTTGATCGGCTTGTCCATCCAGATGTCCACTAGCTTGCCGGCCTTGCCACTGGCATCCATCGGTACGCGATAGAGATTGTTGGAAATCACATTGTTGGCGTAGAGCGTCGTGCCGACGAAGGTGAGGCCATCGATACCGTTTAGAGCGCGATCCTCGATCAGCAATTCGCCTTCCGGCGCGCCCGGTTTCAGCCGCCAAATCCGGCTGGCGGAAGTATCGGAAACGTAGAGCGCCTTGTCCGGCCCGATCGCAATATCATTGCAGAGATTGGTTTCCCCAGGCAGCGCCCAGCGAAATTTCGCGGCGCCGGTTTTCAGGTCGAAGCCGCGCAGGGCGCTGTGGCGATTGGGATTGCCGGGTGTATTGGCGATCTGGCAAGCCCACAAGATATTGCTCGCGCCATCCGCCAGCACGCCCAGGAAGGTGGCGTTGGCGTCTTCGGCGCTGACATCGATGAATATTTCCGCAGCGCCACTGGTCTTCCTGGCGCGGTAGATTTTCGGCGAACTGGCGCTGCCCAAAATCAATTCACCGTCCGGCGCGATGGTGATGCTTTCCGGCTGGGATTGGGCGGGGACAGTGACCGTGGCGGCCATCGCCATTGTGGTCAGCAACGCCGACAGACAGGCAGTGGCGGTCGCAATGCGGATCATGAGAAACTCCCCAAAATTCCCTGGGGCAGTTTTATAGCGCGGTTTTGAGAAGGGGATATGGAGGCCACGCCCGGAATCGAACCGGGATGCAAGGATTTGCAGTCCTCTGCGTAACCATTCCGCCACGTGGCCTCACGAAAACTGCCGGACCTTGGGGGTCCGGCGAGCGGGTGGCGGCTATAGCAGACCCCCAGCAGTCAGGACAACAGTGCCGGGACAATGGGCCCGGCGACAGGCAGAAAAAGCCGCGTTGTCGACCACGGGCGGGGGGCCTATAAGCCGCAGCGACGCTATCCGGGAATCTGCCCATGTCCGCATCCGCTCGCTTCAACATGATCGAGACGCAGATCCGCAGCAATGACGTGACCGATGTGCGCATCCACGCCGCCCTGGATGCAGTGGCGCGGGAGCGGTTCGTGCCCAGCTCCAAGCAGGCCTTGGCCTATGCCGATGTGCCGGTCGAAATCGCGCCGGGCCGCTATCTGCTCGACCCCAGGAGCTTCGCCAAGGCGCTGCAACTTGTCCGAATCACCGCCGAGGACAAGGTTCTGGATGTGGGTTGCGGCACCGGCTATTCGTCCGCGGTGCTGGGCCGGCTGGCCAAGAATGTGATTGCCCTGGAACAGGACGCGGATCTGGTGCGCATTGCCTCCGGTCTGCTGGAAGGCCAGGCCAACGTCCAGATAACCCAGGGCGCGCTGATCGAAGGATTCAAGGGCGGCGGACTTTACGACGTCATTTTCGTCAATGGCGCTATCGAGGCCCAGCCCGACACGCTTTTGTCCCAGCTCGAGGAAGGTGGCCGCCTGGTCGCGTTCCTGCAGTCCGGAGCGCAGGGTCGCGCCACCCTGTATCTGAAAGAGCAGGGCATGGTCGGCCATCGTGCCGATTTCGATGCCAATGTCCCGCTTCTGGCGGGCTTCAAGAAGCATCTCGGCTTCGTCTTCTAAGTATTTAAGAACTCACCCAGAAATCGGTTCCAGAAACCTTTGGGTACGCTTCGTTAACTTCGTCTTTGCGTTCGCTCGGGCACTGTCCTAGGGTTTTAAGAGCCGAAACCACGGCCGGTCGGGAGTTCCTCTATGTCCAGTCCTCAGCACGAACCTACGATGGAGGAAATCCTTGCCTCCATCCGCAAAATCATCTCCGAGGACACCCCGGAAGCGGCTCCGGCCGCCGAAGCGGCGGCTGCGCCCCCGGAAGCCGCCAAGCAGGAACTGCAGGCCGAACCCGAGATCGACGTCCTGGAACTAACCCAGGAAGTGTTTGAAGAGCCGGTTGCCGCAAGCGAGCCGCCGCCCAAGGTTGACCATAAGCCCGACGACATCGTGTTCGAGCCGGTCCAAGAGGCGCCCCAGCCTGCGCCAGTGATCGAGGGCATCTTCTCCGACCAGACCCGCCAGGCGATGGAAGATACTTTTGCATCCATCTCCACCGAGCCTGAGACGCCCGCACCGGCCCCGCGCCCAGCGGCTGCGCCACTTGCCGCTGTCGGCGGGGCGAGCGTGGAAAATGTATTCGAGCGCGCCGTGCGCGAAAGCTTCGAACCGGTGATGGCGAAATACCTGTCCGACAATTCCGGAGTGGTGATCGAGCGCATGAAACCACTGATCCGCGAATGGATGGACGAGCATTTCCCCGCGCTTCTGGAAGGGGCGGTACGGACGGAAATCGAGCGGGTGGTAAAGGCCGGCGGCAGGCGCTGAACCCCTTTCGAACCGAGCAGACTTGACCGCGGATGTGCAGAGCGCATGAGCGGCACCCGCAAGCCCGTGCAAGCCGCAAGTGGCGCGACGGTCCTTCCCAAATGCTGCTGTTCGGCTTGACCTAAAAGGCAAAAAGCCCGAAAGCCTCGGCTGCGGATTACGGTTTTCCCATGCTCGACAAGACATTTTCTCCCAAGGATGTGGAAGGGCGCATTTACGCCCAGTGGCGGAACGCGGGCGCGTTCCGCGCCGGCAACCGTCCGCAGGCCGAACCGTTCGCCATCATGATCCCCCCGCCCAACATCACCGGGCGGCTCCATATCGGCCATGCCCTCAACAGTACCTTGCAGGACATCTTGGCCCGCTTCGAGCGCATGCGGGGCAAGGACGTGCTTTGGCAGCCAGGCACCGACCATGCCGGCATCGCCACCCAACTGATCGTGGAACGCCAACTGGCGGAGCGGCAAATGAGCCGGGTCGGGCTGGGGCGCGAAAAATTCCTCGCCGAGATCTGGAAATGGAAAGCGGAGTCGGGCGGCGCGATCGTCGAGCAGCTGCACCGGCTGGGCGCCAGCGCCGACTGGAGCCGCGAGCGCTTCACCATGGACGAGGGGCTGTCGCGCGCGGTCGCCAAGGTCTTCGTCGAACTCTACCGCCAGGGCCTGATCTATAAGGACAAGCGGCTGGTGAATTGGGATCCCCGGCTGGAAACGGCGGTCAGCGATCTGGAAGTCGAAAATATCGAGATCAAGGGTCATCTCTGGCACATCCGCTATCCCATCGACGACATGCCGGGAAAGTTCATCACCATCGCCACCACCCGCCCGGAAACGATGCTGGGCGATACCGCCGTGGCGGTGCATCCGGATGACGAACGCTACAAGGCGCTGGTTGGTCATACCGTCGTGGTACCGTTGACCGGACGCCTGGCGCCGATCATCGCCGATGAACATTCCGATCCGGAAAAAGGCACCGGCGCGGTCAAGATCACACCGGCGCACGACTTCAACGATTTCGAGATCGGCAAGCGCCACAAGCTGGCGATGATCACCATTCTCAACAAGGACGGCACGCTCGCGGATACGGTGCCGGCGCCCTATCGCGGATTGTCGCGCGAGGCGGCCCGCAAGAAGATCATCGCCGATCTGGATGCCGCGGGCCTGCTGGAACGCACGGACGCGATCACCCATTCGGTGCCGCATGACGAAAAGACCAAGACCGTCGTGCTGGAACCCATGCTCACCGAGCAATGGTATCTCAATGTCGAACCGCTGGCGGCCAAGGCCATCGCGGCGGTGGAGACCGGCCAGACCAAATTCGTTCCCGAGAATTGGACCAATGTCTTTTACAGCTGGATGCGCAACATCCGGCCCTGGTGCATCAGCCGCCAGATCTGGTGGGGGCATCAGATTCCGATCTGGTACGACGCGGACGGCAAAATCTATTGTGCCGAGACCGAAGCCGAGGCGTTCGCCCAGGCCGGCGGCAAGACGCTCACCCGCGATACCGATGTGCTGGACACCTGGTTCTCGTCCGCGCTCTGGCCCTTCTCGACCCTGGGCTGGCCGGACAAGACGCCGGAGCTGGCGCGCTTCTATCCCACCAGCGTGCTGGTAACCGGCTTCGACATCATCTTCTTCTGGGTCGCCCGCATGATGATGATGGGCACCCATTTCATGGATAACGTGCCGTTCAGGACCGTGCTGATCCACAATCGCGTGCTGGACGAGCAGGGCGCCAAAATGTCCAAGACCAAGGGCAATGTGGTGGACCCGCTCACCCTGATCGACGAGTTCGGCGCCGACGCGCTGCGCATCACATTGGCGCTGACGGCGGGGCAGAACCGCGACATGCGCATCGGACCGGCCCGGGTGGAAACGGGGCGCAACTTCGCCACCAAATTGTGGAATACGTCACGCTTCTGCGAAATGAATGGCTGCGTCACCGTCCCGGGCTTCGATCCCGCCGGTGTGCAAGAAACCGTCAACCGCTGGATCGTTGGCGAAACGATGAACGCGATCGGCGCCGTCACCGCGATGATCGAGGAGCAACGCTTCAACGAGGCTGCCAGCAACGCTTATCACTTCGTCTATGACACCTTCTGCGACTGGTATGTCGAAATCACCAAGCCGATCTTCCAGACCGGAACTGATGCAGCGAAGATGGAAACCCGCGCCACCACAGCCTGGGCGCGCGATCAGATTCTAAAACTGCTGCATCCCTTCATGCCCTTCATTACCGAAGAGCTTTGGGCCCGCACCAGCGAGATGCCGCGCGACACGCTTCTGGTCCTGGCGGAATGGCCCAAACGGATCGAGATTCCGGGAACCGATGCCGCGAATGCCGAAATTTCCTGGGTCGTCGAAATGATCAAGGGCATTCGCTCGGTGCGTTCCGAAATGAATGTTCCCGCCGGCGCGAAGATTCAGATGCTGCTGACGGGTGCAAGCAAAATTGCCGCAGAAAGACTTGCACGCAATCGCGATGTGATCCTGTCCCTGGCCCGGCTGACGTCCGCCGACATCGCGGATGCCATTCCAGGCGGTTCGGCCCAGTTCGTATTGGAAGAAGCCACCGTGGCATTGCCGCTAGGCGATGTGATCGATTTCGCCAAGGAGCGGGCCCGGCTGGAGAAGGACCTCAAAAAGACCGAGGAAGAGGTCGCCCGCTTCGACGCCAAGCTTTCGAACGAACAATTCGTCTCCCGCGCGCCGGAAGAGGTTCTGGCCGAGCAGCGTGAAAAGCGGACAGAGGCGGCCACCCTGGCGGCCCGACTGGCCGACGCGATCAAGCGGCTGGCTTGAGACTAAAGACCCTGTTGGCGGCGCAGTTGCAGCCGGGCGGGGGCGTTCCTAATTCTTGTTTTCGCTATTGCCGGAGATTTTCATGCCGACCTTGTTCGACCCGCTGAAAGTGGGCGCTCTCAATTTGCCCAATCGCATCGTGATGGCGCCCTTGACGCGCTCGCGGGCGCATCCTGACACCCGCGTGCCCAGCGATCTGGCGGTGAACTATTACAGCCAGCGAGCCGGGTTCGGGTTGATCATCACCGAGGCGACCAGCGTCTCGTCTATGGGCGTGGGCTATGCCGCCACCCCGGGGATCTGGTCTGATGAACAGACCGAGGGCTGGGTGAAGATCACCCGGGCGGTTCATGACAAGGGCGGGCGCATTCTGCTGCAGCTTTGGCATGTGGGACGCATTTCCGATCCCATGTTCCTGAATGGCGCGCTTCCGGAAGCGCCCAGCGCGGTGCGGCCCAAAGGCAATGTCAGCCTGGTGCGGCCGGAGAAACCCTTTGTCGAACCCCGCGCCCTGGATACGCTTGAAATTCCCGGCATCATTTCCGCCTATCGGCGCGGCGCGCAGAATGCCAAGCATGCGGGTTTCGACGGCGTCGAAATTCATGGCGCCAATGGCTATCTGCTGGATCAGTTCCTGCAGGATTCCACCAATCACCGTGACGATGCCTATGGCGGCAGCCGCGAGAAACGGGCCCGGCTAATGCTGGAAGTCGCGGATGCCTGCATCGATGTGTGGGGCGCCGACCGGGTCGGCATGCATCTGGCGCCGCGGATGGACAGTCACGATATGGGCGACAGTGACGGGCTTGCCACCTTCACCTATGTCGGGCGCGAATTGGGAAAACGCCGCCTGGCGTTTCTTTGCAGCCGCGAAGCAGAGATCAAGGAAGGCGATGTGCTGCTGGATCCGCAAGGACGGCCGCGCGGCGGCACGCCGCGGCCGAGCATCGGCCCGGCCATCAAGGAGGCGTTCGGCGGTATCTATATCGTCAATGAAGGATTCACCTTCGAAAGCGCCACCGCCGCCTTGGCGGCAGGCACCGCCGACGCCGTCGCGTTCGGCAAGCTGGCGATCGCCAACCCAGATCTGCCGGAACGGTTCGCGGCGAACGCGCCGCTCAATCAATGGAACAGCAGCACTTTCTATTCCGGCGGTGCGTCGGGCTACACCGATTATCCCGCCCGCGTGGCGGAACCGGTCTGATCGCGCCACCCTTTCGCCCCAATTTGGCCTTTCGGAACGATTAGGTACGCAACACGTTGTTCCGACATATTCCGGCCATCGGCCAAGGAGGATTAGATGAAACGCTTTGCGAAGTTCGCCGCGGCCTGCGCCATCATGCTCGGCGCAGGAACCATCGGTGCCGCAGCGGACGATTGCAGCGGCCATTCCCATGACACCGGCACAGCCTTGGGCGCCGGTGGCGGCGCCTTGATTGGCGGGTTGGCGTCCCACAGCTTGGTCGGCGCTGTGGTTGGCGGCGTCGCGGGCGGCTTTGCCGGAAACGCAATCGCCCGCAGCGAAGACTGCAATCATATGCGCCATCGCCATTTCTATCGGGATCGCGATGGGCATCGTCATTACAATTACCGCTAGAACATAAGCCGGCATGGATCAGCCCCGGAAGCTTGCGCTTCCGGGGCTTTGGTTTGCCCGCAGGGCAGGGTCGCGGAAATCCGCCTTGAACGGGGCCGGGGCTCAATGCGATAAGTCCGCAGCCCTTTCCGGAAAGATCTCATGTCCAAATTCGGTAATTTCCGGCTGCCGTCCCGTCATGTCACCGAGGGACCCAGCCGCGCCCCGCATCGCTCCTATTATTACGCGATGGGGCTGACGGAGGAGGAAATCCACCAGCCGTTCGTCGGCGTGGTCAGTTGCTGGAACGAAGCGGCGCCCTGCAACATCGCGCTGATGCGCCAGGCCCAGTCGGCAAAGAGGGGCGTAAAGGAAGCCGGCGGCACGCCGCGCGAATTCTGCACCATCACCGTGACCGACGGCATTGCCATGGGCCATGAAGGCATGAAGTCGTCCCTGGTGTCGCGTGAGGTGATCGCCGATTCCGTCGAATTGACCGTGCGCGGCCATTGCTATGACGCCATCATCGGCATCGCGGGCTGCGACAAGTCCCTGCCGGGCCTGATGATGTCGATGCTGCGCCTCAATGTGCCGTCGGTGTTTCTGTATGGCGGCTCGATCATGCCGGGCCGTTTCAAGGGCAAGGACGTCACCGTGGTGGATGTGTTTGAAGGCGTCGGCCAGCACTCGGCGGGCAAGATGCCGGATGACGATCTCTGCCTGCTCGAGCGCGTGGCATGCCCCGGCGCCGGTTCTTGCGGCGGCCAATTCACCGCCAACACCATGGCCTGCGTCGCCGAAGCGATCGGCCTGGCATTGCCTTACAGCAGCGGTCCGCCCGCCGTGATTCTGGAGCGTGACGATTTCGCGCTGAAGGCCGGTCATGCGGTGATGAACCTTCTGGAACGCAATCTGCGCCCGCGCGACATCGTAACCCGCAAGAGTTTCGAGAATGCCGCCATGGTGGTCGCCGCCACCGGTGGCTCGACCAACGCGGCACTGCATCTGCCCGCCATGGCGAACGAAGCCGGCATCAAGTTCGACCTGTTCGATGTCGCCGAGATTTTCAAGAAGACCCCTTACATCGCCTCGATGAAACCGGGCGGCAAATATGTCGCCAAAGACATGTGGGAAGCCGGCGGTATGCCGATGCTGATGCGCGCACTGCTGGATGCGGGCCTGCTGCACGGCGACTGCATGACCGTGACCGGCAAGACAATTGCGGAAAATCTCAAGGACATCGTTTTCGATCCCAACCAGAAGGTGATCGTTTCGGTGGACAAGGCGCTGGCGCCGACCGGCGGTGTGGTCGGTCTGAAGGGCAATCTCGCGCCCGAAGGCGCCATCGTGAAGATCGCCGGCCTCAAGCACATCAAGCACAAAGGCCCGGCGCGGGTGTTCGATTGCGAAGAAGACTGTTTCGAATTCGTCCAGGCGCGCAAATATCAGGAAGGCGATGTGCTGGTGATCCGTTGGGAAGGCCCCAAGGGCGGTCCAGGCATGCGCGAGATGCTTTCGACGACCGCGGCGCTCTATGGCCAGGGTGTGGAGAATATCGCCTTGATCACCGACGGGCGTTTCTCCGGCGGCACGCGCGGCCTCTGTGTCGGCCATGTCGGCCCCGAAGCCGCCGATGCCGGACCGATCGGACTGCTCAAGGATGGCGACATCATCACCATCGATGCCGAGACCGGCGAGCTTTCGGTTGATGTTTCGGACGCCGAACTGGCGGAGCGCAAGCGCGCCTTCCAGCCGAAACCAGCCAGTTTCCGGACCGGCGTGCTGGCGCGTTATGCCAAGAATGTGGGACCGGCGCGGCATGGCGCGGTCACCACGCCCGGCGCTGATCAGGAAGTCCGCTGCTACGCGGACATTTGATTTCGATTCGAACTCGGATTCGAATTCCTGGGGTCAGGCTTTCTTGCGGGCCTCGTGCGCGTTGCCAAGTACCCGCAGCGCATTGCCGCCCCAGAAATTCGCCAGCTGTGCCTCGGTGTAACCGGCTTTCACCAACCGTTCGGTGATCTTCGGAAGAGCCGTGATGTCGTTCAATCCGCTCACCCCGCCGCCGCCGTCCCAATCGGCGCCGATGCCGACATGATCCGGTCCCACCAGATCAAGCGCGTGGAGGATATGATTCATATAGTCGTCCAACGTGGCGCGGGGCACCGGATAATTCTTGTCCAGCGCCTTGGTGTCGGCGGCGGCCTGGCGCACCGTGGCGGCGGCCTGGGCAGGGGTCATGTCGCCCAGGCTTTCCAGCTTGGCCCCGATGGCGGCTTCCGCCTTGGAGCGTTCCGGATGGGGCGGCGTGGTGATCAGATAGACGGAATTCATCTGGATGGTGCCGCCGACGGCCGCAAGTTTTTTGATTCGAGCATCATCCAGATTGCGGGGATGGTTGTTGAGCGCGCGGCAACTGGAGTGGGAGCAGATGATCGGCGCGCGCGACAATTCGATCATCTGGTCGAAGACATCGTCGGAGGAATGGCTGGCGTCCAGCACGACGCCCAGATCGTTCGCTTCCTTGACGAATTCCTTGCCCAGCGGCGAAAGCCCGCCCCATTTCTTCTTGTCGGTGGCGGAATCGCCCAACTGGTTGTTGAGAAAATGGATCGGCCCTGCCAAGCGTACGCCCAGCTTGTGGAAGCTGCGCAGCAGCGTGACATCGTTGCCCAGGATGCCGGAATTCTCGATCGACTGGAAAACGAAGATCTTGCCCTTGGCCGCGATCCGCGCCGCGTCCTCGGCGACAAAGGCGAGCTCGAAATGCTGAGGATTGGCCGCGACCATTTCGCGGATCTCCGCCGCCCGGAGGAAGGCGGCGTCGCGCATCGCATTCATGCCTTCCGGCGTCACCGGCGCCTGGGCGGTATAGATGGCGAAAAACCCGCCATCCAACCCGCCCTCGATCATGCGGGGATAATCCACCTGGGTGAAATCCAGGTCGACATTGTGCTTTTCCATCACATTCCAACCGGGCCGCGCCAGGTTGGCGGGCATGTCGAGATGGGTGTCGAGGCACATCAGTCTTTTATGCAGCGCCAGCGTGTCCGTCGCTGCCCTGGCAAGTCCCGGCGCCAGCGCCAAGGCCGCCACACCATTCACCATCAACGCGCGTCGTGAAAATTCCATAATCCCCTCCAGCCCATCTCTAACCGATGCTAGGGGATTTGCCCGGCCTTCGCCAATGCCCTGCCAGCCTCGCGGCGGGCCATTTTGCTTACGGCATCAGGTCAGGGTTTTGCTCAAGGTCAAAATACCGTCGGCAACATACTGCACTGCCAATGCCGCGAGCATGACGCCCAGCAATCGCCCAAACACCGCCTGACCTTGGGCGCCGAGCAGCCGCTCCAGATAGGACGAAGTCAGGAACACCGCATAAGCAATCACCAGTATCGATGCCATCGCTGTGATCAGAAGAGAAAATCCCAACGCACCGTTCATCCGCCCCGCCAAAAGCACCATGGCAGTGATCGCGCCCGGGCCCGCCATCAAGGGAATGGCGAGGGGAAAGGCCGCGATATGGGCGCCCGGCGAACCGGTTTGATCCGCTTTTCGTTCAACCCGGCGCTCGAACACCATCTCAAAAGCGATCGCGAACAACAGCAATCCGCCCGCGATACGAAAAGCCGCCAGCGAAATGCCCAGCTTGGCCAGCAGCCAGTCTCCGAACAGCGCCGATCCTGCTAGGACGATAAAGGCGATGATGCACGCCTCCAGCCCGATCTTGCGCTTAAGACGCCCGGGCATGCCGAACGTCAGGCCGATGAAAACCGGTCCCAGCCCGATCGGATCGATCACCACGAACAAGGTGACAAGGGCGGAAATCAGGGTCGTGGTCATGTAAAACTCGGTGTCGGTGCAATGAAGGCGATCAGACGCCTGGTCGCGGGCTCGATTTGCGCGGGAAACACCCCGCACTCCGGAAGATCGTGGAATATGTCCTTCCCGTCCAGCCGGTCGGTCCCGGCGGCACGTGCAGCCAATTATCGACTTATTTGGCCATGAAAAGGCGCTTGGCAGCGAAAGCGTGTCGGACATTGCGCCGCACATTGGCCTTGGCGCCAGCTTGCCCAAGCAGGGGCTAAGGGATTGAAAGCGCCGCTACAAAGGGGCATCGTCCGGCCACATAAAAAGGGGAGGGTACTTCATGGGTCATCTGTCCGCGCGCCTGCTTGGAACGGCTGCGCTTCTGTCCGCATTGGCGATTTTGCCGGCACATGCCGCCGGCGGCGACGATGCAAGACTCAAGGCTATCGCCTCCAAGATCCAGGTCACGCGGGATAGCTATGGCATCGCCCATGTGAAGGGGCACGCCGACGCCGACGCTGTGTTCGGCATGGTCTATGCCCAGGCGGAAGATGACTTCAACCGCGTCGAAACCAACTACGCCACCAATCTGGGCATCACCGCTCAATATGACGGCGAGAAGGCGATCTGGAGCGATCTGCGCCAGCGCCTCTACACCGATCCCGATGTCCTGAAGGCCGACTACGCCAAGAGCCCGGACTATCTGAAGAAGATCATGACGGGCTGGGCGGACGGGTTGAATTACTATCTGCAGACCCACCCGAATGTGAAACCCAAATATATCGCCCATTATGAGCCTTGGATGGCGCTCAGCTTTACGGAAGGCAGCATCGGCGGCGACGTCGAAAAGGCCCGCCTGACCCAGGTCCAGGCTTTCTATGCCAAACGCACTGTGGCGATGACCGACATCGAAAATGGCTTCCAGTATGTCGAGCCGGTGGGCTCGAACGGCATCGCGATCGGGCCCAAGAACACTCAGGATGGCCACGCCATGCTGTGGATCAACCCGCACACCTCCTTCTATTTCCGCGCCGATGTGCAGATGACCAGCGACGAGGGGCTCAACGCCTATGGCGCCGCGACTTGGGGCCAGCCCTTCCTGTACCAGGGCTTCAACGAGCATCTGGGTTGGATGCACACCACCAGCTCGGCGGATTGCGTTGACGAATTTGCCGAAACCGTTACCCAGAAGGACGGCAAGTATGTTTACAAATACGGCAATGAAGAGCGCCCGGTGACGGTGAAGAATATCACCATCAACTACAAAGCCGCTGACGGCAGCATGGCGAAGAAGACCTTTGTCACCTATGCCACCCATCACGGCCCGATCGTGCGGGAAGCCGATGGCAAATGGATCGCCATGGCGATCATGAACAAGCCGATTGAAGCCCTCGAACAGTCCTTCGGGCGGACCAAGGCCAAGGATCTCGCCGAGTACCAGAAAGTCGCCAGCGTGCAGGCCAATTCGTCCAACGACACGCTCTATGCCGACGACAAGGGCAATATCGCGCTGCTGCTTCCCCAGTTCGTGCCGCTGCGCGACAACCGCTTCGACTATACCAAGCCGGTCGATGGTTCCGATCCCGCCACGGATTGGAAGGGGATGACGCCGGTGAACAATATCCCCCATGTGATAAACCCGGCGTCCGGTTGGGTCTTCAACAGCAATGACACGCCGGAGAATTCCGCCGGCCCGCATACCGTCGACATGACCAAATTTCCCAAATACATGGACGCTTCGGGTGAAAACCCGCGCGGCGTTCACATGGTACGGGTGCTGACGAACAACAAGGGCATGACGCCGCAGACCTTGATCAAGGCGGCCTTCGATCCTTATCAGCCCGCCTTCGCCCAAATGATTCCGGCGCTGGTGCGTGACTATGATGCGTTGCCATCTTCCAGCCCGCTGAAGACCAAGCTGGCTGAACCGGTGGCGCTGTTGAAAGCCTGGGACTTCAAATGGAGCGCGGATTCGGTCGCCAACTCGGTCGCCATTTTCTGGGGCGAGGTCTTGTATAATCGCGATATTCGTCCGATGCGCGCCGCCGGAATCCGGGATGATTACGTCGATTACCTGACCAACAAGGCTTCGGCCAACGAGCGGTTGCAATCCTTGTCCGATGCGATGGACAAGCTGACCGCCGATTTCGGCAGCTGGAAGACCCCCTGGGGCAATATCAACCGCTACCAGCGCATCAATGACGACATCGAAGCCAAGTTCGACGACAACGCGCCCAGCGATCCGGTGCCGTTCACTTCGGCGCAGTGGGGTTCGATCGCGTCCTATGGCGCGGTGCACGACCACACCAAGAAATGGTACGGTGTCGGCGGCAACAGCGTCATAGCTTCGGTGGAGTTCGGGCCCAAGGTCCGGGCCTGGGCGGCGACGGTGGGCGGCGAAAGCGGCGATCCCAAATCGCCGCATTTCAAGGACCAGGCGCAGGCCTATATCACCGGCAATCTGCTGCCGGTCTTCTTCTATCCGGAAGACCTCAAGGCGCATACCGAGCGCAGCTATCATCCGGGCGAATAGGGATGCACAAGATTTGGCCGCCGCCTGAATGTTTTTCAGGCGGCGGCCCATCTTGATGCTTGAACAATTCCAGAGGCCAAATATCGCCGCCGCCGCGGGATGTTTCGCGCACGATCAAAGGGGCTTTCCATGCCGAACCTGCACAGCCGTAGAGGATTCCTCAATCTGAGCGGCGCCAGCGCCGCTGGCCTCTTGGGCGCGTCGGCCTGGACGCGCGCCTGGGCCGCCGAGACGCCCGATCTCGTCGTCACCAATGCCAAGGTCTATACGGTCGACAGCGCCATGCCGCGAGCGGAAGCCTTCGCGATCCGCGACGGCAAATTCATCGCCGTGGGCAAGAGCGATGAAATCAAGGGCCTGGCCGGCAAAGGCACCCAGGGTTTCGATGCCAAGGGCATGACCGTCGTGCCGGGCTTCATCGACTGCCACAACCATGCGCCCGGCAATGTGCTGATGTATGAGGCGGTGGTCGGCAATCCCTATGTGGTGGAATTCGTCACCATCCAGAGCATCATCGACAAGCTCAAAGTGCGAGCCGCCAAGCTGCCGGCTGGCACCTGGGTCGAAGGCTATTTCTTCGACGACACCAAGGTGAAGGACAATCGCATCATCGACGTCCACGATCTGGACAAGGTTTCCACCGACCATCCTGTGGCCGTGCATCATCGCGGCGGTCACACATCCTTCTACAACAGCAAGGCGTTGCAGATGGCGGGACTGACCAAGAACACACCCGATTCCTTTGGCGGCACTTATGACAAGGATGCCAAGGGCGAGTTGAATGGCCGCGTCACCGATCGTGCCCGCGGCGTCTTCGCCAAAGTGGGCGCCCGCGAGAGCTTTAGCCCGGCGGAACAGCTGCAGCGCGACCGCGAGGGCCTGGCCTTCATCTCCAAACAGTTCGTCAAATACGGCCTCACCACCGTGCATCATGAGGGCGGTGACTTGATGGCGCTGCAACAGGTACGCGCGCGCGGCGATCTGCTGCACCGGGTCAGCTATGAATGCCAGGACAAGATGCTGGAGGCGATGATCAATATCGGGATCGAGACCGGCTTCGGCGACGAATGGATTCGCTTCGGCGCCACCTCGGAACACACCGTTGACGGCTCCTTCTCCGAACGCACCATGGCGATCAGCAAGCCTTATATTGGCATCACTCCCGCCTATCAGGGCAACCTGACCGAGAAGCAGGAAGACCTCGACGCCTGGGCGGACAAGGTCAACCGCGCTGGCATCCAGATGAACTGCCACGCCAATGGCGATGTCGCCATCGATCATGTGCTGACGGCCTATGAGCGGGCGCTGATGGCATTCCCGCGCGCCGACGCCCGGCCCAAGATCACCCATTGCAGCCTGATCAACGACAGTCTGCTGGCGCGCATCAAGGCGATGAATGCGGTGCCGGCACTCTTCACCACCTATGCCTATTACAATGCCGACAAATTCCATTTCTACGGCGAAGACTTCATGAAACACATGATGGCCTATCGCAGCCTGCTGGATGCCGGTGTGCATGTGGCGGCGGGCTCCGATTTCAGCCCCGGTCCTTTCGATCCCCTGATGGGCATGCAGGGCATGGTGACGCGCCATGGCTGGAACGGTGAAACCTGGGGCGCCAACCAGAAGATCACGGTGGAAGAGGCGCTGCGCGTCAACACCATCAACGGCGCCTACAATAGCCATGAGGAAAACATCAAGGGCTCGATCACGCCGGGCAAGCTGGCCGACTATGTCGTACTGGCGGAAGACCTCCACACCATCGATCCCGAGAAGATCAAGGACATCAAGATTGTCCGTACCGTCACCGGCGGCAAGACGGTCTATCAGGGCTAAGGTTCAGCATTCCTTCGCCAAACGGTGCAGCGCCTCGCCGGTGAGCCGCTGCACCGTCCATTCACTCAAGGGCAGGGCGCCCAGCGCGCGATAAAAGGCAATCGCATTCTCGTTCCAATCGAGAACGGACCATTCAAAGCGCCCGCACTCTTCAGCAACCGCTTTTTTCGCCAGCCATTGGAACAAGCCCCTGGCGATGCCATTGCGGCGAAATGCGGGTCGCACGAACAGGTCTTCCAGATAAAGGCCCGGGCGCCCCAGAAACGTCGAGAAATTGTAGAAATAAAGCGCGAAGCCGGCCGGCGCGCCGCTCCAATCCGCCATCACCGCGCTGGCGCGTTTGTCCTCGAACAGGAATCGCCGAAGTTGCGCGGCGTCCGTCACGCATTCATGCGACAATCGCTCGAACGCCGCCAGCTCGCGGATATAGGCCAGGATCAGCTCCGCATCCTCTGGCCTGGCTTCGCGCAATGTCAGCATATATTGTCACTCCTTAGATCGAGCACGCGCCAAGCGGCGATGTATTTTCCGCTGCAGCTTCGCCAACCGATTGATGAATCGCGCATGCCTTGAAGGGCGTGCCTGCATCAGATCGCCGCCATCAGCGACAATATTCCGCCTGGTGGGAACATCGCCTGCCGCCAGCGTGTCCAATACGCGCCTGGTTTCGGCCAGAAAGGCGAACCCATAATGGCGATCAGGCTCCAGATAGGCGCCCTCAGCCCATTCGTTCCAAGCATTGATGAAAACAATGCGTTCATCGGCGGCCGTCGCGGCCATCGCCCGGCGTGCAGCGGCGTACAGCCATTCTCCGTAAGACCGCGGCGTGGATCCATAGAAGCTGACGCCATGCCCCGGCTTTCGCGCTTCATTGTCCCATCGCGGACAGACCCCCGGAAAAAGCCGGTATTCATTCGGATTGTTGGCCAATATCCGCGACACAAGCGCGGCATAGGAATGGGCCTCCCCGGCAAACTCGATGTCGAGAAGACGAATATCGTCGCGATCATTGGGCAAGTCCCAGCCACCATGATGTGGCGGAAATCCTGCCGCCGCATCCATGCCAAACACGCACGGATCCATTTCCCCGAAACTTTGTGCCAGGACGAAATAGGGGGATGCCACACCATTGGCCGTGAAAAACCCGCGCCAGCTTTTCACCCATTCCGCCGCATTGGGCAGCAGGGACGGCCGATAGATCATGATCAACGGGCGGCCGTCGATCCGGATGTAACGCGGATCGCGAAGCGCCGACAGGATGGATCTGGCATAGCCGGCATCGTCCCCGGGATGAAATTTTTGCTCGAGCAGAATATCGTCCTCGGATCCGTCCCAGCGGCGCGACCAGTTTTCGTTCGCCCAATCCAGACAAAAGGGCAAATCGATATCGGGGTTTTCCAGCAACAGCTTTAGCGGCGTCTCCAAGACCTTGACGCCGCTGAACCAGTAATCATGGATGCAGAATCCGTAAATTCCCGCACGCTTGGCAAGCTCGGCTTGGCGTCGAAGAACGTCTGCCTGGCTGAGATCGTAAAACCCGAGATCGGCAGGCAGATTGGGCTGGCGATGGCCAAGATAGCGCGGAATGGCCTTTGTGACATTGGACCATTCGGTAAAGCCCTTACCCCACCAACGATCATTTTCCGGAATGGCATGAAACTGCGGCAGGTAATATGCGATCAGCCTGACCGGCAATTTCGCCGGCGGCGCACCCGGCAGCGCATCGGCGCCTTCGTGCAATGGCCCCTTGCTGACATTGTATCGATGCTGTTCAAAGAACCCGGCACTCATCATCGGCTGCGTCCCTGATAGCCCGCTGACCAACGCAATTGCCGGGCCATCGCGCAAAGCTCGCCATACCTGTTTTGGCGGATGGGGTGAGATTCGAACTCACGGTGACGTTTCCGCCACGCCGGTTTTCAAGACCGGTGCCTTAAACCGCTCGGCCACCCATCCACGTAGGAGGATCAATTACTTAGGGCCGCTTCCCAATGCAAGGCGTTATGACGAACCGGCGCAACCCGGCATCGCCAGGTCGCTAGAGGCGAATGCCGCCGTCCACCAGAATGTCGGTACCCGTTGTATAACCGGACTCGTCGCCTGCCAGGTAAACCGCCACCGCCGCGATTTCCTCCGGTCGCCCAAGGCGGCCGATGGGTTGGCGCGCGGTATAATTCAGCATCGACTTGGATTCGTCGCCCGTGCTTGCGGCGCGGGCATGCAACGAAGGCGAATCGACCGTCCCCGGGCAAATCGTGTTCACCCGAATGCCATTTTTAATATAGTCCATTGCGATCGCTTTGGAGAGCCCGATCACGGCTGCCTTGCTCATCGTGTAGGCAAGACGGTTCGGGAAGCCTTTGAGGCTTGAGGCCAGCGAAGCGACATTTATGACGCTGGCTCCTCCGTTCTTGAGGAAGTGCGGCAGGAACGCCTGTGTCAGCACGAACATCGACGTGACATTGAGGTCGAACGATTTCTGCCAATCGGCGATCGAAGTGTTGGCCAAGGTGCCTTCATGCACCCAGCCGGCGCAGTTGAAGAGCACATTGACCTCGCCATGCATATCCGCGGCTGCCTTTAACGCAGCGTTGTCGAGCACATCGAGAGCAAAGACTTTGTGCCCGCTCGAAATAGCTGAAAGATCCTTGGCCAAGCTCTCGAGTGCTTTGGCATCGCGATCCGTCGCGATCACGCGCGCGCCTTCCTTTGCAAAGGCAAGTGCCGTCGCCCGGCCAATTCCAGCGGCGGCCGCGGTTAGAAACGCCACCTTCCCATTCAAGCGATCCATCTGCTCTCCTCCGACGACGGGCAGCGTTCCTGTATCCGATATATCCGTCTTGGTGTAGTCATTTTCGCCTACAAAAAATATTTGCATATGCAAAAATGTTAGGGCAACCTCACAAGGATAAAAATGGGCAGTGGGAGAGGGGCTTGATCATCGGAATTGCGTGGGACCATCGGCGTTGCTGGGGACCATTGGACGCCAGTATTGCACCCTATCGCGAGCAAGCGGGGGAGGATGTCCGCTGGGACCGGCGCAGCCTGTACAGCTTCGGTGACGGTGATCTGGCAGGCTTCGCCAGCAAATACGATCTGGTGATCTTCGATCATCCTTTTGTTGGCGATGCCCGCACGCAAGGTTGGCTGTTGGATCTTGGACCGCTGCTGAGCTTGCAGGATAAGGCGCTGTTCGAGCGCGACGCGGTCGGGGCATCCTGGCGCTCTTACGCGAGCGAGGGCGGCATCTGGGGTCTGCCGCTGGATTCGGCCGCGCAAACCGGTGCCTGGCGCGCCGATCTGCTGCAACAGAGTGGCTTTGCCGTGCCGCGAACATTTGAAGACGTGATCGCACTTGGTGAACGGGGCGCCGCCAAGGGTATCGCTGTCGGCTGGCCGTGCGTGCCGACGGATCTGATGTGCACATTGGTATCGGTCGCCGCCAGCATGGGGCTCGATCCCGGCCACCGGGGCAGCGAGTTCCTTTCGGGCGCCGAGGCGGATGGCGTGCTCGCACAGCTGAGGGCGCTGGCCCGCGTCGCGCATCCGAAATCCAAGGAGTGGAATCCCATCCGCTGTCTGGACCATATGGCCGCGAATGACGATGTCGCCTATGTGCCGTATCTGTTCAACTATGTGAACTATTCCACCGGCGATCTTGCGCGGCCGATCACTTTTGGCGCGGCGCCAACCATTAATGAAGGGCTGGCGGCTCGTACTCTGTTGGGCGGCGCCGGCATCGGGATCAGCGCAAGCTCCCTCAACCCGCGCGCGGCCTTCGCCTACGCAATGTATCTGTGCTCGCCGGCCTATCAGTCTGGCGACTATGTCACCTTCGGCGGACAGCCCGGCAGCCGTACGGCATGGCAGTCGGAGCGGTGCAACCAACTGACGCGCGGATTTTTCCGCAACACGCTGCCGGTGCTCGACAATGCCTATCTACGGCCGACCCATCCCGGTTTCGTGCCATTCTTCCACAATGCATCGCTGCGCCTCGCCGCGGTGATTCACGAGGACGCCCCGGCAGCCCAGTTCGTCGATTGGCTGAACGCCAGTTATGACGATGTCAGGCAGCGGTCGATCGGTGGGGCGCGCTGATGGTCAAGGACGAGGTCGTGGACGCGGACGATGCCGAGAGCGGGGGCAAGCGCAGCTATTCGGTGCCGGCGGCGGAAAAGACACTCGATATTATTGAGTTCATGGCCGGCCAGCCCGATGGAATGACGGTCACGGAGCTGGCGGGCGCATTGGGCCGCTCCGTGCATGAATTCTACCGCGTAATCCTGGTGCTTGAAGCTCGCGGCTATCTCTATCGCCGCGCCGATTCCGATCGTTATCGGCTATCGCTCAAGCTATTCGAGCTGGCGCACCAGACCCCGTCGGTGCGCCAGCTCACCGACTCGGCGCTCTCGGTCATGCAAACCCTGGCCCCGGCGGCACAGCAATCCTGTCACCTGGCGGTGATGAGCGGTCACGAAGCGCTGATCGTTCTGCAGGTCGATTCCCCGCTGCCAATGCGCTATTCGGTGATGCTTGGGGCGAAATTCGACTTCGCCCAGACCAGTTCCGGCGTCGTCATCTTCGCTTATTCCGCCCAGCGGGTGCGCGACGAATTGATCGCCTTCTTGCGTGCCGATGGTCGGCCTGCCGAAGAGATCGGCCAGGTCGGCGTGCGCGCAGCCGCCATCGTCAAGAATGGGTGCGAGGTCAAGAAGTCCCTCGCCGTCGAAGGCGTCACCAACATTTCGGTGCCCGTATACGACTATCTCGGTCACGTTGTGGCGGCGCTGACCGTTCCCTATGTACCGCAGCGGGCGGCGACCGTGCCGCTGTCCACGGTCCGCGATCTTGTTGTCGAGGCTGGGCGCACTATTTCCACCAATCTTGGCGCCGGTTCGCGCGCGGCGCCCGCCGAGATCTTCAGCCGGAAAAAGGCTTGATCATGTCTCTGGCAAAATCCAATCGCCCAGTCGTGGAATCGCTCGATGCTCTGGCGAACCGTGTCGCGAGCGGCACTCGGCTTTCGATCGGCGGACATCATTTTGCGCGCCTGCCGATCGCGCTGCTGCGAGCCATTGCCAAATCGGGCGTCCGGGACCTCAACTATTTCGCCTGGGCCGGCGGCCTGCCATTGGAGCTGCTGCTCGAGGCGGGTGTCATCGGCAGCATCGATATCTGCTTTTCGAGCCTCGACATTTTCGGTTTGGCGCCGCGCTTCCGCGAAATTGCCGAGAAACGCCGGCTGCCGGTCAGGGACTGGCCGGCATTGACCATGATCCAGGGCTTGCGCGCCGCGCAGCAGAACTTGCCCTTCATGCCGGTACAGTTGCCCAAAGGTTCGACCATGATGGAGCGTTGCCCGGCGCTCACCAATTATCACGATACGCGCACCGGCATGGAAATAGGTCTGGTGGAAGCCCAGGTGATAGACACGCTGTTGCTTCATGCGCCCCGCGCCGATAGCGATGGCAATGTCGAGATCTACGGCGCCAAGGCACTTGACCTGGCGCTTACGGGGGCAGCCCGGCAGGTCCTGGTAACCGTAGAGGAGATCGTGCCGGCAGGAACGCTGCAGCAGGGTAGCCGGAACACCATTCTGACGCGGAATCTGATCACCGCCATCGCCGAGGTGCCAGGCGGAGCCTATCCGACGTCATGTCTCCCTTATTATGCGACCGACTATGCCCGGATTCGCGATATCCTTGAAGGCAAGCATGGACTTTTGATCGACGCGCTGGGCAGCGACGGCCCTTCGGAGCTGCTGCGCCGCGCCGCAAAAGTTCAGGCAACCGATGTCGTCCCGCAACCGTTCCGGGACGGTTCGCCGGAGCCGGCCCATCCGCGTGTCGATGAAATCATGACGGTGCGGATTGCCCGTATGCTCGACAATGAGAGCTTCGCCAGCGCGGGCGCCGTGTCGCCTTTGGGCAATGTCGCCTATCGCCTGGCCAAGGCGACCCATGCACCTGGCTTGTTCATCGGCACGTTCAGCTGCGGCCATGTCGATGTGCGGGCCGGCACCATGACGCTGAGCCTACTTGAAGCGATGGATGCCAGCTCCGCGGTTTCGCACAGCGGTGGTGACGAAGCCTATTCCACTTATTACCAGCCCGGCATCGTCACTCACGAAATTATCGGTGCCGCGCAAATTGACGCTCTTGGGCAGACCAACAATCTGGAATTGTCCAAACCATCCGGCGGCCGGCTCAGGTTGCCCGGCCAGGGCGGCATGTCGGACGTGGCCAACATGCACCGCGATTATGTGGTCTATGTACCGCGGCATAGCCGGATGGCGCTGGTCGACAGTGTCGAAACCGTCAGCTCTGCCCGCGGACTGATCGCTGCGGATGAGCGCATGCGTGTGGGGTATCGCCCCGGCGATATCTTCCTGGTTACCAATCTCTGTCTGTTCCGTTTCGACGAGACGCAAGGGCAGTTGGTCGTGGTGGAAACAATGCCGGGCGTGACGCGCGAGACGATCGTGGCGGAGACCGGATTCAAAGTGATCTTCGCCAAGGATTGCCACGAAATGGTCGCGCCGACTGCACTTGAGCTGAAAGTGCTGCGCGAGCAGATCGACCCGTTGGGGATCAGGCGGCTGGAATTTGTTGGCGCCAAGGACAGGGGCGCCCTGCTCGACGAAATCCTGCGCCGCGACCTCGACGGCACGGCGCATATCATCGGTGAGGTTTAACATGGACGATCACGAGCTCTTTGAATTGATCCGCAGCAATTTGTTCACGGCGGTGGTCGGCGACATTCTCGATGTGCTGGGATATCAGCACCAATTCCTGTCGCCCGGCATCATGCCATTGCAGAAGCATATGCGGGTGATCGGCCGCGCCATGCCGGTGCTGGAAGCGGATGTATTCGCCGTCAAGGCCGAGACGGCGGGGCCGTTGGCTGCCAAGCCGTTCGGCCTGTTGTTCGAGGCGCTCGACGATTTGCGCAAGGATGAAATCTATATCGCGACCGGCTCTTCGCTGCGCTATGCGCTCTGGGGTGGCCTGATGACGACGCGGGCGATGCATCTGCAGGCGGCCGGTGCGGTGCTTGACGGCTATGTGCGGGACACCAACGAAATCGAAGCGCTGGCATTTCCGGTCTTTTGCCGCGGCAGCTACGCCCAGGACCAGGGTCCGCGCGGCAAGGTCATCGACTACCGATGCAGCATCGAACTGGACGGCGTGCGGATCAACCCCGGCGACTTGCTGTTCGGCGATCGCGAAGGCGTGCTGGTGATCCCGCGCGCGGTGGAGCAAGAGGTGGTCGCGAAAGCGTCTGAAAAGGTACGCACCGAGAACAAGGTGGCAATTGCCATCCGCAATGGCATGAGCACGGTCGAGGCCTTCGCGACCTTCGGTGTGATGTAGCGCAGCTTGTGAATTGAATTTGAGGATCGCCGTGGAGGAAACACCGTGACCAAGCCACTGGGACAGTTGCTCGCTATTTTGGCGACGCTGGCCGTCATGATGGTCCCGGCTTGGGCGGCAAACATGCCCAGGAGAATTGGCTACGTCACCAACTATGCCACCCATGAATGGTACCAGAATGTGATCAAGGGCATGAAGGCACGCGCAGCGGAGCTCGGAATCGCGTTTGAGGTGCGCGATGCCAACCTTGATGTGAACAAGGAAGTATCGGCGGCCGAGGACTTCATGTCCCAGGGCGTTGACGTGCTTATCATCACGCCGGTGAACGAAGGCATTGTGCCGCTGGTCCGCCGCGCCAAAGAGCAGGGCATTCCGCTTGTGCTCGAGGGCAGTCCGGTCAAGCGCATGACCACCATGGTCGCGACCTGCGACTATGACACGGGGTATCTGGCCGGTGTCGAAGCAGGCAATTATGCCATGAACCATCTGGGCGGCATGGCGAAGGTGATGAATGTCGGGCTGCCGCTCCTGTCGGCGACCGTATTGCGGGCGCACGGTTTCATGGATGGTTTGCGGACGATCGTGCCAAACGCAAGGCTGGCAAACGACATTGACGGCGGCGGCAATCCCGACACGGCTCTGGCCGCATCTACCGCTGCGCTGGCCAGGAATGCCGACATCAACATCATCTACGGCATCAATGATTCATCGGCGCAAGGTGGCCTGCAGGCATGGAAGGCCAGCGGCCGGTCGCAAAAGAACCTTTTGGTGGTCGGGACCGGCGGAGAAGGCCTTGGCTTCATCCATTCGATGAACACCGAACCCGCCTACAAGATTGAAGCGGCGATGTTTCCGGAGAAGGAAGGCTTCACCGCCATCGACACTGCGGTCAAGCTGTTCAACAAGCAGAGCGTGCCGCTGCATATCGTCTCGCCAAGTGCCGCTATCGTGGGCGCCGACGGTTGGAAGAAATATTACTCCGTCGGCGAAAACGTCAGAACCATCAAATGGGATGCGGTCAACCGCCTGACGCCCCCTGCCAATTGCATGAAGACCTCGGCTCCATTCTAGTCCATGGCCGGCAATAGAATAAATCGGAACGCCTTATCGCAACTCGAACCCTCGATGAACACTGTTTCACAGCCATTCCGGGCTTCCATGCGTGAGATCTTGCAATCCGCGAATAGCACGCCAACTCCGCATCGGCTTGGGGCGAATAGCCCGGTCGTGCTGATTGTTCTGCTGGCATTGCTTTGCATTGCAATATCAATCGGCTCCTCAAGATTCTACGCAATCGAAAACATCACCGCCATACTGCGCCAATGCGCATTGGTGCTGATCATCGGCTCGGGCATGACGTTGCTGTTGATCGCGGCCGAGGTCGATCTCTCGGTTGGCGCTTCAATGGCCTTTGCCGGCATGATCGCCATGGATGTGACCAATCAGACCGGCAGCGTCTGGCTGGGCGCGGCGGCGGGAATTTTGTTCGGTGGGCTCGTGGGGCTGGTGAATGCGATCATCGTCACGCGCCTCAAGGTCAAATCACTGATCGCCACCATCGCGGCCATGATGATACTTCAAGGCGGCGTGTTTCTCTATTCGCGCCAGGCAATTCAGAACAACAATCAGCTGCCAGCCTTTACCGCCATCTCAACCGGTTTTTTTGGGCCGGTGCCGGTGCCCGTGTTGATCGCCGCGATCATCTTCATCTGCACATACATCGTGCTGCGTCACACCCTGTTCGGCCGCTATGTCTATGCCGTCGGCTCCAACCCGCAAGCCGCTCGACTCTCCGGCCTAAATCCGGAACGGCTGAAGCAAATTTTGTTCATTGTTACAGGACTTCTCGCCGGGCTTTCCGGGCTCATTCTTGCTTCGCTGATGAATGCCGGCCAGCCCACTGCCGGCCGCGGTTTCGAACTTACGGTCATTGCCGCGGTAATTCTTGGCGGGACCAGCCTCAATGGAGGACGCGGCACATTGCTCGGCACACTGCTTGGCGTATTGATCCTGCAAGTAATAAACGATGGCATCATCATCCTGGGTTGGGACCAGGAGTTGCAGCTGGTTGTGCCTGGGATAGTTATCGTGCTGGCCGCCTATCTCGATATCGTGCGGAGGCGCGCCGGTGCCCGCTGAACCGTCACCGATTGCTACGCAGGACGGACCGGCGCTGGAGGTGATCGGAATCAACAAACGATTTCCCGGCGTTGTGGCGCTCGAGGATGTCGATTTGACACTCGAGCCGGGCAAAGTACATGCCTTGATGGGCGAAAACGGTGCCGGCAAGTCGACGCTGATCAAGATTCTCGCCGGGGTCTATCGGAAAGATTCAGGTGCCATCCGCATTGGCGGCATGGATGCCGATCTGAGAACGCCGCGCGATGCCTTGCGCCAAGGAATCAAAGTGGTGTTCCAGGAGATCGCGCTGATTTCCGAGTTCACGGTTGCGGAGAATATCTATCTCGAGAGATATCCGACTGACAGGCTGGGCTCGGTCGACTGGAGCGCAATTCGCAAGGACGCGGCGGCGCTGTTTGAGCGGATCGGCTTTGACATCGACCCGGCGGCCAAGGTCGGCGACTTGCCTGTAAGTCAGCAGCAGATGGTCGAAATCGCCCGGGCACTTGCACACCAGGCGAAAATCGTCGTCATGGACGAACCGACCTCTTCGTTGACACCCAAGGAAGTCGAACTGCTGTTCAATGTGATTAAGCGACTGACCGGCCTGGGTATCGCGGTTCTCTACGTGACGCACAAACTCGGCGAGGTGTTTGAGATTGCCGATACCGTGACAGTGTTGCGCGACGGGTGCCGCATCTCGACCAAGCCGATCATCGAACATACCCAAGACAGTCTGGTTCAAGATATGATCGGCCGCCATATCGAGAACCTTTTCCCGCATTCGCGCGACATGACCGGCGGTGCCACAATTCTGTCGGTCGAGGGACTTTCCACCGCCAAGCTGACGGACATCAACTTTGAGGCGAGGGCTGGCGAGGTCCTGGGATTCTTTGGGTTGATGGGCGCTGGCCGAACCGAATTGGCCAAGGCGATCGTCGGGTTCGATCCTATTCACACAGGACGCATCGTGATCGACGGCAAGGCGCTCTTGCCACACGATACGCGGACCGGTGTCGCGCTCGGCATCGGACTGCTGAGTGAAGATCGCAAGACCGAGGGCCTGATGCCGGAACTGTCGGTATTGCACAATGCCAGCCTTGCCGCGCTGCGCCAATTCACCATTGCGGGTTTTGTCGACGAAGGTCGAGAGCGCGGCGCGGTTCAACAATTCATCGACAAGTTCAGGGTCAAGACGCCCTCTCTCCATCAGGAGATCAAATATTTGTCGGGCGGCAACCAGCAAAAGGTGTTGCTGGCGCGCTGGCTGATGCGCGGCCTCAAGGTGATCGTGGTGGACGAGCCGACGCGCGGCATCGATGTCGGAGCGAAATCGGAGATCTTCGCGCTCCTGGACCGGCTCGCCGGGGAGGGGCTCGCGGTAGTCATGATGACTTCGGAAATGCCGGAATTACTGGGGTTGTCCGATCGCATCGCCGTCATGGCCGGGGGCCGCATAACTACCATAATCAACCGCAATGAGGCGACACAGGAGGCCATCCTCAATGCAGCGATCGCCTAGCCTGTCCGCGACCGCCGGTGACATGGGCGCAGTTGCGTTCTGCAATGCGCTGTTCCGGCGCAATGAAATGGTTTTGCTGCTGTGCCTTGCCATGGTGATTGTCTTCTTTTCGCTGGCGTCCGGCAGTTTCTTCACCATCCGCAATTTTGCCAACGTGTTTGGCCAGGCTTCCCTAGCCATGATCGCCGGCATCGGTGTCGGTGTCATCGTGCTGGCTGGAGAAATCGATATCTCGATCGGGTCTCTTGCCGGGGCTGCGGGTATTCCGCTCGTGGTGATCATGAATAATGGCGGTTCGCTGGAACTCGGCATCGCCGGGGCTTTGGCGCTGGCCCTGACGGTTGGCTTGGTGAACGGCTATCTTGCCGCATATCTCGGCATCAACTCGCTTATCGTCACCCTCGGTTCGATGTTCGTTATTCGTGGCCTCATCTATCTCTATACCGGTCAGAAGGCGATTCCAGACGAGCAATCTCTCGAGAGTTTCTACCAGATCGGTAACGGCAGGCTTTTGGGCACGGTGCCCTATTCGGCACTGACGGCGTTCGCGCTGCTGATGGGCTTCATGTATTTGATGCGACACCGGCCGTTCGGCCGTAACATTTACGCGGTCGGCGGCAACCCGGAAGTGGCGCGGTTGGCCGGATTCAATGTCAAGGGCATCAAGTTCATTTGCTTCGTCATCAGCGCGGTACTCGCCGGCATTTCGGGCATCCTGCTGTCATCCCGGCTGGGCTCGGCTGTGCACGTCGCCGGGCTCGGTTTCGAGTTTCAGGTGGTGGCGGCGGTGGTCCTGGGCGGCGTGAGCCTCGCAGGCGGCGTCGGCAGCTTGTTCGGGGTCGCGCTGGGAGTCTTGATCCTGTCGTTTCTATCAAACGGTTTTGGTATGCTCGATGTGCCGACCGAGTGGCAAGAAGTGGCGACCGGAATCATCATCATCACGGCTGTCGCGTTCGACGAATATAAGCGCCAACGGAAATAGTGAGATCGATATGAAAAGACTCAACGGCAAAATTGCCATCGTAACCGGCGGTGCCGATGGCATCGGTCACGCCATCAGCGAAGCGATGGCGGGCGAAGGCGCACACATATTTGTTTCGGATATCGACGATGCCAAAGGCCACGCCTTTGTCGATGCGCTAAACCGGTCGGGCGGCAAGGTGAACTACGTCCATTGCGACGTGTCGGTGGAAAGCGACATTGCGGACTTGATCGCCAAGGCTGTCGAACAAACGGGCCGGCTCGACATCCTCGTCAACAATGCCGCCGTTGCGATTGGCGGAATGCCGGTCCATGAAATGACGGACGAACAATGGCACCGGTTGATCGCGATCAATCTGACGAGTGTCTTTCGCGGCTGCAAATACGCGCTGCCGCACATGATCCGTCAGCATTCGGGTGCAATCATCAACATGGCTTCGGCGCAGGGACATATCGGACTCGAAGGATGGACCGCCTATGCGGGCGCCAAGGGGGCGGTCATGGCAATGACGCGCCAAATGGCGGTGGAGTTTGGTCCCCACAATGTGCGCGTAAATTCGATTTCCCCGGGGACAATCAACACCCCGATGAACGAGAAAATCATCGCCGAGCATGGCGACAAGATCGCCCGCGCCTGGGTCAAGATGCATCCCATTGGCCGCATAGGAACGCCGCAGGAAGTCGCCGAAGCGGCGGTCTATCTCGCCAGCGATGCCGCCGGCTTCACCACCGGCATGGATCTTCGTGTCGACGGCGGATTGACCGCGACCCCTCGCTACGTTCCCGATCTCATCTAGGACAATGCTATGAACAAAGCACTCGAAGGCGTCACCATTCTCGATTTCAGCCATCTCTTGCAGGGGCCCTTCGCCACGCAATTGCTGGCCGACATGGGCGCCGATGTAATCAAGATCGAGCGGTCGGGAACCGGGGACATGTTCCGGTCGATGACGTTTTTTGCCAAATGGGTCGGAGGTTCGGAAAGCCCCAGCTTTCTCGCCTGGAACCGCAACAAGCGTTCGATTGCGTTGAACCTCAAAAGCCGCGAAGTGCATCGGATCATCATGGACATGGCCAAGAAGGCCGATGTGGTGGTGCAGAATTTTCGGCCCGGCGTGCTGGCCCGGCTTGGCTATGGCTATGAAGATTTCAAGGCCGTCAATCCCGCCGTCATCTACTGCTCGGGATCTGGCTATGGAGAGACGGGACCATATGTCGACCGGCCCGGCCAGGATATGTTGATCCAGGGTCTCTCCGGTCTGGTCGCCAATACGGGCCGTGGAGATAGCGCGCCGATTCCGGCAGGCGCCGGAATGGCCGATCAGATCGGCGCCATGAACATGGTCTATGGCATTCTGTCGGCGCTCTATTACCGGGAAAAGACCGGCAAGGGACAGAAGATCGAGGTCAATCTGCTTGCCGGCATGCTGGCGCATCTTGGCCAGGAATATGTCGCCGTTCTCAATCTCGGCGAAGATTTCGTACGACCCAATTCCGGGATCGGCCACCCCGGCATGCAGGCCCCCTTCGGCATCTATCAAACGCGTGACGGCGGCTATGTCTCGATCGCGATGAGCCCCTTCAAGACGCTCTATGAGACGTTGGATGTTCCGGCGCTCGCGATCTATGACGATTTGGAAACATTATTCGAGAAGCGTGATGAAGTGTGGGGAAAAATCAACGCAGTGACGCGCCAATATGATAAGGAGGACTTGCTGACCCGTTTGCTGGCCGCCGATATCTGGTGCGCCGGCGTCAACGATATCCGCAGCGCTTCGGAAGACCCCCAAGTCAAATTCGCTCATATGATCACCAGCTACGAGCACCCGACAGCGGGAACAGTCCGCGTCGTCGCACCGGCGGTAAATATGAGCGAAACTCCTGCCACGATTGAGCGGCCGGCGCCGCTCATTGGACAGCATGGGCGGGAAATACTCGCCGAATTCGGTCTTTCGCGAGAAGCCATCGCCGAGCTCGAACGCAGTGGCGACTTGACCGTGCAGGATCCGGGGTGAGCGCGTCCGAACCCTATCGCGGGCTGGGCTGGGCACACGGCGCGCTGACGGTTCAGCGACTGGGGGCGATGCTGGCACCTCTGACATTTGTGTTAGCGAACGGGCGTCAGATAAACCCGATGCATGTGGCGCCATGGGCAGGGGAGCCGGGAACCGATGACTTGCCCGGTATCCTTCAAAGGCTGCGCGGCGAGTGGCCCTGCGTGCCTTTCGGCTATTCCGTTCCCGGCGATGGCTTTGCACCGGAATGGGCCAGACTGATGCACGCGGCGGCGCCCGACGAAGAGATTCACGGACACAGTTCCAACACCTTTTGGAATTGGGAGGATGGAGACGGCCGCAGTTTGAAAATGTCTATCGACTATCCCATCGACAGCCCGGTGGCCCGCCTCGAACGCACGATCACGCCCGACCCCGCAAATCCAGCCGTGGATATCGAACTCAAGGTTCGGGTTCGTGCGGATTGTCGCTTACCGTTCGGTCTTCACGCGACCTTTCGCATTCCCGCCATTCCGGGTGGTGCGCACATCGAACCCGCCGAATTTTCAGAAGGACGAACCTATCCCGGTACGGTGGAACCGAGCGCGCCGCTGTTCGCTGTCGACAAGGGCTTCACGAGCCTGGCCGCGGTTCCTGCACGGGACGGGACAATTGTCGATGCAAGCCGAGTGCCGTTGGCGGTGGACACCGAGGAACTTCTACAACTGAACAATTTGGGCTCGGTCGCGCTCGCCAACGAGGTCGAGGGTTATCGGGTGCGGCTGATTTGGCAGCGGGAACATTTCCCCAGCCTGCTGCTGTGGATGTCCAATCGCGGACGCAAGATGGCGCCATGGAGCGGTCGCCATCTCGCGCTTGGCTTGGAGCCCGTCTGCTCGCCGTTTGGACTAGGTCCGGCGACGGCATTGGCCGACAACCCCATGTCACAGTCGGGCACGCCGACGGCCCATTTTTTTAGTGCCAGCGAGGATTTTGTCACGCGCTATCGCCTCGAGGCCGAGGCACTTTAGGGAGAGCTTGATGCCGATATTGCCGATCAGCGCCGCACGCGTCTTCTTCGATGGCATTTTCACCGAACCGCGTGTCGCCCACCCGGAAGGGATCGCCATCCATCCAGACGGTTCGATTTGGTGTGGCACTGAAACGGGCGACTTGTTGCGCATCGCAGCCGACGGATCGCGTGTCGAACGCATGGGTGCCACATCGGGATTTGCATTGGGCATCGCATTTGACTCGGCGGCAAATTGTTACATCTGCGATCTCAAGCATGCGGCGATTTTCCGCTATGATGCAAAAAGCGGAGTGACCGCGAGATTTGCTTCCGCCGGTATCCTGGTACCCAACTATCCGATCGTCGATGAGGCCAGGGGGGCGCTTTATGTCTCCGACAGTCGCGGCAATCACAATGTCGGGCCTGGTGTTTTCCGGTACGATCTAAAAACAGGCGAGGGCGGAGTATGGAGCACCGCGCCGATGGACTTTGCCAATGGTATGGCCATGGCACTGGATGGGAACGGTCTCTATGTTGTCGAGAGCGACCTGGCACAATTGAGCTATTTGCCGATCGAACCCGATGGCTCCGCCGGTGTGCCGCGGGTCGCGGTTCGTGACGTGCAGAATGTGCCGGATGGCGTTGCCGTGGCACCGGACGGAACGCTCTATATTTCGTGCTATGAGCCGAGCCGGATATATCGATACCGGGCAGGCGGTCCGCTCGAGGTGCTGATCGAAGATCGGGCCGCCACCACGATCGCCCATCCCACGAATGTCGCGCTCAAGGGCAATCGCCTCTACACAGCCAATCTCGGCCGTTGGCATATCACCGTGATCGACCTCGAGCATGATGCCGCTTCCGGCTCACGCGCCTCATAATGCGCCTGGTGAAATTCCACGCGGTGGGATCGAAGCACTTCGCTTGAAAAGCCTATGCGCGCGCCGTCGGCCCTATCCCGGGCGGATCTGGGCGATCATGTTCTGCAGACTTTTCTCATAAGCGCCCGCGATGCGCCGGGCATTCCATTCTTCCGCCAGGCCTTCTTCGGCCGTGTTCGAGGAATTGGCGATTGCGTCCCGGATTTGATTGGCCAACAGAACGTAATGGTCGCGGGCCTTGCGCAAGCCTTCGAACTGCTCGTCCAGGGTCGCAATCTGTCTTTGCCTGATTTTCAACATCGCCTGTCACTATACAGGATGCGGCACAATCCACCATTGCCCCGGCCATGCGATGCCTCACCCGCAGGCAGCCGTAATTTCAATTAAGCCCTTGTAACAATGGAGGCAAATGTCCCAGGACCGCTTTGCACCTGCTGGCGCCATCCTTTAGTTTCCCAGCGTTCCCATGGTTGATTCGGCCTGATGCGCGCAGTGCGATTTCCAGTCTTCGTGTTGCTGTGCCTGGCGGCAGCAGGCTGCGCCACGCCCCGCCCCACGCCACCCGCCCCGGAAAACCATGCCGTGACAGTGCCGCGCAGCGCCGGTGTCTACAAAGTCGGCAATCCCTATCAGATCGACAATGTCTGGTATTACCCGCGTGAGCAGCCCGAATATGACGAAACCGGCATCGCTTCCTGGTACGGGCCGACTTTCTACGGCAAGTCGACCGCCAACGGGGAAGCCTATGACGGCAATGCCCTGACCGCCGCCCATCGCACATTACCGATGCCGGTGAATGTGCGTGTCACCAATTTGGACAATGGCAAATCCATCATCGTCAGGGTGAATGATCGCGGGCCTTATGCGCGCGGACGCATCATCGATCTATCCCGGCGCGCCGCCGAGTTGCTGGACGTGGTTCAGACCGGCACCGCCAAAGTGCGCGTCACGTATCTGAGCCGCGCCGATATGGAAGGCGGCGGACCGCCGCCGCCGCAAACCCCGCCCGAGATCGCTGCCGCGTTGCCCGCCGTGCCCGCCGCCAAGGTGGATACGTCCGCGCTTGGCATTTTGCCGGGCGCGCCCGTGGCCCCCCCGGTCAAAGCGCACACATTGCCCATCCCGGCGGCAGTGCCCCCCATCCAGGTTGCATCCAGCCAGCCGGCCGGCCAGGTGGTCCAGCAACCCGTTCCCGTGGCAACCCACCTTTATGTTCAGGTGGGGGCGTTTTCCAAGCTCGACAACGCCAAGACCTTGTTGAACAAGTTGGGTGGAGACTTGCGGATTTCCGCCCTTCAACGGAACGGACAGACTCTCTATAGAGTGCGAAGCGGCCCGCTCAATTCGGTCGAGGATGCCGATGCGGCGCTGTCCCGCATTTCTGGGGCAGGAAGCAACGATGCCCATATCGTGGTCGATCAATAAGCCGCCACCGGAGTAAACGCATGCGCCGACTTTTTCTAATCGCTTTGTCGCTTTTCACCTTCGCCATTCTCCCGGCGCAGGCGGCCCTGGATACCAGCGCCGAGCATGGATTGCTGATGGACGCCGCGACGGGGCAGGTGCTCTGGCAAAAGGATGGCATGGTCCCGATGGTGCCGTCATCAATGTCAAAATTGATGACCTTGGAGCTTCTGTTCCAGCGCCTGAAAGACGGAAGGATAAAACTCACCGACACATTGCCGGTGTCCGAACGTGCCTGGCGAACGCAAGGCTCCAAAATGTTCGTCGAACTTGGAACGCGCATATCGGTCGAAAACCTCATTCGCGGCATCATCACCCAGTCGGGCAATGACGCTTGCGTCGTGGTGGCCGAAAGCATGGGCGGTACGGTTGAGGGCTTTGCCGATCTGATGAACAAGCGGGCGAAGGATTTGGGCCTGGCCCAGTCCCACTTCGTCAATCCGGACGGCCTTACCGATCCGCCGGGACAGCTGATGAGCGCCTTCGATCTCGCCAAACTGGCGCGGCATCTAATCAGCGACTATCCCGACTATTATCACTATTTCAGCGAGAAGAGCTTTACGTGGCACAACATCACCCAGCCCAATCGAGACTTGGTGCTGGGGACCTTGCCGGGCGCGGATGGCCTGAAGACCGGTCATACCGATGCCGGTGGTTATGGCGTCATCATCTCGGCGGTGCGGGACAATACGCGCTTCATTCTTGTTCTGAACGGATTGCGCTATCCCCAATACAACAATGATTATTTCCCCAACATCAAACGCGCCGAGGAAGCCGGCCGGATGATGGACATGGCGTTCCGCGAGTTCCGCCGCTATCCAGTCACAACCGCCAATCAGACCGTGGGGCAGGCGATGGTGAAAGAGGGAACCGAGACCAGCGTGGCGGTAACGCCTGGCGCGGCGATCGCCGCCACCATGCAGGTGGATTCTCATGCGGGCCTGAAGACCGTCGTGAATACCGATCCCGGCCTGACCGCGCCCGTGACCCAGGGCCAGAAGGTCGGCACCATGACGGTCACGGCGCCGGATTTTCCCGCCATGACGGTGCCGGTCTATGCCGCCCAGCCCGTGGCCCGGGCCAATATCTTCGCGCGCACCTGGAATCGCTTTTTTGGAAAGCACTGACGCAAGCGATGGCGGGACGCTTCATCACCCTGGAAGGCGGCGAGGGTAGCGGCAAGTCCACCCAGGTCCGGCGGCTGGCGGCAGCGCTGCAGGCCAAAGGCATGTCCATACTGACAACGCGAGAGCCCGGCGGTTCGCCGGGCGCGGAAGAAATCCGCACTCTTTTGGTCAACGGCGCGCCGGGGCGCTGGGATGCGCTTACCGAAACCCTGCTGGTCTATGCCGCCCGCGCCGATCATGTCGGGCGCACCATCGGGCCGGCATTGCTGGCCGAGACGTGGGTGATCTGCGACCGCTTCACGGATTCCACCTATGCCTATCAGGGCGCCGGCCGCGGGCTGGCGCGCGAGACGATAAGGCGCATCGATTCCGTCGTGCTGGACGATTTCAAGCCCGATTTCACGTTGATGCTGGATATCGACGTCGAAACCGGATTGAAGCGCGCCGGCGCGCGCGGCGGCGCAGAATCCCGGTTCGAGAATTTCGACCGCGATTTCCATGAGCGATTGCGGCAGGCCTTCATCGAAATCGCCAAGCGCCACCCGGATCGGTGCGCCCTCATCGATGCCGCGCAGGGCGAAGACGATGTCGCGGCCGCAATCTGGGCGGCGGTGGCTCGCCGTTTTGGGTTATAATTCGCCATGGCCAAACGTGCGCGCGCCAGCGAACCGAGTGAAAGCGATCGCATCGAGGGTTTTGCGCATCCGCGCGAAACCAGCGATCTGATCGGGCACGATGTGGCGCTGTCCCGTGCCGCGCGTGCCATCCGCGGCGGCAAGCCACCCCAAGGCTGGTTGATTTCTGGCCCTCCCGGGATCGGCAAGGCCACTTTTGCGTATCGCATTGCGCGTTATCTGCTGGCCTATGGCGCCCGCGACGATGGCGCGGAAGATCTGTCGGTGCCGAACAATGATCCGAACGCCGTACAAGTCCGTGCCGGGTCGCATCCAGGTCTTATGGTGTTGAAGCGCGGCGTCAATGAAAAAACCGGCAAGTTGATGACGGAGCTGCCGGTCGCTGAAGTGCGCCGCCTGGCGGGATTTTTCGGCATGACATCGGGCGCGGGCGGCTGGCGTGTCGCTATCGTGGATACCGCCGACGACATGAACACCAATGCCGCCAACGCCATCCTGAAGCTGCTGGAAGAACCGCCCCGCCGCGCCATGGTCATCCTTTTGGCAAACAGGCCGGGGCAATTGCTGCCCACCATTCGCTCACGCTGTCAGCGCTTGGCGTTGCGGCCGCTGGACGAAGCGGCCGTGGTCGAGGCGCTGAAATCCCGTCTTCCAGATGCCAGCGCGCAAGAACGCGCGTCCTTGGCCCGGCTCTCGGGCGGCGCCATCGGGGCGGCGCTCGCACTGGCAGGGGGGGAGGGCAGCGAACTCGCCGCGGAAGCCGACCGGCTGATTGAGAATGCCGCCACGCCCGATGTCATCGCGCTTCTCGCACTGGGCGAGCGGATTTGGCGGATGAAGGACGGGCTGGCGCGGTTCGGCGATTTCCTGACGGAAGCCCTGGCGGCGCGCATTCGCGTCCAGGCCCGCGCACCGGGCGCGCAACTGAATCGCTGGACGGCGCTGCTGGACCGGCTGGAAAACCAATTCGCGCGCAGCCGTGGCCTCAATCTGGAACCGCGCCAGACGATCCTCAGCGCCGCCCGCGAGATGGCGGCGACGGCAAGACGGGCGGGATCTCTGTGAGACCGATGCTGGTCGACAGCCATTGCCATCTCGACTTTCCGGATTATGCGGGAGATGTGGACGGCGTGGTGATGCGCGCGCGCGCCGCTGGGGTCGGCACCTGTCTCAGCATCGGCACCGAGTTTTCGCGTTTTGCCGGCGTACGCGCAGTGGCGGAACGATTTCCCGATGTCTGGTGCAGTGTCGGCGTTCATCCCCACGAAGCGGAAAAGGAATTGCTGTCCGACGCCGCGCCGTTGCTGGTCGAGGCCGGTCATCCCAAGGTGGTGGGGATCGGTGAAACCGGGCTCGATTACTATTACGAGCATTCGCCGCGTCAGCCGCAGATCGCCAATTTCCGCGCCCATATCGCGGCGGCGCGCCAGACCAAGCTGCCCGTGATCGTCCATACCCGCGACGCCGATGACGACACGATATCGGTGCTGGAAGACGAGATGGGGAAGGGGGCCTTTACCGGCCTGATCCATTGCTTCACAGGTTCGCAAAGGCTGGCCGATGCCGCGCTGGCGTTGGGGCTTTATATTTCCGTCTCCGGCATCGCCACCTTCAAGAATTCCGCACCCTTGCGCGATGTCATCCAGACCGTGCCGCTGGACCGGCTGTTGGTGGAAACCGACGCGCCTTTCCTGGCGCCGGTGCCGCACCGGGGCAAGACCAACGAACCGGCGCTGGTCGTGCACACCGCCAGGATGCTGGCGGATCTCAAAGGCGTCAGCGAGGCCGAGCTCGCCGCCGCCACCACGGAGAATTTCTTCCACCTGTTTCGCAAAGCGCGACGACCCGAATGAGCACCGAGACTTTGCAGGTGCGAATTCTGGGCTGCGGATCGTCGGGGGGCGTGCCGCGTTTGGGTGGTCCGGGCGAGGCGGGCAATTGGGGCGATTGCGATCCCGCCAATCCCAGGAATCGCCGCCGCCGCTGCTCGATCCTGGTGCGCCGCAGATCGGGCGAGGGCGAAACCCGCGTGCTGGTGGACACCGCTCCCGATTTGCACGAACAACTTCTGGCGGCGCGGATTGGCCGCTTGGACGGCGTCCTCATCACCCATGACCATGCCGATCAGACCCATGGAATGGACGACCTCAGAGCCATCGCCATGAACGCCGGTAGCCGCACGGATGTGTGGGGCGATCGCGCCACTTGGAAAAGCTTGATGACCAAGTTCGGCTACTGCTTCTCGCAGCCGCCGGGCAGCGACTATCCGGCCATTCTCAACGCCCATGAAATCCATGAGCCATTCAAGCCGTTCGTGATCGTGGGCGCCGGCGGGGCGATTCCGATTGAAGCTTTCAAGCAGGGGCACGGCCAGGTCCACAGCCTGGGCTTCCGGTTCGGTCCCATCGCCTATTCCAGCGATGTGGATATGCTTGACCAGGCTGCCTTCGACACACTTCAAGGCGTGGAATGCTGGATTGTCGATGCGCTGCGCCGCAATCCTCACCCCAGCCATGCCCATCTGGCCAGAAGCCTGGAATGGATCGCGCGGGTCCGGCCGAAGCGCGCGATCCTCACCAATATGCATCTGGATATGGATTACGAAACCTTACGCCGGGAGCTGCCGGCCGGGGTCGAGCCGGCTTTTGACGGCATGATTCTGGACTTTCCCGTCCCATAAAATTCACGCCTCTTATAAGAAATCGTGCTACATTGGAGCCTGGCAGTCCGATCTGTAGACCCGTTATATTGGAGGTTTGCGATGAAACGTCTCGCTCTCATTTCCGCTTTGTTTCTTTCCACCATGGCCGCGCCCATGGCGGTGGCCGCACCCCAGCTTGGGGGACCGATGCCGGACAAATCGATCGATAACTTGCGCATGATCTACACCAGCGATCCCGCGCTTGACTGTTTTCAGACTGCGCGCGACGGCGTGAATCTCCGATACGGCTTGGAACACTGCAACACGGCGATAATTGATCCGTTGATAAATTATCGGGCAGAGACTTTCGTCAATCGCGGCATCATCCGCTATGACATGGGTGACCGCAGAGGCGCCTTGAACGATTTCGGCAACGCGCTGGCTTTCAATCCGACTTTGGGCGACGCCTATCTGAATCAGGCGCTGGTGCTGGTCGCCGAAAAACGTCCCACTGAGGCGATGGCGGCAATCAACCAAGGCATCGCGCTGGGCGCCACCAATCTGCAGGTCGCCTATTACAGCCGGGGCGAGATTGAGGACGATGCCGGTCATTACGCCCAGGCTTATCGCGACTACAAGCAAGCGTTGATGGTCAAGCCGGACTACGCACCGGCACAGCGTCAGCTTGATCGTTTCAAGGTGGTTCCGAAGAAGGCAGCGACCCAGTGATGGGCTGGCGCGGCGCGATCTGCGGCTGCGCCACACTTCTGCTTTTGTCGGTTCCCGCGCATGCGCTCGTGGCGGTAATCGGCGCCGGCATGGCGCATGATTGCTTCATCGCGGCAAAAGCGGGCGTCGACCCGCGGCATGGAATTGCAATCTGCGATATGGCGTTGGCCGAAGAAGCGCTCGACCGCCATGCCCGGGCCGGCACTTATGTCAATCGTGCGGTCATGAAGATGGCGTTGGGCCATGTCGACGACGCGATGTCCGACTACAATGCGGGCTTGGCGCTTTTTCCCGATCTGGGCGACGGATATGTCGATCGCGGTGCCGCCCTGATCGCGCAGAAACACTATGATCAGGCGCTGACCGACATCAACCGGGGCATCGGCCTGGGTCAGACCTATGAGGAGGTCGGTTACTATAACCGGGCGGTCGCGGAATTTTTCCTAGGACGGATCGCCGAATCCTATCGCGACTATAAAAAGGCGCTTGAGATCGCACCGGACTTTGGCCCCGCCCGCGAACAACTCAAGAATTTCGTAGTGACGCGGCGGCCTGTCTCGCAATAAGGGCCGTCGCCACGGGATGCCGCTGCGCCCGGATCGGGCCACCATTGCCGCGCTGGCAAGGCCCATGGCGAAATTCGGCGTGTTTGCAGCCACCGCAAGCGGATGTATGACTTTGGCGCCAGCAAAGAAGCCCGATCATGAATGATGCCATCCGCCATTACGATGAATTACTGGCCGAGCATTACAGCTGGATGGTCGGCATGCCGTTCGAGGAGAAGACCGCCGAGCAGCGCGCGCTTTTGACGGAATTGGGACTGGGGACGGGCCGCCATGGCGTTGGCGTCGATCTGGGCTCCGGGCCCGGTTATCAATCCGCGGCGCTCGCCGATCTGGGTTTTTCGCGCGTGATCGCCATCGACACCAGCCAGACTTTGCTGGATGAACTGGCGGCGCATAAGGGCAGGCGGCCAATCGAACCCCTCAAGGCCGACATTCGCCGCTTCGCCGATCATGTCGCCCCCGGCAGCGCCGATGCCATTCTCTGCATGGGCGATGTCCTGCCGCATCTTCAATCCCATGCCGACTTGCCCCGGCTGTTTGCCGACTGTTTCGCGGCATTGGCGCCCGGCGGGCGGCTGATTCTCACATTCCGGGATCTTTCCCAGGCGCTCATGGGCCTGGACCGCTTCATCCCGGTCCGCAGCGACGCCGACCGGATCATGGTCTGCTATCTGGAATATGAACCGCAAACCGTGATCGTGCATGATCTGATTCATCGCCGCGACGGAAGCGATTGGACATTGCGCAAAAGCAGCTATCGCAAATTGCGCCTGGCGCCGGACCAGGTCGCCGCCCAGCTCCGGGAGAGCGGTTTTCAGATCGAGGTCAGCAAGCCGGCAGCGCGCATGTGGGCAATTGGCGCCGCAAAACCGGTCTAGGAATTGATTTTCCAATAGCGGCGTGCAAATGGACCCAGTAGATCGAGACGTTTCACCAATTTCGTGCTAGCCGGGAAGCGCATGAAGATATCGCCAACTCTGGTCGTCATTCTTGCGGTGGCCATATTCATCGCCGCGATCACGCCGTTCGACGTTGCGTTCTCCGCCGCCACCTTGGGTTCGACATGGTTGCGCGTTTTGCTGGTCGCGGCACTCGCGCTGCGCGGGGCCTATTTTGCCGACCGGATCGGGCTGCGCCTGAGCGCTGCCGGCATAAAAACTCAAATTCTTGTTGGTGCGTCCGGCGCACTTATCGTCGCGCTATATGTCGCCATGATCGATACCGTCCTGTTCCGCCATGCCTTGCCGGCGGACTATGTGCAATTATTCCATGCCAACAGCCTGCAAAATCGCTTTCTCTATTTCATGTTCCGGGCGTTCAACGAGAACGTCATCTACCGCTTGTTTTTGTTCTCGACCTTGGCCTGGCTGCTCACGTGTGCCGCCAAGGTGGTGAAGGTTGCGAGCTTGCCGCCATATCTGTTGTGGGCCGCGATGATCGCGGTGCAATCTATCAATATCGCGATCAATGTCACCGCCTTCGCACCGGACCCGCTGGCATTTTCGACGCTGTCTTATGACCTGCTGCGCTATGTCGTGCCCGGTGTCGGCTGGGTTTGGCTGTTCTACCGATATGATTTTGTGACCACCGAAATCGCGGCGGTGGGATCGCATCTGTTTCTGCAGCCGATCCTCGGCGCGGCGCTGGGATAGCCCGGCCAGCCGCTCAGGCTAGGGATCAGCCCAGGGGACGATCAGAGCAATCCGACGGCCAAAAACCCGATAGCGGCCCAGAATGCCAAACATAACAGGACGCTGATGATGATCGCTTTGGCACGCCCAGCATGCTCCGCGTCATGGAGGTCGTGGTAATCGTGCCAAGAAACCATAGCTCGCGTTCCAGAAGGAGACTTCCTGATGGAACACCGCAATTTGCGTGCCGCCGGGGTTTTTGGCCGGTAGGTATGATATAATTTTACATAATATTACTTATACGATTATTGGAAGCCTGGAATCGGCCTTGCGGCCCGGCGCCCGGCCCCATCCTATCCGATCATGACGAATCCTGCCCCAACCAAGCCCAGCTGCGACATTGCCGATCTTCTGGAGATCATGCGCGTCCTTCGCGGCCCCGATGGTTGTCCCTGGGATCGCTCCCAGAGTTTTCAAACCATTGCGCCATATACTGTCGAGGAAGCCTATGAGGTCGCGGCCAGCATCGAAGACCGCGATTATAACGCCTTGCCCGATGAGCTGGGCGACCTTCTGTTCCAGGTCGTGTTCCATGCCCGCATGGCGGAGGAAGCCGGGCTTTTCAGCTTCGGCGATGTGGTCGCGGCCGTCACCGACAAGATGATCCGGCGCCATCCGCATGTCTTTGGCGACGCTGGCGCCGCTGCCAATCCCCATAGTCAGAAATTGGCCTGGGAAGAGCTCAAGGCCAAGGAACGCCAGGCCAAGGCTAAGGATGGAAAGACGGCCAGTATTCTGGACGATGTACCGCTCGCCCTGCCCGCCCTGTTGCGTGCGGACAAACTTCAACGCCGTGCCGCAAGCGTTGGATTTGACTGGGATAATGCCGCCAAGGTGGTCGATAAGATCGCCGAGGAAGCCCGTGAAGTGGTGGAGGCTGGTTCAGATCCGGCCAAGCGCGCCGAAGAGATCGGCGATCTGCTGTTCGTTGTGGCCAACCTCGCACGCCATTTAAAGGTCGATCCGGAGGCGGCCCTTCGCGCCGCGAACGCCAAATTCACCCGCCGCTTCAAATTCATCGAAGCCGCGCTGGAGACCCAAGGCCGTCAGGCCGCCGATGCCAGCCTGGATGAGATGGAGGCGCTTTGGCAGGCGGCCAAGCGGACCGAGCAAGGTTGAGCCCCTCTTCCACAGCCCTCCCCTTTGACAATTCACACGAGCGTTTTCATACACGCAATTGAATTGGCTTAATTTTCCCCGGAAATCGATTTTGGAAGCGGGCGGCGTTCTGTGGAGAAATCCTGAGTGAAAGGGCGATGCGGCCGGCCCGTTCGCGCCGCCGCACCACTTCGGCGTGGCGGTAGACCCATGCCAAACCAGCGCCATCGCTAACCTCCAGGCTGAGGTCCAGACTGATGTTGTCATGCGACACGTCAGCTTCCAGCCGGCCCAGAAGTGCTGGAAGGCCTTCGCCGGTCAGGGCAGAGACCGCGACCGCCTGCTTGCCCCGATCGTTGCCGGTCAGAAGGCCGGCGCGAACTTCCACAGCCAGCAGATCGATCTTGTTCAGGATCTCGATGGTCGCCCGGTCCTCCGGCACCCCCAGCTCGGCCAGGACCTTGAGGACATCGGCCTTTTGCGCCTCGCTCTCGTCATGGGCGGCGTCCCGGACATGGGCGATCACATCGGCAGCCAGCACCTCCTCCAAGGTGGCGCGGAAGGCCGCCACCAGCTCGGTGGGCAAATCGGCGATGAAGCCCACCGTGTCTGACAGAATGACTTTGGCGCCATGGGGCAGTTTCAGGCCCCGCATGGTGGGATCGAGGGTGGCGAACAGCAGATCCTTGGCCACCACATCGGATTTGGTCAGGCGGTTGAACAAGGTGGACTTGCCGGCATTGGTGTAGCCCACCAGCGCGACCACCGGGAACGGCACTTTTTGGCGCGCTTGCCGTCCAAGGGCGCGGGTGCGCTTCACGCCTTCCAGCTCTCGCTTGATCTTGACGATCCGGTCGCCGATCAGGCGCCGGTCGGCTTCGATCTGGGTTTCGCCGGGACCGCCCAGAAAGCCGAAGCCGCCGCGCTGACGCTCCAGATGGGTCCAGCTTCTGACCAGGCGGGAGCGCTGATAGGTCAGATGCGCCAGCTCCACTTGCAAGCGGCCTTCCCGGGTGGCGGCGCGGGCGCCGAAGATTTCCAGGATCAGCGCGGTGCGGTCCAGCACCTTGGCATCCCAGGCTTTCTCGAGATTGCGCTGCTGCACTGGCGACAATTGTGCATTGACGATGATGAGTTCGGGTTCCAGGCGCTTGGCGTCCGCGGCGATCTCGGCCACCTTCCCCGAACCGATCAGGGTCGCGGGGGTCGGACGGGACAGCGGCGCAATCCGGGTTTCCACCACGCCAAGGCCGATCGCGGCGGCAAGGCCGACCGCTTCGGCCAGCCGTTCGTCGGCATCCCGCGGGCTGCGTTCGCTTCGCGATTTGGGTTCGACATGAATGACAAAGGCTGTCGCCGCCGGCGCCGCCCTCTTCTCACGCTTGGACAATGTCAGGCAGACTCTTGCACTGCTTCATCCTGAAGCTGGATCGGCCCCATCGGCATCACCGTCGAGATGGCGTGCTTGTAGACCAGCTGCGCCTGGCCGTCTCGACGCAGCAATACGCAAAAATTGTCGAACCAGGTGATATTGCCCTGAAGTTTGACGCCATTGACCAGGAAGATTGTGACGGGGGATTTGCTTTTGCGGACGGCGTTGAGAAACGTGTCTTGCAGATTTTGTTGTTTTTCACTCATGGGTTTTCCCACTTATCTGTGTGTCCACCAGGCGGGGCACTACAAACAGCATAATCTATTGCTGCAATTGCGAAAGCAAATAAACCGTAACCGATCAGCTTTCTATGCCTGCCTTTTGGGCATAGAGCGCGTGAATCCGGCGAGTCAGCGGCCCGGGCTTGCCATCGCCGATCAAAGTGTCGTCGATCTTTACCACGGGGATCGCCGCGCCCGAGGCCGATGACAGAAATGCTTCGCGTGCCTTCAAGGCCTCAGCCACGGTGAATTTGCGCTGAGTAATGGGCAGACCGGCGGCAGCCGCCGCCTCCAGAATCACGCGGCGGGTCACGCCCGGCAGAATGTCATTGGACAGCTGACGGGTGACGACGAGATTCTCGCTATCTACGATCCAGGCATTGGTCGAAGCGCCTTCGGTCACAAAACCTTCGCCGTCCACCAGCCAAGCCTCATAGGCGCCCGCCTTGCGCGCCTCGGTTTTGGCCAGAAGATTGGGCAAGAGCTGCACCGTCTTGATGTCGCGCCGCGCCCAGCGCTGGTCAGGACGGGTGATGACCGCAATGCCTTCGGCCCGCTTCTTTTCCCCGGCCTGCGGATCCATCGCCCGGGCGGTCATGATCAAGGTCGGACGCGGAACCACGTCCGGAATGGGGTGGTCGCGCCTGACTGCGCCGCGGGACACTTGCATATAAAGAAGACCATCGCGCACGCGATTGCGCGCCACCATCTCGCGCATGACCAGCTTGAGCGCGGGCCTGCCCATCGGCATCGCGATGCCGATTTCGCGCAAGGAACGCTCCATCCGGTCGAGATGCTGTTCCTCGTCGATCAGCTTGCCCGCGGTGATGCCGGCCACTTCATAGATGCCGTCGCCCAACTGCAGCGCGCGATCCTCGATATGCACGCCGGCGCGGGTGTGCGGCAGATAACGGCCATTGACATAGGCGATCCTTCCCGCCGGCGCGCGCGATGCCGTCCATTTTTTCATTGCCGACCCCGGATGCCTCAGGCGTTGAAATTCTGCGCCGAACCCACGCCCAAGGATTTGAGCTTGCGGTGCAGCGCCGACCGCTCCATGCCGATAAAGGCAGCGGTGCGGGAAATATTGCCGCCGAAGCGGTTGATCTGGGCGACCAGATAATCGCGCTCGAAAATCTCCCGCGCCTCGCGCAGGGGCAGCGAAATGACAAGGTCACCGCCCTTGCCGCCATTCCAGCCACTGCCGTGGCCCAGATCGGTGGGCAGAAGATCGGCGGTGACCGCTTCGGTAAGATCGTCGCCGGCAAGAATCAGCAGCCGCTCGACGATATTGCGCAATTGGCGGACATTGCCGGGCCAGCCATGGGCCTGCAGCACCGCCATGGCGTCGTCGCCGATATGGCGCATCGGCAGGCCGCCGGCCGCCGACAGCCGCTTCATGAAATGCGAAATCAGGGCCGGAATATCGTCGCGCCGCTCGGCCAGCGACGGAACGCGGACCGGCACCACATTGAGGCGGTGATAAAGGTCTTCCCGGAAGCGCCCCGCTTCGGTCTCGCTGCGAAGGTCGCGGGTGGTGGAGCAGATCACCCGCGCATCCACCTGGACGCGCGCCGTGCCGCCGACGCGGCTGAAGGTCTGGTCGATCAGCACGCGCAGAATCTTTCCTTGCGTCTCCAGAGGCATATCGGAGACTTCGTCCAGATAGAGCGTGCCGTTATGGGCAAGCTCGAACAATCCGGTCTTGTGTGAACCATCCGGCTGTTCGATGCCGAACAGCTCGGTTTCGATCCGCTCCGGCGCCATGGTGGCGCAATTGACAGCCACGAAAGCGTTGGCGGCGCGGCGCGAGCGGGCATGGATCAGGCGCGCCGCCACTTCCTTGCCCGAACCGGCCGGTCCGGAAATCAGCACCCGGCTGTTGGTGGGCGCGATCTTTTCAACCAGGGCGCGCAACTGCGCGATGATCGAGGACTGCCCGATCAATTCGCCATCGTCACTGGCCTTGAGCTTCAGTTCCTGTATTTCGCGCTTCAGCCGCGCCGCTTCCAGCGCGCGCTCGACCACATGCAGCAAGCGGTCGGCCTTGAACGGCTTCTCGATGAAGTCATAGGCACCCTTCTTGATCGAGGAGACTGCCGTTTCGATCGTGCCATGGCCAGAGATCATGACCACCGGCACGTCCGGCTGCTCGCGTTTGAGCGCGTCCAGCACCTGAATCCCGTCCAGCCGCGAGCCCTGCAGCCAAATGTCGAGAATGATCAGCTGCGGCCGGCGCGCCCGCGCCGCCGCAAGCGCGGATTCGCTGTCGCCCGCCATGCGGGTCTCATAGCCCTCGTCCCGCAGAATTCCCGAAATCAAGTCGCGAATATCTTCCTCGTCATCCACCACGAGAATTTCAGACGCGATCAGCAATCCGTTTTTGCTCATCCTCATTGCCTTTCTGACGCAAATTCTTTTGCAGGAAGGGGAAGGTCAGCGTCACCTCCGCGCCCTCACCGCCTTCGGCATCGGCCAGGGCGATCTCGCCGCCATGGTCTTCCATGATCTTGCGCACGATCGCCAGGCCCAGACCCGTGCCCTTGGCGCGGGTGGTGACATACGGCTCGGTCAAGCGATGGCGATGTTCCGCCGGCAGCCCGATGCCATTGTCGCTGACCTTGAACGCAAAAGTGAGGCCATGGGGCTGGAGCGCCACCGTGATCCGGCCTGGCACCTCATCGCCCCTGGCGCGCCGCGCGGCGATGCCTTCGCCGGCATTTTTCAGCACATTGGTGAGCGCCTGGGCGATCAGTCTGCCATCGCCTTCGAAGAAGAGCGGCTCCTTGGGGCCTTCGACCGCAAAAGTGATGTCCGGATGCGCCACCCGTTGCAGGAACACCGCCTGCTGCAGCAGTTCGGCGGCATTTTCCCGTTTCATCACCGGCGTCGGCATCCGGGCAAAGGACGAGAATTCGTCCACCATGCGCCCGATATCGCCAACCTGACGGATGATGGTGTCGATGCATTGGCGGAAAATATCGGGATCGGTGGAGATTTCATCCATGTATTTGCGCTTGAGGCGCTCGGCCGACAATTGAATCGGTGTCAGCGGATTTTTGATCTCATGGGCGATGCGCCGCGCCACATCGGCCCAGGCGGCGGTGCGCTGGGCCCCGACCAGATCGGTGATGTCATCGAAGGTGACGACAAAGCCGTGCGGATTTCCCCATTCGCTGGACACCTGCACCGACAGCGCCCTCGGCGCGCCGGCACGCTTGATCGCAACCTCTCCGCCGGCATGGCCCACCGGCTCCGACAGCGCCCGACGGATAAGGGCGCCCAGTTCGGGCACCGATTCCGAATAATGCCGGCCCTCCAACTCTTCGGGCGTGGCGTTCAACAGCCGCGCCGCGGCGCGGTTCACGATGGTGATCGTGCCGTCGCGGTCCACACCGATGACGCCGGCGCTGACACCCGACAGCACCGTCTCGGTGAAACGCCGCCGCTCCTCGTTCAGCCGATTGGCCGAAACCAGATCGCCGCGCTGGGCCGCGAGCTGTTGGGTCATGCGATTGAAGGCAAGGCCCAGGGTGCCGATTTCATCGTCATCCCGCGACACCTTCACCTGGGCGGTGAGATCGCCTTCGGAGACCCGCTCTGCCGCGGTGATCAGATTCGAGATCGGATGCACCAGCCGGTTTGCCGCCCAGATGCCGGACCACACCGCGCCCAGCAAGGTCACCAGCGACACCACCGCATAGAGCGCGGCAAAGACCAGTTGCACTTCCAGCCGGTTCTCGTCCAACCGATTATATTCGGTCACCGCATCGACGGTGCGGCGGTAATAGCCGATCACTTGCGGGTCCACCAAGCGAACCACCAGCAGATAGGCGTCGTTCAAGGCCTGCATCTGGATCAGCGCGGTGACGGTGCCGCCATCGGGCGCGGCGTCCACCACAATCGAGCCAGATCGGGCCTGAGTGATGTCGGTGCCGGACGGCGGCTTGGGATCCTTGAGGAATTGCTGCTTGGTCGAAGCGAGGATTTTTCCGTGGCCATCGACAATATAGGATGCTTGCAGTCCGCGATCCTTGGTCAAGGAATTCAATTTGGAAAAGAACGCAGCAGGACGGACATGCTTGTCCGCATCGAACAGGCTGGGATCGTGCTGGATATTGTTGGCGATGTCGAAGGCGTCGCCGATGATGCCCCGCTCATGCTCTTTCACATAATGCTGCGCGACATTGACGGCGCTGCCGAGCGCGTCCTTCACGCGGCCGGAGAACCAGGCTTCCAGACCCAGATTGAGAGTCACCGCCGCGAAAATCGCGATCAAGATCGCGGGCACCACCGCGATGGTGCCGAACCAGGCGACCAGCCGCACATGCAGCCGCGCGCCGGCGCGGCCGGATTTGCGCTCCGCCCAAAGCCGCACCAGACGCCAGGCGATCAAGGCGCCCAGCGAAAGACCCAAGGTGAGATTTACCAACAGTAGCGCGATCAGCCCGGCGCGGCTGGGCGTCCAAGGGGTAAGGCCAGACAGGATGGCGTAGGTGATGGCGCCCGATGCCGCCGCCAGCAGCCCGGCCCCCAGCGCCAGAAGCGATGGACGGGACACGGCATGAATGACGCCGCGCCCGCGATAGATGAATGACCCGTTTTCGATGACTGGCGTCCGTCGTTAGTAGGAGCAAAGCTCGTTCGTCAGATTTGCGACATTGTAGTCACAGCACAGGCTGTTGCAAGAATGCAGCGGTGTAATTCTACAACATAGGTTCCGAAGCCCGGCTTCGGAGCCTATGTGGCGCTGAGCGCGAGCGGCAGCGTAGCAGCGGCGCAAGCCAAGCCACGGGCGCAAATCGCTAAAATCGTACTTTTTTGATTGATTCCCCGAGATCCGGACGCTCGCAGCGCTGCGCCGCTTCGCGCCTACTCGGCGCGAAGCCCCTTGATGACTTCCAATCCCAGGTCGCGGATTTTTTTGCGCAGAGTATTGCGGTTAAGACCAAGCAACTGCGCCGCCCGGATCTGGTTACCGCGGGTCGCGGCAAGACAGATGGAAAGCAAGGGCCGCTCCACTTCCTGGATGACGCGGTCATAGATCCCCGGCGGCGGTAGCCGGTCGCCATGGCTGAGGAAATAGCGGGTGAGGAATTGCTCGACCGCTCCGCCCAGCGACACCGCCTCTTCCTGTTCTTCCACTGCCAGGATGTGGTTTGGCTCCTTCAACTCGCCTGCGATCACCGCGGCGGGAATGGAATCCCCCGCATGCAACACCGCCAGGCGGCGGACCAAATTTTCCAGCTCGCGGACATTGCCCGGCCAGCGATGGCGGCGAAGAATTTCCAGGCCGTCATTGTCCAGCGATTTGGCGGGCAATCCCTCATTCTCTGCTTTGCGCAGAAAATGCCGCGTCAGATCGGCGATATCTTCGACTCGCTCACGCAGCGGCGGCAGGCGCAGCGGCACCACATTGAGGCGATAATAAAGATCCTCGCGAAACAGGCCCTGCCCGATCAGTTGGCGCAAATCCCGGTTGGTGGCGGCGATGATGCGGACATCGGTGCGGATGGGCGTGCGGCCGCCCACGGTGGTATACTCGCCCTGCTGCAGCACACGCAAAAGCCGGGTCTGCGCTTCCAACGGCATGTCGCCGATCTCGTCCAGGAAGAGCGTGCCGCCCTCGGCCTGTTCAAAACGCCCAACGCCGCGATTGTTCGCGCCGGTGAAGGCGCCGCGCTCATGTCCGAACAATTCGCTTTCCACCAGTTCCTTGGGGATCGCCGCCATGTTGACCGCGACAAAGCGGCCATGACGGCGCTTGCCGTAATCATGCAGCGCCCGCGCCACCAGTTCCTTGCCGGTGCCGGATTCTCCCATGATCATCACGGTGAGATCCGTCTGGGTCAGCCGCGCGATGACGCGATAGATTTCCTGCATCGCAGGGCTGCGGCCAATCAAGGGAAGACGATCTTCCCCTTCCTGGGTTTCCGGTTCGCGCTTGACGCCCGGGCCGGCCAAGGCCCGCTGCACCACATTGGTCAGCTCCTTCAAATCGAACGGCTTGGGCAGATATTCAAAGGCGCCCCGCTCGGCAGCGGTAATGGCGGTGAGAAGCGTGTTCTGCGCGCTCATCACCAGCACCGGCAATTCGGGCCTGATGCGCTTGATGCGGGGGATCAGATCGAAGCCGCTCTCGTCGGGCAGCACCACATCGGTAATGGCGACATTGCCCTCGCCCGCCGCAATCATCTTCCACAGACCGGCGGCGGTGCCGGTGGTGCGGACATTGTAGCCTGCCCGGGCCAGGGCCTGGTGCAGCACGGTGCGGATGGCGCTGTCGTCATCGGCAACAAGAATGGTCGCGGCGGTCATCAGGTCTCCTCAGTCAGTGCTATGGGCAGCAGCACACGGAAAATCGTGCGGCGGGGAACGGAATCGCATTCGACCACGCCGCCATGGTCGCCAACGATCTTGGCGACCAGCGCAAGGCCGAGGCCCGAGCCGCGCACCTTGGTGGTGACGAACGGATCGAAGATGCAGGACAGAAGATCGGCCGGCACGCCGATGCCATTGTCGCGCACCGTCACTTCCAGCGGCAGTGAAACGCGCTCGCCCGCGGTGCCCGCGCCAAGTCGCACCCCGGGACGGAAGCTGGTGGTGAGCGTGATCTCGCCGCCATTTTCCGGCAGCGCGTCCGACGCGTTGCGCACCAGATTGAGGAAGACCTGAATCAGCTGGTCGCGGTCTCCCGACACCGGTGGCAGCGAGGGATCGAAATTCTCCACAAAAGCCGCACTACGGGCGAAGCCGGATTCGGCGATGCGGCGCACTCGCGTCAGCACTTCGTGAATATTGACCGGATGGCGCTGGAAGCTGCGGGTATCGCCGAACGCCTCCATCCGGTCGATCAAGCCACGGATGCGGTCGGTCTCGTCGCAGATCAGCTGCGTCAATTCCCGCTCGGCAGGCGCCAGTTGCTCCTCCAGCAATTGCGCCGCGCCGCGGATGCCGGCCAGCGGGTTTTTGATTTCATGGGCCAGCACCGCCGCCATGCCATGCATGGAGCGCACCGCGCCCCGCGCCATCAACTGGCGGTCCATCCGCTGAGCCAGGCTGCGTTCGGAGAAGGCGATGACCAGCGAGCCGTCCGGCTCGGGCAAAGGTGTCACCGTGACATCGGCAAGACGCTCGCCATGCTTGGGCGTGGAAAGATCGACGTCCCGTTCCGCCGCCGAGGCATTGCGCTCGCGCGCCTGCGCCACCAGTTGGAACAGCGGTGAATCAAAGACCAGAAGATCGGTGAGATTCTGCTTCAGCAGGATGGCCGCGCCGGTATCGAAGAATTGCTCGGCGGCCGGATTGACGTAGATGATCTCCTGCTGCGGCCCGACCACCAGAATGGGAGACGGCAGGGTATTGGCGATGGGAAATTCCGTCGGGGAACGACGAAACAAGGGCGGTTGCACGAAATGCCTATATTTTAGCCATGCAGTATCTATGACGATATTATAGGCAAATACCTCACCCACAAACAATTATCGCAAACCGCCTCTTGGCGGTGTTAGGCAGACCGCAAAGGGAACATCCATGCCCCGTACCGCCATTTTGATTGTCGCTGCCGGAAAAGGCGAGCGCGCCGGCCGTGCCGGGCCCAAGCAATATGAGCCATTGACCGGCCAGCCGATGCTGGTGCGGACGGTTCAGGCCTTCCCGGACTGGCCGGTACGGGTGGTGATCGGGCCCGGACAAGAGGCGTTGTACCGGGGGGCGATGGGACCAGACGCCCCCGAGCCGATAGCCGGTGGACCCCGGCGGCAGGATTCCGTGCGATTGGGACTGGAGGCGTTGGCTGGCGACCCGCCGGATTTCGTCCTTATCCATGACGCGGCCAGGCCGCTGGTCTCGCGCGCAATCATCGCCCGTGTGATCGCGGCCCTGGAGGCGGGTGCGGCGGGCGCGGCGCCGATGCAGGCGGTGGCCGACACGCTGCGGCGCAAAGAAGGCGAATGCTGGATAACCGTGCCGCGCGAGGGACTCTACCGTGCCCAGACACCGCAAGGATTTCGCTTCGCCGATATCCTCAAGGCGCACCGCGATCATGCCGGTACCGATGCCACCGACGATGTCGCCATTGCCGGGCTGGCCGGACTTGCGGTGGAAGCGGTGCCGGGCGAGGAAAGTAATCTGAAAGTGACCACGGAAAAGGACTTCATCTTGGCAGAGCGTCTACTGGCAGGAGAGACCCGCAGCGCCATGGGCTATGACGCGCATCGTTTCACCGCCGGCGATCACGTCTGGCTCTGCGGCGTGAAGGTGCCACACGATCACGGGCTGGAAGGCCATTCCGACGCCGATGCCGGCTTGCACGCCCTGACCGACGCGATACTGGGATGCATTTCCGCCGGCGATATCGGTCAGCATTTTCCGCCCACCGACGATCGCTGGAAAGACGCCCCGTCCTGGAAATTCCTCGACCACGCCCATGCGCTGGTGAAGCAGAAAGGCGGCGCCATCCTGCATTGCGACGTCACCTTGATCTGCGAGAGGCCCAAGATCGGCCCGCACCGCCAAGCCATGCGCGCCCGCATCGCCGAAATCCTGTCGCTTGCGATCGATCGCGTCAGCGTCAAGGCCACCACCACCGAGGGCATGGGGTTCACCGGACGGCGCGAGGGTTTGGCGGCGCAGGCAATCGCGACGGTGAGGCTGCCCTCGAACAGCGATGCGGCAGGGCAAGGATAGAGCCATGAGATTTTCCACCATCATCGCCTCGGTCCTGGGCATCGGCTATTTCCCCGTCGCATCGGGCACGGTGATGAGCATCATCGCGGTGCCGCTGGCGATCTTCATCGCCGGACATGCCGGCGGCGGCCTCGGCCTGATCGTCGCCAGCCTAATCGCTTTCGCCATCGGGGTGTGGGCGTGCGGCGCCCATGTCCGCGCCACCGGCCGTGACGATCCTTCCGAATGCGTGATCGACGAGTTGGCGGGGCAATGGCTGGCCTGCGCCGGCATTTGTTTCGCGCCGGCTTCGGCGGCGGAGTTTGCCCTCGCCTTCCTGCTCTTCCGTCTGTTCGACATCCTGAAGCCCTGGCCAATCTCGGCGGCGGAAAAGCTTCCCGGCGGCATGGGCGTGATGGCTGACGACATGCTGGCGGGTCTCGCCGCCGGTATCATCGCGGCCGGCGTGCAATATACCCGGGTGATCTGATGTTCGACGCCGCGCTTTTGGCACAGGCGCGAATTCTGCTGGATGCCGCGCGGCGCAAAGGCGTTCATATCGCCACCGCCGAAAGCTGCACCGGCGGCCTGATCGCCGCGTTGCTGACCGAAATTCCCGGCTCGTCGGATGTGGTGGATCGCGGCTTCGTCACTTATTCCAATCAGGCCAAGCAGGAGCTGCTGGGCGTACCGACCGAACTTCTGGGCGCCCATGGCGCGGTATCCGAACCGGTTTGCCGCGCCATGGCCGAAGGCGCACTAAAGAATTCCCGCGCCCAGCTCAGCGTCGCAGTTACCGGCGTCGCCGGTCCTGGCGGCGGCAGTGCGCAAAAGCCGGTGGGGCTGGTCTATGTCGCCGTGGCGCAAGGGGACGGCCCTGTCACCATCCGCGAATACCGCTTCGGCGATATCGGCCGCGATCAGGTGCGTCTGGCTACCGTGACGGAAGCGATCAGGCTTCTGCGCGACAGTCTCTAATTCATCGCCAGCTTGACGCCTTGCGCCGCCAGTTCGTCATGCGCCACCTGCTCCAGCGCGTGCATCTGCATTGCGGAAAGACCCAAATCCATCGCCACATGCTCGCGGTCGCCCAACGACACGGGGTCGCGTCCGGTCAACTGACCGAAGATCACCAAGCTCGCCAGGATGTAACCGGGGGTGCTGCCATGCTGGGAATTATAGGTCCATAGATTCATCTTGCCGGCAGCGATGCCATCGGTGGGATCGCTGTCGGCGACGCCGGTCGCCCAGGCCCGGTTCCAGGCCAGGCCCACCGGAATGATGCCCGTCACATCGGGTGACGCGGCCCATGCTTTCTCAAATCCGGCATAGACGTCCTTGGCCATCTGGTCGATCGGCTTGCCTCTCCAGGGCGCGATCTCCGGCGAGGAATAGTCGGCGCGCGACCAGGTGGCATTGAACCACACATGCACATTGGGATTCTTGGCGTGGAAGGCCTTGTCGAGCTTGGCGCCGTACTCGGTCACGATGGCTGGATCGCCCGGCTTGTCCTTGTTGAGCTGAGAATAGCTTTGCATTACCACCTCGTCCCAGGGACGATCAATCACCGCCAGCTTTTCGGTGTAGTGAAAGTCAAAATTCTTGCCACCCACCGCTTCGATGCTCACATCATAATCCAGGCCGGCTTCCTTGGTGAACTCCTTGAAGATCGAGGCCATCCCGCCGATGGTCTGGCCGCGCTCGTTGGGCGCATTGAGATCGTGCACCGTGCTGGCCTGATAGGTGCGAACCGGTGAGCCGGCGCCCAAGGTGAAGCTGTTGCCGATGAACAGGATGGTGCGGGCGGATGCCGGAACGGCGGCAAAAACGACCAGCGCGACAGCGGCGCGCAACAGGTTCCTCATGGCGTTTCCCCTTGATTTTCCGGACTATACCGTCAGCCCTGATCTTGCGAAAGGCTGGCGGCGCGGGCCTCGAACGCATCCGTCATCTTCATCAGAACTTTCTCGAAAGCGCTGCCGGCGGCGGCCTGCAGCAAGCGGTTGGAAAACTCGAACACCACCCGGAACTCCACCTTCGTGCCCGCGCCTTCGGGGGTGAAGCGCCAATGATTTTCCAGCCGGTGGAAAGGGCCCTCGATTGCCACGACATCGATGGTGCGCGCGGCGGGGGCCAACGTCACGCGGCTGGTGTAGCGTTCGCGCAGGGCGCGAAAGCCGACCGCCATTTCCGCGATCGCGATTTCATGCGGACCTTCGGACATCCGCGACTTGACGCGAAGCGCCACCACCCAGGGCAGGAATTCGGGATAGCGCTCAACATCGGCGACCACGGCATACATGAGATCGGCCGTGTACGGAACAATGCGACTTTCGCTGTGTTCGCTCACCTGTGCGACGCGCGCGCCGTCTTCAAAGCCGCGAAGTCGCTGTCGGCGTGATAGGAGGAACGGGTCAATGGCGAGGACGACACCATCAGGAAACCCTTGGCGCGCGCCACCTGCTCCAGGCCGGCGAATTCCTGCGGCGTCCAGTAGCGTTCCAGCTTGGCGTGCTTGCGGGTGGGCTGCAGATACTGGCCGATGGTGAGGAAATCCACGCCCGCGGCGCGCAGATCGTCCATCACCTGCATGATCTCCTCGCGGCTTTCGCCCAGGCCCACCATCAGGCCCGATTTGGTGAAGCCTTCGGGATATAATTCCTTGGCCCGCTCCAAAAGCCGCAGGGACGCAAAATAGCGCGCGCCGGGCCGCACCCGCAGGTAAAGCCGCGGGACGGTTTCCAGATTGTGATTGAGGACTTCGGGCCTCGCCGCCATCACGGTTTCGATGGCGCCGTCCTTGCGCAGGAAATCCGGCGTCAGCACTTCCACGGTGGTGTTTGGGCTCATGGCATGGGTGGCGCGGATCACTTGCGCGAAATGGTCGGCGCCGCCGTCCGCCAGATCGTCGCGGTCCACCGACGTGATCACCACATGGCGCAGACCCAGCTTCTTGACCGCCGACGCGACATGGGCGGGCTCTTCCGGATCGAGCGGGCCCGGCAATCCGGTCTTCACATTGCAGAAGGCGCAGGCCCGCGTGCAGGTATCGCCCATGATCATCATGGTGGCGTGCGCCTTGGTCCAGCATTCGCCGATATTGGGACAGGCGGCTTCCTCGCAGACCGTGTGCAGATTGAACTCCCGCACCACGGCGCGGGTGGCGGCATATTCGCGCGAGACCGGCGCCTTGACCCGGATCCAGTCCGGCTTGCGGAGAATCTCCTGGTCGGGGCGGTGCGCCTTTTCCGGATGGCGCGGGGTCAGATGGTCGATCACGACGGTCATGGCTGAGATATAGAGCGCCGATGATTGAAAATCACCCGCCCCTGGCGCGATCCGGCCATGCGTTATGGGATTTTATTCCCAATTACGTATTCGGCACCACAAGCGCAAGATGGTGTGATTCTCTTCGACAGGCCGACCCAAATTGGCCTTTGGAGGTCAAAGTGAGAAAGAATTTTGGTCATAAAACGATCAAAGCGGGGCCGGTCAGGGTTTCTGCCGAAATGCGCGATTTAGGCGGTGCCACACTGGCTTCCGCGTTAGCCGGTTCACCTGAAGTTCCAGCCGCCGTACTTCTGGGATAGATCGCAGGCGAGGTTTACGAGGCGATGGAAGCGGCTCGTTTGGAAAAGCTATCGCGTAGCCGACAAGGCGCGCGTACTGATTGAGCACCAGAAGATCGCTGGCAATCTTGTCCCATAGTTGATCCCGCTTCATGTGCATCAGCAGTCCCCGGATGGCGGTTGCGCGTTTGGAAGCCTGCTGGTCCGGCATCAGAAAATATTCTTCTTCCCCCTCCACCAGCATGGGCAAATGGGCCGCGATGTTGCGGTAGCTGGAAAGGTTATCAATCATCCGCACCAGCCACCGTATCCGCTCGAAATGCTTTGGCTGATCCCAGAAGCGCGGTGCAGCCACTTCTAAAAGCAGTTTCCGTTGGGATGAATCCATGCCTGCGCTGTGCCAAATGGCGCTGACCATCAGGAATGAGGGGCCGTTAAACATTGAAGCGAAAAGGGCCAGTAGCTCCGAATGCAATTGATTCCATTCCCAAAGGACGCGCCCGGTCTGTATCGCATATGCGTCAATCACAGCCTGATGTTTCGAGCTGTTTTTCCGGTGAAGCTTGCCGTAACCGGTTTTGGTTCTCGGCGGCACAGGGAGTGAGAGTTTAGTCATGTCCATAAAGCCCTCAGATAGCGACCAATACAGCCAGGAAGAAACTGAGTAGCGGATACAGCGGGCGCTGAAGGGTGCCTTCAAATGTAGCCTCACACCTTTAAGGGGGTGCCCCGAAAGCCAAGATCGAGTCGGACTAAGACCGCCAGCGGCAAGCCGCGCAAAAGCGCCTAGCCCACAGATTCGCATCCGAAGAACCAGGAAACTATAGTCCCGCCGGGCATGATTTTCGGAGGGCATAATGACGACGCTACAAACCCGCATCCATGAAATCTGGAATCGAGAAGGGTTCATGATTGATGTTTTGCGGGGCAATAGGCTTTTAGACGTCCATCGCAACGGCGTCATTGGTCCTTGGCCTCATCGCAATAAGACGCGCGAAACTCACAGTGTTACCGAATTTCAAGGAAAGTTTTCGGATACTTATCCCGGCTATTCATGCCGGGTACTCAAAGCGAATGGAATTGCCGCGCACGGTAATACCCGGCTATCAGTGGTACGCGCCTCCTACTGAAAAAGAGAGTAGTTGGTTTTCGCTTTTGGCGCGCCTATCTCGCATTTCGGTCCCGCCCGCGCGAGAAATGTGCTGTCAGCCATAAAAACGCGGCGCAAATGTCAAATGTAGAGTAGCCGCGCCTCCGCTCAAGCGCGTTTCTTGAGCTCGGGATAGCGCGCAAAGATAAGGCGTCGGTCGTCTTCACTGAGTTGACCGAGCCTCACTGGATTGTCCTGCGCCCGCGTACCCTTCTGGTTCAGCACATTCATCAGGCTCCACTCGCGCTGCGGGCCCTGCGGCTCCTGCGCTTTCAGGTCGTAGCGGGTGAAATCGATTGCCATCCACGGATCGTCCGCGCTCCAGTTTCGCAAGAGTCCCAGCCGGAACTCCCGGTTCATGAACCACTCGATCTCCAGTTCCTTCTCCGATCCCGGTGCGCCAGTGCCTTTCTCGTCGAACCGGTAGTCGAGCCGGTCATTGTTGGGCGTGTGCTTGCGCCACTCCAGGCCAAAGGCGCCCTCCGTCATCACGCGCGTGTCCGGCCAGCGCTGCTGCACGGCCTCAAGCCACCACACCAGGTCGTCATCATGGCCGATCGATATTTCCCAGATGCCGGTCACAAAACCGAATCCGTTTAACGCCTGGCCGGTATCGAAATGCATGGCCGTGGTGTCCATCATCTCTTTGTGGCCCGCCGCGGCGCCCAGATTGCCGACCGTCTCGATCGGCCCCACCCCCAGCCGGCTGTTGAAGCCGCCTTCAAATCCTTCGCGCCGCGCCGTGAGAAAATCGCAGGTCCAGCCGTCGAGGCAGACGCAATCGATAAAGTCCGCCGGGCCCTGCGCCGGTTTGAGGTAGTGCTCGCGGCTGGGATAGTAGGGATAGCAAATGCCGCCATCGCCGTCGCCATTGTCGATGCCGTGCTGGCTCCAGATCTGACCCTGGCAAACATGAATTCCTTCATCGCTGGCGAGCAGCCGTTGATTCTCGGCGTCCATGTAGCCGGCAACCAGGGACTGGGGACGATAGCCGCCGCCCACCATCTGCGAGAGTTTGCGCAACGCCGCGTGAATGGTCTGGCGGTTGTTCTCGCGGGTGTCGTACATCGGCGAAAAATAGCCGCCGGGAATGAAGGTGACCTCGTCGCCATATTTGTGGTGATATTCGGCGAGCAGCCTGCGAGCTTCCTTGAATTCCTCCCGGTCGTCGTGCAGCGCCTGCCAGCTGATGGCCCAGGTCATGGCGCCGCCGGGGCAGCCGCGTGCAAAGGCCTCGCGCCGCGAGCGAATACGCTCCGGCCGATTGTCCGCGGCCTCGTCTTGGCCGACGGACCGGGTTGGCGTGACCTCGATCTGGTTCACCCGCACGACCGAAACGTGAGTCAGAAATCGTCCGGTGAGCGGTAAAGGGCTTGGGGCAGCCGCCAGCCGCGATGCAAGCGCAAGCGATGCCACCGAACCCGCCGCGCCACCCAGAAAATTGCGTCTCGTCCGTGAACTGTCCATCGTTTCCTTTCGCGGCGCTCGCGTCCTCGAACGGCTCTCGCCTCCATGCTTTGTCGATGATATTGAACGGGGGCGCAATCGGCGGATGGGGGCGGACCGCAGCGCGGACGATTGACGCCCGCCCCAATGCAAAACGCCGTGCTAATGTGGAATCATGGACAGCGTCGCCAGAACCAATCCCTCCGGACGGCCCACACGCATCCGGTTTGATCCCGAAGACGCGCGCGGCTCCATCTTCCAAGCCCTGCTGAAGGCGCGCACCGAATTTGGCGGCGGTACGCCGGCCCTGGTCGATGGCGATGGCCGTGTCCTTTCCTATGACGAGATCGTGCGGGCCAGCTTCGCGCTGGGTCATGCGCTCAAGCGCGGCACAAGGCGCGACGAGAAAGTGGGTGTGCTGCTGCCCACCGGGCTGGGTGCGGCGCTCGCCTTTCTGGCGCTTGGCGCCTATGGCCGCGTGCCAACCATGCTCAATTTCACGTCCGGCAACACGGATCTGAAAAGCGCCATCCGCACCGCCGAAGTGAAGCGCGTCGTCACCGCGCACCGTTTCATCGAACTGGGCAAGCTGGAGGATGTTGCCGCGGCAATCGGCGAGGTCGCCGAACTGGTCTATCTGGAAGACGTGCGCGCCAAACTTTCGCTGTCCAGCAAGCTGACGGGGCTGGCCGGCAGCCTGATGCCTGGGCTGGTGTCGCGGCCGCCGTCAGATCTGAAACCCGCCGCGATCCTCTTCACCTCGGGCACCGAAGGCCAGCCCAAGGGCGTGGCGCTCAGTCACCAAAATCTCCTGACCAATATCGCCCAGGTGCGCGCCCATATCGATCTCTATGACAGCGATGTGCTTTTCAATCCCCTGCCCGTCTTTCATTGCTTCGGATTGACCGTCGGAATGCTGCTGCCGCTGCTGGCCGGCGTGAAAGTCATCTGCCATCCCACGCCGCTTCAGCCGCGCGAGATCGTACGGCGCATCCGCGAAACCGGCGCCACTATCCTGCTCTCCACCGACACCTTCATCACCCAATATGCCCGGGCGGGTGAACCGGGCGATCTCGACAATCTTCGCCTGGCGGTCTGCGGCGCCGAACGGGTGCGAGACGAGACCCGCACTTTGTTCCGCCGCAAATACGGCATGGAAATTCTCGAAGGCTATGGCGTCACCGAAGCCTCGCCCGTGATTGCGGCTAACCAGATCGAAGCCAACCATCCCGGCACGGTCGGAAGATTGATGGCGGGAATGCAAGCGCGCCTCGATCCGGTGGAAGGCATCCCCAATGCCGGTCTTCTGGTGGTCAAAGGTCCCAATGTGATGCTGGGCTATATCAGGCCCGATGAACCCGGCTGCATCGTGCCGCCGCAAGACGGCTGGTACGATACCGGCGACGTCGTCAGCATCGATGCCGAAGGCTTCATCGCCATTCGCGGCCGCATCAAGCGCTTCGCCAAGATCGGCGGCGAGACCGTGTCATTGACGGTGGTCGAAAATATCGCCGCCGCGCTCTGGCCCGACAACCACCACGCCGCAGTCACGGTTCCCGACCGCAGCAAGGGCGAGCAAATCGTGCTGGTGACGGACGCTGTTGGGGCGCGCCGCCTGGACCTGGTCGCCTGGGCCCAAAACCATGGCGTGTCCGAGTTGGCGGTGCCGCGCCGGATCGTCGTGGCGGAGGCTTTGCCGGTGCTGGGAACCGGCAAAACGGACTATGTGACGGTCCAGAAGCTGGTGGCGGATGAGGCAAACCCGGCTCCACTATGATATTGACAATCATTCGCAACTGACCTATATGGTTGGGACCTTCGGAGGTTCCCTTTCGTGATTGTCTGCGTCTGCAATAGGCTGAATGAGGATCGCATCCGCACCGTCATCGACGGCGGTGCCTGCTGTTCCGACGACGTCTATGCGCGCTGCGGCGTGAGAAAGAATTGCGGACGATGCCAGGAAACGATCGAGGAAATGTTGGACGAAAAAACCGCACTGGTCGCGGCCGCCTAGTCCCGGCCGACGCTCCCGGTCCCAGCCCGCACGCCTCCCTCCCCGGCGATCCCACCACCCTCAAATTTCTCAACCTCGTCCTGAAGAACGAGTTGACCGCGATCAACCAGTATTTCCTGCATTCGCGCATGCTGGCCGATTGGGGCCTGAGCGAGTTCGCACGCAAGGAATATGAGGAATCGATCGACGAGATGAAGCATGCCGACAAGCTCATCAAGCGCATCCTGTTCCTGGGCGGCCTGCCCAATCTGCAGGATCTGGGCAAGCTGATGATCGGCGAGAATGTCCGTGAACTGATCGAATGCGACCTGTCGCTGGAAACCCGCGCCCTGCCCGACCTCAAAATGGGGGTCTCCCATTGCGAGAACATCAAGGATTTCGTCAGCCGCGAACTGTTCGTGGATATCCTGGAGAACGAGGAAGAGCATATCGACTGGCTGCAGACCCAGCTCAGGCTGATCGAGCAGATGGGCATCCAGAACTTCGTCCAGCTCCAGACCAAACCCAACCAGAACGGGGCGTCTTAACCCCAACGAAAAATTCTTTCGCGCCGCAACATAAAATGCATTAGGCTGGGAGAATCCAGGGCGAAGGTGCCCGGGCGGGGCTTTCGAGGGCTGGAGCGCGCATGTTGTACAACGCCTATCAGGCGCAGGCTGATTTTTTGTCCTCAAGCCGCGCCTTCACCGTGATGACCGCCGCGCTTTTCGATGGCGGCCAGTTCGGCCCCGGCGGCAACATGTTCGCCCGCAGCTTTTCCGCGGCGACGGAACTTTTCGTCCGTGCCGGCCTCACCCATGAACGGCCGGACTATGAAATCGAGAATGTCACGATCGACGGCCGTGAGATCGCGGTCCATGAAGAAGTCGCGCTGGAAATGCCGTTTGCCCGGCTGCTGCATTTCCGCAAGAACGTTGCGCTGGATCAGCCGCGCGTCCTGATCGTGGCGCCGATGGCGGGTCATTTCTCCACCCTCTTGCGCCACACCGCCCACACCATGCTCGCCGATCACGACGTTTTCATCACCGACTGGAAAAATGCCCGGGATGTGCCCTTGTCGGCAGGCCGTTTCGGCACCGACGAATATGTCGATCACCTGATCCGGTTTCTGGAAGCGATTGGCCCTGGCGCGCATGCCGTGGCGGTGTGCCAGCCTTGCGCCGCGCTTTTGCCGGCCGTGGCGGTGATGTCGAAGAACAATAACCCCGCCGTTCCCCGCAGCATGATCCTGATGGCCGGGCCGGTGGACGCCAGCATCAATCCCACCGAGGTCAACCGCTTCGCCACCAGCCATCCGATTTCCTGGTTCAAGCACAATCTGATCACCCGGGTTCCGTCGCGCCATCCGGGCGCCGGGCGGCATGTTTATCCGGGCTTCCTGCAGGTCAGCGCTTTCCTGTCGATGAACCCGGCGCGGCATATCCGGGCGCAATGGGATCTGTTTGGGCATATTCTGCATGATCGCGAGCCGGAGGCTGATGCCAATCGCCGCTTCTATGACGAATATCTGGCGGTCGCCGATTTGTCGGCGGAGTTCTTTCTGGAAACCGTACGCAATGTATTCCAGGAATTCCGCCTGGCGCGCGGAACATTGACATATCGCAGGGAGCCCGTGGAGCTCGGCGCGATCGACAAGACCGCGATCCTGACCGTGGAAGGCGAAAAAGACGATATCTGCTCGGTGGGCCAGACCGGCGCCGCGCTGGCGCTTTGCCCCAATGCGCCGCAGAAGCAAAGTTACATCCAGCAAGGTGCCGGACATTATGGCGTCTTCTCCGGCCGGCGCTGGCAGAACGGGATCTATCCGACCCTGCGCGACATGATCCGGTCTAGCGAAAAATCGTGTTGAGCATCGCCGCCAGCCGAAGGCCCGCGCGCGCCAATTGCTGACGGACCACCGCTTTCTCGCGGTCGGTGTAATCGCGCGGCAATCTCACCGGCCCGTTGGATGGAAGCCGCGCATAAATTTCGTGCGCCGCGACCTGGAAGCTTTCATTGGCCCAGTCTGTGGGTGACCCGGCGGCGATGTGGCCCTTGTCCTGTGGCGAAATCCCGCGCTCGATGCCGCCGGCCACGCTCATCGCGTCGGGGCCCAGCGCTTCCACCACATCCTGATCCCAGACGCGGTGCAGGTTGCTGCGGCGGCGCCCTTCAAACACGGCGAAGCTGTTGCCGCCCTTGTCGTGGCGATCGGCGGCATGCAGCGGCTGATGCAGATCGCCGACAAAATGAATCAGAAACCGCAAGGCATCCAGCCGCGCCGCATGGTCCGCGCGCGGATCACGCAGCGCCGCGGCATCGCGGCCGATCTGCGCCACCACGCAATCGTCACGCGGACAATCGCGGCGCGGGTCATACCCCTTGGCGCCGATCTCGATATTCACGAAATGCCAGGCGGCGGTGTCGGGCCGATCGGCGCGGATCTCGTCGGCCCAATTGGAATCCAGCACCATCAGCGCGGGCGCATCGCCGCCCAGAAGCTGGGAAATGCGCAAATGCGCCGAAGGGGTCAGGTTATCGGCGGCAATGCGCGCCACGATCTCATGCCCCTGTGGTCCCCAGGCAAAGGCAGGAGGCGAAATCGCCATCAGAAAGGGCAGCAGGAATCGGGCGGCCATTCGCATGGCCTTGCTGTAGCAGACCGGGGCCATCATCGTCCCGCCTCGCAGATCCGCGGAATCTTCCAGGCAGATCAGGCTGTTGGCAGCAAAAGACTTGACGGCCCCACGATTGGTGGGGCTAAGTCGTGCCATCGCGCGTCGGGGTGGGACCTCGCGGTTGATTGGGCTGGGGTTGAGCGGACGCCAAAAGGGCCGCGCCCTGAATGACAGGACCGATATGGACGACAGAATTCGCGCGCGCCGCGCCCGCCTGACATTTGACCATGTCCGCCGTTTTGGTTCGGTTCTGGCAACCACGGATGGACGCTGGGCGCTGGTTTCAACGTCGCTTTCGCTGCTGGTCGCCGGATTCGTGACCTGGATGGCGGTCGGAACCTTTCCGGTTTCCGGTCCGATGGTGGGAACGCCGGCGCACACGCCGGTGGCCTATGAATTGTTCATGAAACTTGTGCGTGCGGGGGGCGCCGATCAATTCGCCGCTTTCATGCCGCAAAAAAATGCCGCGCCCACCGGCGATGAGGATCTGGCCAATCCCAGCCCCGGCGAAGAAACCCGCGCCATCACCCTGGACCGCGGCGATACCTTGGCGGGCGCGATGGAGGATCAGGGCATTTCCGCCGCCGACGCCAATGCTGCCGTCACCGCCATGGGCAAGAATTTCAATCCCCACGCCCTGAAGATAGGCATGTCGATCGACCTCACTTTCTCGCTCGCCGCGCCCGTGGGCGAGCCGAAATCCAAATCCACGGTGGTGATGGTCAATCGCAAGCCGGTGACGGTCCCGGTGGCCGAGGACAGCGACGCCGGCGCCACGCCCGTCACCTCGCAGGCGATCGCGCGCCTGCTGTCCGTGCATTTCTCGCCGACCATCGACCAGGACATCACCATCACGCGCACCACCGATGGCGGCTTCACCGCCGACATGGTGAAGAAGCAGCTGGAAGTGCATCGTCATCGCGCCGGCGCCACGATCGATTCCAGCCTCTATCTGGCTGGCATGCAGGCCGGAATTCCCGCTGACATCGTGGTCGATATGATCCGTATGTTTTCCTACAAGGTGGATTTCCAGCGCGACCTGCATCCCGGCGACAATTTCGAAGTCTATTACGATTATTACTACACGCCCGAAGGGCAGCCGGCGAAAACGGGCAACATCGCCTATGCGCGCATGCGGTTGGGCGGCAAGGATGTCACGCTCTATCGTTACCAGCCCGATCCCGACCAGCCGGCGGATTATTTCGACGCCAAGGGCCAGTCCGCCAAGGGCATGCTGATGAAGACGCCGGTCGATGGCGCGCGCATTTCCTCCGGCTTCGGCGCCCGGCTGCATCCGATCCTGGGCTATACCCGCATGCACAAGGGCGTCGACTTCGCTGTGCCCAGCGGCACGCCGGTGATGGCGGCCGGCTCGGGAGATATTTCCTTCATGGGTTGGGCCAGTGGCTATGGCAATTTCGTGGTGCTGAATCACGGCAATGGCTATGCGACGGCGTATGGCCATCTTTCCCGCTTCGCGCCCGGGATGCGGCGCGGCGGCCGGGTGCGCCAGGGTCAGGTTTTTGCCTTCAGCGGCATGACCGGTCTGGCCACCGGTCCGCATCTGCATTACGAGATTCGCGTCAACAATTCCCAGGTCAATCCGCTGACCGTGAAGATCGCCGAAGGCCGGCTGCTCAATGGCAGGGATTTGCGGGAATTCCTCGACCAGCGGTTGAAGACCGACGCGACCATCGCCTCGCAGCCATTGGAAACCAAAGTCGCCGATATTTCCACCGACCTGCGTCAAGCCAAGGCGAAATGACCCGCGATCTGCGGGGCATTTCGTTCCCGGCAAGGCTGGCGGAGCCAACCGAGGGAAGAATAACCGGTCAGTTCAGCGCCACACCGGCCGGCGCGGCTTCGGCCAGTTCATCGGCAGCCACGGCGAACTCTTCGCCATTGAGCGTGAGACCGGTCTTGCTGGCGCTCACTTTGACACAGGCGCCGTCGGCGATGCGGCCTTCCAGGATCATCTGCGCCAGAGGATCCTGCAGCCGGCGCTGGATCACACGCTTCAAGGGGCGCGCGCCATAGACGGGATCGTAGCCGGCATGGGCAAGCCATTCGGTCGCCTTCTTGTCCAGGCTGATCTCAATCTTGCGATCGTCCAGCAGCCGCGAGAGCCGCCCGATCTGGATGTCCACGATCTTGTCCATGTTGGACCGTGTCAGGCGATGGAACAGAATGATTTCATCCAGCCGATTGAGGAATTCGGGGCGGAAATGCCCCCTGACCGCCGCCATGGCCTGGGCGCGGGCCTGTTTCTGATCGCCTTCTTCCCCGGTGGAGAGAAATTCGGTTCCCAGATTGGAAGTCAGAATGATCACGGTGTTGCGAAAATCCACCGTGCGGCCCTGACCATCCGTCAGCCGGCCGTCGTCCAGGACCTGCAGCAGCACGTTAAAGACATCGCTGTGCGCCTTCTCGACTTCGTCGAACAGGATCACCTGATAGGGACGGCGGCGCACCGCTTCGGTAAGCATGCCGCCCTCCTCATAGCCGACATAACCCGGCGGCGCGCCGATCAGCCGCGCGACCGCATGCTTTTCCATGAATTCGCTCATGTCGATGCGCACCATGGCGGTGTCATCATCGAACAGAAACGCGGCCAGCGCCTTGGTCAGCTCGGTCTTGCCCACACCCGTGGGACCCAGGAACAGGAACGAGCCGATCGGCCGGTTAGGGTCCTGCAGGCCGGCGCGGGCGCGGCGCACCGCATTGGAAATGGCGCGCACCGCCTCGTCCTGGCCGACAATCCGGTTCTCCAGTGACGTTTCCATATGCAACAGCTTATCGCGCTCGCCTTCCAGCATCTTGTCCACCGGAATGCCGGTCCAGCGCGACACGATCTGGGCAATATTCTCGGCGGTCACCGCTTCATTGACCAAGGCGGCATTGTTGCGCTCATCGATTTCGCGAATGCGCTTTTCCAGCGTGGGGATTTCGCCATAGGTCAGTTCGCCGGCGCGCGCGAAATCGCCGCGGCGCTGCGCCACCTCGACCTCCTGTCGCGCTGCATCCAGCCTTTCCTTCAGGCTCTGGACATCGGCGACGGATTTCTTTTCTTCCCGCCATTTGGCGGTGAGCGAACCGGACTGTTCCTCCAATTCACCCAGATCGTGCTCCAACGCGGCAAGCCGGTCTTTCGAGGGCTTGTCGTTTTCCTTCTTGAGCGCCTCGCGTTCGATCTTCAACTGCACGATGCGGCGGTCGAGTTCGTCCAGCTTTTCCGGCTTGGAATCCACCTGCATGCGCAACCGTGATCCCGCCTCGTCCATCAGATCGATGGCCTTGTCGGGCAAGAAGCGGTCGGTGATATAGCGGTTGGAAAGCGTCGCCGCCGCCACGATCGCCGCATCGGTGATGCGGACGCCGTGATGGACTTCGTATTTCTCCTTCAGCCCGCGAAGGATCGAGATGGTGTCCTCGACCGTGGGCTCGTTGACGAATACCGGTTGGAAGCGCCGCGCCAGGGCCGCGTCCTTCTCGATATATTTGCGGTATTCGTCCAAGGTGGTGGCGCCGACACAATGCAGCTCGCCGCGCGCCAACGCCGGCTTCAGCAGGTTCGAGGCATCCATCGCCCCTTCCGCCTTGCCCGCACCCACCAGGGTGTGAAGCTCGTCGATGAAAAGAACGATCTTTCCGGCGGCGCCCGTGACTTCGTTCAGGACGGCCTTCAGCCGTTCCTCGAACTCGCCGCGGAATTTCGCGCCTGCGATCAGCGCCCCCATGTCCAATGCCATCAGCCGCTGCTCACGCAGGCTTTCGGGCACATCGCCATTGACGATGCGCAATGCCAGGCCTTCGGCGATCGCGGTCTTGCCCACGCCGGGCTCGCCGATCAGAACGGGGTTGTTTTTGGTGCGGCGGGAGAGAACCTGGATAGTGCGGCGGATTTCCTCGTCGCGGCCGATCACCGGATCCAGTTTGCCGTTGCGCGCCGCTTCGGTCAGGTCGCGGGCATATTTGCGCAAGGCGTCGTAGGAATTCTCCGCCGTGGCACTGTCGGCGCTGCGCCCCTGGCGCAAATCGGCGATGGCGTTGTTGAGACTTTGCGGCGCGACCCCGGCATCCTTCAAGATGCGGCCGGTTTCACCCGACATCGAAAGCGCGAGCAGCAGATACTCGGCGGTGACGAAGGAATCGCCCGCCTTCTTGGCAACCTGTTCGGCGGAATCCAGCAAGCGCGCGGTCTCGCCCGAGAGATAAACCTGGCCCGAGCCGCCTTCGACCTTGGGCAATTTCGCCAGCGCGCGGTCATTGGCTTGGCGCGCGGTGGCATCGCTGCCGCCTGCTGCCTTGATCAGCCGCGCGGCCAAGCCCTCTTCATCGTCGAGAAGGACCTTGAGAAGATGCTCGGGGGTGAATTGCTGATTGCCGGAACGAAGCGCCAAGCCTTGTGCCGACTGAATGAAGCCGCGCGACCGCTCGGTGAATTTTTCGATATCCATACTGCCTCCCGCCTGCCCCGAACAGGGCGCAGGCATTCAAGATACGGCCTCTAACGAGCGCCGTTCCAGGCAGATATGGGAAATCAGCTCTCTACTCACAAGGGGAAGCCGATAGCAGACCCGGAATTTCTTCCCCCGTTTGGCGAAGCCATTAGCGGGGGAGTTCGGTAGCGTCAGTGTACCGAACGGCTGCTAGGCCGCTTGCGGCCGTGGCAGACAGATGGGGGAAATCATATCAAGACGCCTCGGCGTCCTCCCCTTCTTCCTCCACGCCACCTTCGGTCAGGGAGAAAGATGGACCACTGCCCGGTTGCTGCTGCAGGGGTTGGCCACTGGCGGGCTGGTCGCCCGGCTGACGATTGGGATTCTGGGCCGCCTGCTGGGCCTGGTATTGGACCTGCTGCGCCTGCTGGGCCACCATGATGCGGAAATAATGCTCCGCATGCTGAAGATAATTCTCGGCCATCACCCGGTCGCCGCCCGAATTGGCGTCGCGGGCAAGCTGGAGATATTTCTCATAGACATGGCTGGCCGAGCCGCGAATTTTGATCTCGGGTCCGGAGGAATCAAACGTGCGGTTCGGATTAAAGCCGCCGCCGCCATTGTTATGGCCGCCACCGCCGCCACCACTGCTGCCACCATTGCTGTGTTGCGGCCTGCGGCCGCCTCTGCGTGAGCGCTTCATAGAGCCCCTTTTGCCTGAAAATTTCTTGTTGCCGCGCGCCGCATGCGGCACTCCTGCCGGTTCCGCGACGCGTCCTGTTCGCGTTTGAGTCCCCTGCCCGGCATCACATTTTTTGTGAGCCGCCTCGCGGTTCCGCTCTCAAGCCGCCACGAGGGGAATCTCCCGATCCCGCTACCTGCAAAAGTAATCATCGGCGGGGCGCTTTCCAAGTCCTATTTTGGCCTTTTCAGCACCAAAGCACGCGGAATCCCGGCCAAATCGGGTGCGACATGAAGAACGTTAAGGCTTTCGAACAAGGGTTCCACCAGCCCGGCCTGGCCGTGGCCCAGTTCCAGCACCGCCAAGGCGCCAGGGCGCAGCAGCCGCGGCAGCAGCCTTGCCAGGTCCCGATAAGCGTCCAGCCCATCGGGCCCGCCATCCAGCGCCGCCCGAGGTTCGAACAAACGGACCTCTGGCGCGAGTGTGTCAATCTCGGCGCTAGGTATGTAAGGCGGGTTGGAAAGGATCAGATCGAACCCTTGCGCCGGCGCCTGGTTCCAGTCGCCGGCGGCAATTTTGCCGCGCCCGTCAAATCCAAGGCTGCAGAGATTGGCCTGGGCATAGCGCAACGCCTCCGGCGAGCGCTCAAAGCCAATGCCGTGCGCATTGGGAAATTCCTTCAGCGCCGCAAGCAGCAGCGCGCCCGAACCCGTGCCCAGATCGGCAATCGCATAGGGCACGGCATGATCGGGCAAAGCCGCCAACGCGGCTTCGATGATGGTTTCGGATTCCGGACGGGGCACCAGCACACCTGGACCGACCTTGAAGTCCAGACTCCAGAATTCCTTGTGACCAATGATGTAGGCGAGCGGCTCGCGCCCTTTGCGGCGGGCGACCCAGGTTCGGAATGTCGCGACTTCGCCAGGGTTTGGCTGACGGCTGGCAGCGATCAACGCTTCCCGGCTGATTGCCATCGCCCGCGCCAGCAGAATGCGCGCATCCAGCCGGGCGCCGTCCACGCCAGCCTCGCGCAGTTGTTCCGCCGCGGCATGAAGCAGGTCGCGGATGCCGTCTTGGCTCAAGTCTCCGCCGCCTCGAACTCGGCCAGACGATCGGCCTGGTCCTGCGAGACCAGTGCATCGATCACGTCCGAGAGTTCATCGCCGGTGATGATGCGGTCGAGCTTATAGAGCGTCAAATTGATGCGATGGTCGGTGACCCGTCCTTGCGGAAAATTATAAGTCCGGATGCGCTCCGAGCGGTCGCCGGAACCGACCATGCTTTTGCGTTCCGCCGCCCGTACGCCATCCACGCGCTTGCGCTCAATGTCGTAAAGCTTGGCCTTCAGCAGCTTCATGGCATGGGCCTTGTTCTTGTGCTGGGATTTTTCCGTCTGCTGCGCCACCGCGATGCCGGTGGGAAGATGGGTGATGCGCACCGCGCTTTCGGTCTTGTTGACATGCTGGCCGCCCGCACCCTGGGCGCGATAGACGTCGATGCGCAGATCCTTGTCGTTGATGACGATATCCACATCCTCGGCTTCCGGCAGCACCGCCACCGTCGCCGCCGAGGTGTGGATGCGGCCCTGGGCTTCGGTCACGGGCACGCGCTGAACGCGATGGACGCCGCTTTCGAATTTCAGCTTGGCATAGGCGCCGCGGCCGGTGACTTCCAAGGTCGCATCCTTGATACCGCCCAGATCGCTTTCGGTGATGTCCATCACTTCCGCGCGCCAGCCCTGCAGGCCGGAATAACGCTGATACATGCCCAGCAGATCGGCGGCGAACAGGGCCGCTTCATCGCCGCCGGTGCCGGCACGGATTTCCACGATGGCGGATGATGCGTCCGCCGCATCCTTGGGCAGCAGTTGGATCTTCAATTCATGGTCGAGCGCCGCGAGCCGCTCCTTCAGTTCGGCGCGCTCCTGTTCCGCCAGACCGCGCATCTCGCTGTCATTGGCGGGATCGGCGATCAGCGCATCGGCATCCTCGATCTGCCGCTGGGTGTTGCGATGGGCGCGCGCCGCCTCGATCACCGGCGCCAACTCTGAATGCTCGCGCGAGAGTTTGACAAAGGCGGGACCGGAGGCGCCCGACGCCATTTCGCTTTCGATCGCCGAAAAACGATCGAGCAGGCGCTCCAGTTTGGCGGCGGGAATCATGCCTAATCTTTGTCATGGCCGCGAGCCGGGCCAGAGATGGTTAGAGTTAAAACAAAATGGCCCGGGCGAGCCCGGGCCATGACCGAAATACGTACGCTACTGCGCGGCTTCGAGCGGCTCTGATGCCTTGTCCGGCGACCCGTTGCGCTGGGCCTCGATCTCGGCGGCCTTCTTCTCGCAAAGCGAAACCACATGCTCGACCAGATCTTCGTTGCCGAGCTTATAGGCCGGCTTGCCGTTGAGATAAATCATGCCATGGCCCTTGCCGGCGCCGCCGCCGGTGAAGGCCAGATCGGTTTCGCGCGCCTCGCCCGGACCATTGACTACGCAGCCGATGATGGACAGAGACATCGGCGTGGCGATGTGCTTGAGCCGGTCTTCCAAGGTCTTGACCGTGTCGATGACATTGAAGCCCTGACGCGCGCAGGATGGGCAGGACACGATATTGACGCCGCGATGGCGCAGATTGAGCGATTTGAGAATATCGAAACCGACCCGCACTTCTTCCACCGGATCGGCGGAGAGCGAGACGCGAATGGTGTCGCCGATGCCGCTCCACAGCAGCATGCCCATGCCGATCGAGGATTTCACCGTGCCGGAGATCATTCCGCCCGCCTCGGTGATGCCGACATGCAG
>CAIUCH010000041.1 GCA_903897605.1 uncultured Alphaproteobacteria bacterium
AACCCGAAGGCCTTCATCACTCACGCGGCATGGCTGGATCAGGGTTTCCCCCATTGTCCAAGATTCCCAACTGCTGCCTCCCGTAGGAGTCTGGGCCGTGTCTCAGTCCCAGTGTGGCTGATCTTCCTCTCAGAACAGCTATCGATCGTCGCCTTGGTGAGCCGTTACCCCACCAACTAGCTAATCGAACGCGGGCTAATCTATTGGCGATAAATCTTTCTCCGTTAGGACACATTCGGCATTAGCTGAAGTTTCCCTCAGTTGTTCCGAACCAATAGGTATATTCCCACGCGTTACGCACCCGTCCGCCGGTGGTATTGCTACCCCCTAGACTTGCATGTTTGAGGCCTGCCGCCAGCGTTCGTTCTGAGCCAGGATCAAACTCTCATGTTTTGATCCTGAGACAGACGACGCTGAATGCTCTTGTATTTGCGTAGTTCGCAAAAACTTTTGACAAGGGTTGATCGCCATCGGGCCCGTCAAGGTCCGACAACGATCGACTTTAGAGTCTTTCGTCTTTGCAGAAGAACGCGAGCATTCAATGTCGCTGCTCGATTGTTTAGCGCCCAAGGACAAGCCTTGGGACGCGATGGCATACCGAGCCGCCGCCCACGTTCCCCTTCCGAAAATCACAATGTCAAACAGCTCGCCAAACCGACGTTTTCACGCCTCTTTTCAACGAAACACCACTCGCGCAACAAACGCTGCGCGAAGCGGCGTGGGCGCGGGTTATAGGAGCGGCCTCCCCCCAAGTCAAACGCTAAAAACGCGGAAAAAGCGGTTTTTTTCCGACGCTTGTGGATGGACATTTGGCCCAGTTTTTCGCAGCGGCCACCCATCCGGGAGCCACTCTATATATGGGGCGTCAGGCCAATTTCAGCCCCGTCCCCTTGATTTTGCACCCCGCAAAGCCGTTTTGCAGTGCAAAAGGCCAGTTTTCCTGGTTTTTTAGGCTTAACCGGCCAAAGACCCCCGGGCGGCACACCGGGCGTTTCTCCGTCCCTGGACAGCAGACTCAGCCGATGTGCTCGTCGGCCATATGGTGCAGATCGCTGGCATCGAGATCGGTGACGATCTCGCCATGCGCGGAATCGAAGCGCGCATCGACGGAATCGATCCAGACGACTTTGCCGTTGTCGAGCGCGACTTCCAGGCCTTCGATCACACCGTCGGACGCACGCGCCACGCCGACGACATTGCCGACATAATCGCCGTTGATGAGCTGCACGCGCGCATTCAGCATGCTGCCGTCATTCTTCAAGCGCCACTCGGCAAAGCGGCTGGGCCATTCATAGCGATGGTATGCGGCGCGTTCGTTGCGGAAGCGTGCGCGCAACGCTTCATACTGCGCGGTCTGATTCCGATATGTGGCCTTCTGGTCCTGGTATTTTTCCTGCGCCGCCTGATGCTGCTTCAGCTGTTCCTGATATTGCTGCTGCTCGATCTGATATTTCGACCGGTTATTGTTGTCCTGCGCCGAGATCTCGCCGTTGGCTTCGGTCACCTGGTTGTTGAGATCGGCGGTCTGCGCCTGTTCGGCCGGCGTGGAATGGTTCGTCGGCATGCCCTTGGCGTCGAGGTGATTGTTCTGCGCCATCGCAGGCGCCGCGATCAGAAATGCGCAAAGCACAAGGCCGTTTGCGGCCAGCAAATTGTGGGGTTTCATGGCGATTGCTCCAATGAAACGCTCCCGAACGGCAACGCCCGCCGCAGGCCGGGGTTCCCGCCGCGGCCCGGTTTCAGGGAACTCCCGCGACCGCTCAGGCGGTGGCCGAGATATATTCCCTGAGCGAATTGGCTTCGTTCAAGGTCTCCGCAATCCGGGTCTTGACCACATCGCCGATCGAGATCAGGCCGCAAAGCATCTTGTCGTCATCCAGCACCGGCACGTGACGAAACCGGCCACGGGTCATCATTTCCATCAGCGCTTCGATGGTGTCGGTCTGGCGGCAGGTCGCGACGCTCTTTGTCATATAGACTGTAATGTTGTGGCCCAATGCCACAGGCCCATCAGTCCCAACGGCGCGCACCACATCGCGTTCCGATAGAATTCCCGCCAGCGCGCCTTCGGCGCCTTTGACGATCACCACACCGATGCGTTTTTCCGCCAGCAACTGCGCCGCCTCCGCCATCGTCGCGCCCGGCGCAATGACGATGACGTCGCGGCCCTTGTCCTGAAGTATGTGTTTGACCAACATGACAAAGCGCTCCTCTCTCCAAGATGCGCCCGCCGCGCTCCGCGCCGAACGCAAAGCCTTCCGGTTGCCCGGTCTTGCGGGAATGCTGCGCCTGCGCCGGACGGCTGGCAATGACCAATGCGGGAGTTGAAGCTCTCGCGGCTGCGAGAACGAGCGGTTTTCGGGCAATTCGCGGGGCAGTGGAAGCGGCCCGGCAAATCGTTTGGCGCGAAAACCCATCGGACTCAGGCGTGGAGCATTTTCGCCCAGGTGCGATGGCCGATTGGGGCAGCACGGTGCGCTGCCCCAATCTCGCGGAGCCATCTTTGATTACTCAAGACCTGCTGCAACGACTTCAGACAAAATCGTCCGGCTGCGGTCATCGCCGATCACAGCGCCGTTCTGGTGGACGGCAGCGTTCGCGACCCTAATCCTATCTTCGCGAACACTGGGAAAGGGCATTGTGGACGTGAAAGAGCCATGAGGAACGGCCAGATCTTCCTCGGTCCCCGCCGGCGCCGCTGCCAGCTCACTTTCGCCATTTTCCGACTTGGCGATGTAGAGAACATTTTCTGAGTGGGCCGGAATGGCCATCGTGGAGATGAACGACCCCTGCGGGACAGCCAGATCTTCTTCCGTCCCGCTGAAATCACCGGCTTTCGCGGCAGAGCTGAGTCCCAGCGCCACCATAGCGGCCAACAAAAGCGACGTTCCAATATGTCTGTTCATGACATCCTCCTCCTTATGGATGCCCGCAACAATTACGAGCATATACTCCTAAGTACGGGCATATGCTCTTTTTTCAATGTCTTCGGATGTAATTTCTGTGTAAAGGCGAATACCGCTTCTGTGTCAGAAGCTTAGAAACCCGAGGTGGGATTCAGACCCCTATGCCATCCCGGAAGCCTCCCTCAGGGGGGCGGTTTCCGAAAATTGTGCGAGATCACGGGTTCAGAAGAAATTGGCGGAGCGGCGGTGAAGCAAACCCTCGATACCGTTTCGAAAATAACTCATTGAAATGCCGAATGTATTTCGCACGTTATCGCTAAACTAGAGGGTCTGAGACAATTCCCGCAAAAGGTGCAGAATTCCAGGGTACGCCTTGCCCTCGCAGTTCACCTTCTTGCTGCCTTGAGCCACCGGGTTGCGAATGAGTTGGTGAGGCTGCCTGGTCCGCCGAACGGAGTCTGCCTTGAATGAAGCCGGTGCCCATCTGGACGTCCTGCGGGAACTGACATGGAGCCAAGCTCTTTTCATCCTTGCCGTTCTGGTCGGTTGCCGGTTGTTGGTCGTTGCTGTGCGTTGGATCGTACGTCGTGCGGCTGAGAGTGGACCCTCACACCGGCGGCTGTTGATCCTGCGGACGGCGCCCATTGCTCGTCTGCTGATCACAGTCGCCGGCATCGCAATCATCATCCCGATTCTGATCGAGCCTACCTTCGAGGATATCGTCGCCCTGATTGCCACCGTTGCACTGGCGCTTGCATTTGCGCTCAAGGATTACGTGAGTTGCCTGGCCGCTGGAATCGTGGCCATCCTTGAAAACACCTATCAGCCGGGCGATTGGATTGAAGTGGACGGCACATATGGCGAGGTGAAAGCAATCGGTACACGGGCCGTGCATATTGTGACCGCTGACGACACGGAAGTGATCATTCCACATTCCAAGCTCTGGTCAGCCAGTATTTTCAATGCCAGCGGCGGCAAGCAGAGCCTCCTTTGTGTGACCAACTTTTATCTGCACGCCGACCATGACGGCGCCGCGGTCCGCAAGGCTCTAACCGAAATCGCCGAATCCTGCGGATATCGAAAGCCGGAAACACCGGTGAAGGTCGGTGTGGCTGAAACGCCATGGGGCACGCATTACAAGCTCAAGGCCTATGTGATCGAAAGCCGCGAGCAATTCGCCATGATCTCTGACTTGACGATCCGCGGAAAAGAGCGCCTGCGCACCATGAACGTCATATTCGTCCCAGTGCCTTTCGCGAAAAGCGGAAGTCGCTAACGCCTGGAACGCGCGCGCTGTAAAGACAATCCGGACGGCATCTCGATGTTGCTATTATTGATAAGGCAAACTGGAAAAGGGGCGCCTGAGAAAGCCGCCCTTGTTGACCTCTTTGAGAGAGCGTTTGTCGCTCTCACCGCCCCGAGCGGATGCAAGTATGGTCACCAAGCCGCGAAAATGTCGGTAGAATTCCGAGAGTTAAATTACCCTGCAGAATCAGGTTGTTGGTTGGCGGAGCCGGAGGGATTCGAACCCTCGATAGGGCTTTACAACCCTATAACGGTTTAGCAAACCGCCGCCTTCAGCCTCTCGGCCACAGCTCCATCCAAACTTCAGCCGGAGCAGGCCGAAGGCTTTCGTCTCTTTTGCCCGCTTGCGCGGGCGGGGCAGCCTCTCGGCCACAGCTCCATCCCCGCGATTTTACCGCGGAAGGCGGACCTTTTGCACCAGAACCGGTGCCGGCTCAAGCAGGCTGGACGGCGCTTCGTGAAGGGCTAGCGGCCGTAATAATAATAAGGGCCGGGGCCAACCCCGCGCGGATAAGGCTGCGGTCCCCAATTGGGCGGCCAATCGGAGGGTCGATAGGCCTGGTCGCGGCGCGCCTGGATCACCGAGGGAGGTGCGAAACGCGGCGGCGCGGGCGGGATCGGCATGGCCTCGACGTCATTCTCGCCGCCATAATCTTCGTCATTGTCCTGGGAGTCCTGCGGTTGATACCGGGCAGGTGGCGGCGCCACATTGAAAGCGGGCGCCCGTGTTCTGGCGCCATAGGGAGACGCCGGCAATTCATGCGAGGGCACCCCCGTCACCGCGACCGGCGCAACAGCGGCGACCTTTAGCGGCGTTTTGGGTTCTTCGCGATTTCCAGCCATCGGCGCGCTCCGCGCCATATCGGCCGCGCACAATTGCTGTTCCGGCAGCGCGATCATCAACCGCTGGTCGGCGACGAAGCTGGCAAGGCTTTGCCGGCTTTGCATCGCCATCTGAAAAGCGGCATGGGTATTGGCGCAATAGGCCGGGCCGTTCGAGATGTCGCTGAGCGACGACAGATTGGCGAGCTTGGTCTTGAAGGTGTCATACTCGGCTTCGCCCCGCGCGCCATCGCGCCGCACGAAATAGGCCTTGAGATCGGCATCGGACTTCTGCAATTCCGGGCGATAGGCGAGCACGAAGCGGTTATAGGATTCAATGTCGTGACAGGTGAGCCCTGCCACCATCAATTCCTGCTGTACCGCTGCCAATCTGAGGGCCGACATTTCTTCCGGCGTGGTACACAGCGATGCGGCCTGGGCACTGACCCCCAACAGGCTCAATACCATCAGAGCCGTGGTGCCGGTTTTCATGCAACGCATGGCGTCGTCCCCCTAATGTTGATTGACCGCCACCACGGCGCGCTCGCAGCGCCCGCTGGGCGGTTCGGCATGGTCGAGATGCGCCACCACTTCTCCGGCGCCGCCATCACAGGCGATCCAGCGAAAATCGTGCTCCCCCGCCGTTTCGCGGAAACTGGTGTCGGCGGTGAGGGTGGCGACACTGTTGGCCGCGACGCTGCCTGAAACGCCCCGCGGATCGACACCGTTGGCGTCGCAGGCGGCCAGTGGCTCGCTGCCGCGCCACATGCAGTAGGAGAACTGCACACTAAAGCCGCAAGAATTGTGAAATCCCCAATGACTGCCGTCACTCTCGACCTTGAGACAGCTGGAAGCATCATGTTGGCCCGCTGGAATGCTGGCTTCCGGCGAAGCCAGCCTGGTCATCACCACAGGAGGCGACGCCGTGTCCGCGTCGATGGTGTGGATCACCGATTCCTTAACCGTCACCGGCAAGAGTTCGGTGATCCTGCCCGGTGCGGTGACGCGTACAGGTGCCATCAGGCTGACCGGTTTGGCCTGGGTGGGTTTTTCATGCGGCCTGACGCTGGACGGCCGCAGGGTCGGCGGCGGGAGCGAGGCGTCGCAACTCGTCTTGGGTAGCGGTCCCAAGCCGAGGCGGCTGGCATATTCCGCCAGCGCCTGTTTCTTGTCGCCATCGCTGAAGGCATGGCCGTCGGGATACCAGCTGCGGCAGGAGGCCTCGCCATTGACGGCGGAACGCTGCATCAACACGCTGCCATCGGGCGTCGCGGTCAGGAGTTCACCGCGGCCATCGGCGTAACGCACTTCCACGCCGGTATCGGTGAGACGGAAAAAGCCCGTCACGTTGGCGCCGGCCGCGTCGCCGCCATCTTCCACCACCGTGCCCAGCCGGTCATTCATGAATGTGAAAGTGGTTGCCTTGGGCGCGGCGCCGGTATCGATGATCTGCCGTTCGATGCCACCTTCGATCAGGGTGAGCGCGATGCGCGAACCGTCCACGCCCATGAGCGTCTTGCCGGAAATGCCGGCAAAGGGGCGCAGTTCCGGCGCTTCTTTTTTTGCCGTTTCTGTTTTTCCAAGACTTGCGTCTTCCAGCGCGCCGTCATAGAACACGCCCTTGACGATGCTGCCATCCGCGCGAGTCAGGGTGCCTTGGCCGTTGGGCAGATCGTCTTTCCACCGTCCTTCATAGCGTTCGCCATTGGCGCGGATCAGCGTTCCCTCGCCATCCATTTTTCCCGACGTCCAGGTGCCTTCGAAGCGGTCCTGGTCGCCATTCACCAGTACGCCATGGCCGGAAAACTGGCCGGCCTGTTCGCTGCCTTCATAACGCCAGCCTTCGCCCCAATTCAGCGACACCGGGCCGTCAACCGCCATCCCCTTGGCGAAAATGCCCGTAAAGCTCTCGAACTGCTTGAGGCCATGCATGAAGGTGGCGGTGCCTTCACCGGTGGCGAGACCGGCCTCGCAATCGCCCGACCAGCCGACCGTGTCGCCCGGCTTGGCGTTGGCGTCGAACAAGGCGCAATGGGTATAAGGGTCACTCAGCCAATGCGAATTTTCATCCGCCCATGTCTGCGGCAAGGCGCAGCTGAGCATTGCCGCGACCAACGCGGCCCGCGCGACCCATCTCATGGCAATCTCTATTGTGCGACGGGCCCAGCCCCATTACTGCGCCCGCCAAAAGCATTCCTCCGGGTCGCGCGAGGGTCAAAGCAATCCCAAAAGAGAGAAAAGAAATTCTTTAAGCCTTTGGCGCAATTTTCGCGCGGCGCATTCCGGCGCCAAATAAAGCCCGGAATTGTTGGGTGCGTGCATGCGCGAGCAACTTCACGCGCAAGTTACATCGGCGATGCGGAAAGGCACCCGCGAAAATGAACGCCGGAACTTTTTCGTCAGTGGGTGCGGCGGTTGACGACCATGCGGCCGTGGAGGATCTCGATCCTCTTGCTGGCGGTGCGCTCGCAGCAGCCCGGAATAAAGGCATGCAGCAGACAAGCGCAGCCCGCAAATATAAGCGAACCCGCAAAGGACAGGGCGACCCGCTGATGCTCGAAATAGCCTTCGCCGACCGATTGGGGATGGCTCATAAACAGACGGGCAAACATGCGCGGAACCCCGTTCAATACCCGAGTAATATAGTGCACTTTCCTTCGAATTTGTTCCCGTTTAGTATTGCAGTCGGGTTAATTTGTGGGATTTTGTACCATGATTGGCAAACTTGATGGGATGGATTTGCGAATTCTTGCTCTTTTGCAGGAAAATGCCGAGCATTCCATTGGGGAAATCGCCGAGGCGATTCACCTTTCCCAGAACGCCTGTTGGCGGCGCATCCGTCAGCTTGAGGAGGGCGGTTATATCCTGAAACGGGTGGCATTGCTGGACGCGGTCAAACTGGGCGCGGGCATGACCGTATTCGTGATGGTGCGGGCGGGCGAACACAGCCAGGAATGGCTGGAGCGGTTCGCCGAAGCGGTGCGCAAGATCCCGGAGATTGTGGAATTTTATCGCATGACCGGGGAAGTGGATTATCTCATCAAGATCCGGGTGGCCGACATTGCCGGTTACGACCGTGTCTACAAGCAGCTAATCCGCAGCGCGCCTCTCACCGATGTTTCCGGCGCCTTTGCGATGGAAGAACTGAAGCACACCACCGCCATCCCCCTGCCCCCGCATTAGAGCCGACATGCTGCGCGTCACCGACATTCGCCTGCCGATCGACCATGCGCCGAACGCCCTGCACACGGCGATAGCGGCAAAGCTGAAAATCGCGCCATCGGCGCTGGAAAGCTTCACCGTGGTCAAGCGCGGCCATGACGCGCGCAAGAAGGCGAAGATATTCTATGTCTATACCGTGGATGCGGCGGTCACGGGCGAAGCAGCGATCCTGGCCAAGCTGAAAGATCCACACATCAGGCTGGCACCCGATACCGAATACAAATACGTCGCCTGCGCACCACAGAATTTCGTTCGCCCCCTGGTGATAGGCGCCGGGCCGTGCGGCCTATTCGCCGCTTTGGTGCTGGCCCAGATGGGCTTTCGGCCCATCATCCTGGAGCGCGGCAAGGTGGTGCGCGAGCGCACCAAGGATACCTGGGCACTCTGGCGCAAAAACATCCTCACCCCGGAATCCAATGTCCAGTTCGGCGAAGGTGGCGCCGGCACTTTCTCCGACGGCAAGCTCTACAGCCAGATCAAGGACCCGCGCCATCTGGGCCGCAAAGTGTTGACGGAGTTCGTCAAGGCCGGCGCGCCCGAGGAGATTCTCACCGAGGCGCATCCGCATATCGGCACCTTTCGGCTGGTGACGATGGTGGAAGCCTTGCGTAAGACGATCGAAAAGCTGGGCGGCGAATATCGTTTCAAAAGCAAGGTCGTCGACCTGCTTCTGGATAATCGCCGCATCATCGGCGTGCGGTTGGAAAGCGGTGAGGAGATCGCGTCGGATCATGTCGTGCTGGCGGTAGGCCATAGCGCCCGCGACATGTTCCAGATCCTCCTGGATCGCGGCGTCGCCATTGAGGCCAAGCCTTTCTCCATCGGCTTTCGCATCGAGCATCCCCAAAGCCTGATCGACAAAGCCAAGTTCGGCGCCAGCAACAAATCGCTGGGCGCGGCGGAGTACCGGCTGGTGCATCACGCCGCCAATGGCCGCTCGGTCTACAGTTTTTGCATGTGTCCCGGCGGCACGGTGGTGGCGGCGGCGTCCGAGGAAGGCCGCGTCGTCACCAACGGCATGAGCCAATATTCCCGCAACGCGCGCAACGCCAATGCCGGCATCGTGGTCGGCGTCACGCCGGAGGATTACGCGGCGCATGGCGAAGGGCCATTGGCGGGCATCGCGCTGCAACGGCATTGGGAATCCCAGGCCTTCGTCGCGGGCGGCGAAACCTATGCCGCGCCGGCCCAGCGAGTGGGGGATTTCCTGGCGGGGCGCGCCTCAACGGAATTGGGCGCCGTGGTTCCTTCCTATCGCCCTGGCGTGACGCCCACCAATCTTTCGACCTGCCTGCCGGATTACGCCATTGCCGCGATCCGCGAGGCGCTCACGGCCTTCGGCCGCCAGATCAAGGGATTTGACATGGACGACGCAGTGCTCACCGGCGTGGAGACACGCACCTCCTCGCCGGTTCGCGTGCCGCGTGGCGCCGATTATCAAAGCATCAACACGCCGGGCCTTTTTCCCGGCGGCGAAGGCGCGGGCTATGCCGGCGGCATTCTTTCCGCGGCCGTCGACGGGATCAAACTGGCCGAAGCTGTGGCGAACTCAATTTCAGCCCCCACCGCATCTGGTTGACAGTCATATCATTGAGCGGAAAACTGCTCCCAAAATAGGCAGGAATATCCGCTCGGCTGTCGCGGCCGATCTCCGCGAATCCGCCCGAAAATGCCATAAAAACTGGTAAATCCACCGGCATGGGATATTCGCGACAGCTTGCGACAACCCGGGCCCTACCCCAGCGCGCTTTTGAGATATAGTTGGGTATCGGCCCTTTGGGGGCTGGGAGCGGGCGGCTGCGCCGGGGCTGGCATGCACGCCGGACCCGTATGGGCCACCCTATTCGTATCGCCAAGGGTTTCGGAGACGACGCGCCTATGACCTGGATCGTCCGCGTAGCGCTGGACCGGCCCTATACTTTTCTTGTGCTTGCCATTGTCATCCTGATCTTCGGGCCGATGGCGGCCCTGCGCACGCCCACGGACATTTTCCCCAATATCGGCATCCCCGTGGTGGGCACGGTGCTGCAATATAGCGGGCTGTCGCCGGACGAGATGGCGGGCCGGATGGTGACACCCTTCGAACGCTTTCTTCCGACAGGCGTGAACGATATCGAACATATCGAAAGCCAGTCCATCGCCGGCAATGGCGTCATCAAGATCTTCTTCCAGCCGCAGGTGAATATTTCCGTCGCCACGGCGCAGGTGACGAGCATGTCGCAGTTCATCATCCGCCAGATGCCGCCGGGCACCAACCCGCCTTTCATGGTCAATTACAACGCTTCGACGGTGCCGGTGCTGCAGATTGCGCTGTCATCCAAGACCTTGTCAGAGCAGCAGATCCTCGATCTGGCGCAGAACACGATGCGCCCAGTCATGGTCTCGGTGCCAGGCGCTGCCTTTCCGGCGCCTTATGGCGGCAAAGCCCGCCAGGTCCAAGTCGACCTCGATCCCCAGGCGATGCAGGCGCACCATGTTTCCGCCACCGATGTGCAAACCGCAATCGGCAATCAGACCCAGATCATTCCCGCTGGTAACGTCAAGATCGGCTCCTACCAGTATGTGGTAAAACTCAACAATGCCGCGGACTCGATCGCCAATCTCAACAATCTGCCGGTCAAGACAGTCGATGGCGCGACGGTGTTCATGCGTGACGTCGCGCATGTGCGCGACGGCAATCCGCCCCAGACCACGATTGTCCATGTCGATGGCGGCCGCGCCGTTCTCAACACCATTCTGAAGGGCGGTTCGGCTTCGACCCTGGACGTGGTCCAGGGCGTCAAGGACCTTCTGCCGCGAGTTAAGGCCCTGCTGCCGGATTCGCTGAAGATCGATCTATTGAACGACCAATCCATCTTCGTGAAGGCCGCGATTTCCGGCGTGGTGCGCGAAGGCGCGCTTGCGGCCGCTCTGACCAGCCTGATGATCCTGCTGTTTCTGGGAAGCTGGCGATCGACCCTGATCATCGCCACCTCCATCCCGTTGTCGATCCTGGCAGCGCTGATCGCGTTATGGGCCACGGGGCAGACCCTCAACATCATGACCTTGGGCGGGCTGGCGCTGGCCGTCGGCGTCCTGGTGGACGATGCCACGGTCACCATCGAGAACATCAACTGGCATCTGGAGCACGGTAAGGACGTGCGCACCGCCATCCTGGATGGCGCGCGCCAGATCGTGCAACCGGCCTTTGTCGCGCTGCTCTGCATCTGCATCGTCTTTGTGCCGATGCTGACCCTGCAGGGCGTCGCCGGTTATCTCTTCATTCCCATGGCGATGAGCGTGGTGTTCGCCATGACCGCGTCTTTTCTTCTGTCGCGCACATTGGTGCCGACCCTGTCCCTGTATCTGCTGAAACCGCATCTGAACGGGGCTCACGATCCGGAGGCCGCCGATAACGCCATGCACATGGCCCAGGGCGATCACGTCCTGGCGCGGATACAACGCCGTTTCGAAAGTGGCTTCGAAACCGTGCGCGAATCCTATCGCAACCTTCTGGCCCTGGCGCTCAATCGCCGGCGTCTCTTTGTGACAGGATTCCTGGCCGCGGTGCTGGTATCGTTCGTTCTGTTTCCCTTCCTGGGCTCCAACTTCTTCCCTTCCGTAGATACCGGCCAGATCACCCTGCATGTGCGGCCGCCCGTCGGCACCAGGCTGGAGAACACCACACAGCAGATCGCCGATATCGAGGCCGAGGTCCGCCGCGTTATTCCAGGCCATGAAATCGCCGCCATCGTGGACAGTTTGGGCATCCCGCAAAGCTCAATCAATCAGATCTACAACAATACCGGCGTCATCGGGACACAGGACACCGATGTCTTCATCAGTCTGATCGCCGGCCACCACCCCACGCCCGGTTATGTCAAAAAGCTGCGCGAAGCCCTGCCGCGCACTTTCCCAGGCACGGCTTTCTCCTTCCCGCCCGCCGACATCATCAGCCAGATCCTGAATTTCGGCTCGCCAGCGCCGATCGACGTGCAATTCACCGGAACCGATCACAACGCCACCAAGGCATTCGCCTACAAATTGCTCCGCGAGATTCGCCGCGTGCCCGGCATCGCCGATCCGCGCATGCAGCAATCCGACGAGACGCCGCAATTTAACTTCACGGTGGACCGGGTGCGCGCGGCGCAGGTCGGCCTGACGGAGAAGGATGTTACCGGCGCGCTGGCCACCGCTCTGGCGGGCACCGGGCAGACCGCGCCCAATTTCTTTCTCAACCCCAAGAATGGCGTGTCGTACGGCATCGTCGCCCAGACCCCGGAATACAAGCTGGACTCGCTGGAAGGGTTGCTCAATCTGCCGGTCACCGGACCGGGCGCTTCGACCTCGCAGGTGCTGGGCGCGCTGGGGACGATCACCCGGACCCGTTCGGCCGCGGTGGTGACACATTATAACGTTCTGCCCACCACCGATCTTTTCGCCACCACACAAGACCGCGATCTGGGTGCGGTGGCGGCCGATGTGCAGAAAATCATGGATCGCCACCGCAGCGAATTGCCCCGCGGCGACACCATGGTGATGCGCGGCCAGATCGTGACCATGAACACCGCTTTTTCCGGCCTCAGCCTGGGACTGATCGGCGCCATCGTGCTGATCTATCTGTTGATCGTGGTGAACTTCCAATCCTGGCTCGACCCCTTTGTCATCATCACCGCCCTGCCAGCGGCCCTTGCCGGCATCGTCTGGATGCTGTTCACCACCGGCACCACCTTGTCGGTTCCGGCGCTGACGGGAGCCTTGATGTGCATGGGTGTCGCCACCGCAAATTCAATCCTGGTGGTGAGTTTTGCCCGAGAGCGCTTGACGGCCACGGGCGATGCCGTGCGCTCCGCGATCGAAGCGGGCGTCACCCGCTTCCGTCCCGTTGTGATGACCGCTCTTGCCATGATCATCGGCATGCTGCCGATGGCGCTGGGCATGGGCGAAGGCGGCGAACAGAATGCGCCGCTGGGCCGCGCGGTGATCGGCGGACTTATTTTCGCGACCATTGCCACCTTGATGTTCGTTCCCGTGATTTTCAGCATCGTGCATGGCCGCAATCCGGCGCATGATGAGGAAGCGTTGGCGGGACCTCATGCGGGCGCGGCCGCGCAGACCGGAGAAATTTATGCGTGACCAGCCCGACATTCTTCGCCACACCACACCCCCCAGGCTGAAATTCTGGGGCGTGGTGGCGCTTTGCGTCGCGGGCGCGATCGCGGTCGGCGGCACGGCCCTGCGCCTTTACAATGAGCATGCGGCGGCAACCTGGGCACAGGATCAGGACGTTCGCACGGTGCAGTTGATCAAGCTGTCGGGCGTTGAGAATGGCGCCTTGATCCTGCCAGGCGATGTCCAGTCCTGGACCAACGCGCCGATCTATTCGCGTGTCAGCGGCTATCTGAAAAAATGGTATGTCGATATCGGCACGCCGGTGAAGGCGGGGCAATTGCTGGCCGAGCTGGAAACGCCCGATCTCGATGGCCAGGTGGCGCAGGGCAATGCCGATCTCAACACCGCCATCGCCAACCAGAAACTGTCCGCCCTCACCGCCAAACGCTGGGACGCGCTTTTGGCCGAAGGCGCGGTGTCGCGCCAGGATGCCGACGCCAAGGACAGCGATCTCGCCGCCAAGACCGCGATGGCCGCCTCAGCCCGCGCCAATCTCGACCATCTGAGAGCAATGGAATCCTTCAAGCGCCTGGTGGCGCCGTTCGACGGTATCGTCACCACCCGCGCGGTGGATCTGGGCGCGCTGGTCCTGGTGGGCACGCCCGGCGCCACGCCGCTCTTCACAATCTCGGATCAGAAAAAACTGCGCATCTATGTCCGCGTGCCGCAGACCGATGCAGGCGCGGTCCGCCCAGGCATGACCGCAACCTTCACGGTGCCGGAAATGCCGGGCCGCGATTTCAGCGCCACCCTGGGCGCCAGCGCCGACGCGGTTGCCAGCGCCAGCGGCACCCAACTTTTGCAATTCCAGGCAGACAACAGTCCGGGCCTGATCAAGCCCGGCGATTATGCCGAAGTGCATTTCACCATTCCCGCCGGCAAGGACGCGGTCCATGTGCCTGCCACGGCGTTGATGTTTCGCGACGAAGGCCCGATGGTCGCCACCGTGGACGGCACCAATCATGTCCGGATGAAAGTCATCAGCATCCAGCGGGATCTGGGCGCCTCGGTCGAAGTCGGTTCGGGACTTTCACAGAATGACCGGGTGATCGATAATCCGCCTGATGCGATTCGGGACGGAGATCCTGTCCGGATCGGCGCAACCCAGTCCTGATACCCGGAGGTTTTCCATGGTCCGTTTCCTGGCGCTTGCAAGCGTCGCTCTGCTTTGCGCGCCGACAATGGCCTGCGCCCAAAAAACCGCGCCGGCCGCGAAATATGATCTGAGCGCCGCCTCGAACCAGAAATTCCTGGCCGACTATGCGGCCAGGCCAGGTACCTTCAAGACCAAGGACGGGCTGGAATATCGCGTATTGAAGGCCGGCCAGGGCAAGTCGCCGCAATCCGGCGATGACACGGTGACCGTCAGCTACAAGGGCTCGCTGATCAACGGCAAGGTGTTCGACCAGACCCAGCCAGGCCAGACCGCGGCCTTTCCCGCCGGCCAGCTCATCCCCGGCTGGGTCGAAGCGCTATCCTTGATGAAGGAAGGCGACAATTGGGAATTGGTGGTGCCGTCGGACCTGGGCTATGGCCCGGACGGCGCCGGCAATGACATCCCGCCCAACCAGACCCTGGTGTTCGAGATGACCCTGCTCAAAGTAACGCCGGCCCACTAGCTCCGGAGCGCCGGCCAGCAAAAGTGTGAAGCGGGCGCGAAACGGTTTTGCGTCCGGCCGCGCGACCAAAATGAAAATCAAAATCTGTAGGTCGCGGTCGCGCCCGTCATGCGCGGCGGCAGCGGGATACATTGCAGCGCACCCGATGTGTTGGGCGTGCCGAAAGTGCCGTTGGGCGCCGAATTCAGCACGCCATTATATTCCGGCAGACACGCTTGGGTGTTGGCGACATTGTTCATGAAGAAGGCGACATCGGTGCCGCTCTTGCCCACATCGGTGAAATCCAGCCGGACATTCAGCATGCCATAAGCGAAAGTGCGCTGCGACGGATTGAAAGCCCGCAGATCCGCCAGATAGCGGCTCTGCCAATAATAATGCACGGTAAACAGTGTATCGCCCAGTGGCAGGCCGATATCGGGATCGCCGAAATTGACCGTCGCGGTCTCGTTGGTCTGCCAGGCCGGAACCGGTATCGGCGTACCCGACAGATTGGTGCTGGAGGCGGGCAGCAGATAGCCGCCGGGAGGCGTGAAGGTGAAATTGGTGAAGCGCGGATCGGTATAGCTTCCCGCGGCATTCAAAGTCAGCCAATCGGTGGGCAATGCCGTGATATCCCATTCCGCGCCATAGATGCGGGCCGTTCTGGCATTGAGGGTGACATTGTCATTGAATGCGCCCAGGCAATTTCCGGCACTGAGAATGGCTTGGGTGCAGGCGCCGCCGCCCACCGCGGTCGCCAAGGTGATGTTGGGAAGCTGAACCTGCGCCTGAATATTGTGATAGGAGGTTTGATAGAGCGCCAAATTGGCGCGGATCGGCATGTCCATCACCGCGAAGTCGGATTTGGCGCCGACTTCGTAATCCTGCACTTCCTCGGGCAAGGCTGTGAGCACCGCGGTATTGATCGCCTGGGTGTTGATGCCGCCGGAGCGATAGCCCGACCGCATCGTGGCATAGAGCATGGTGCCGTCCCACAGATCATGATCGATCGCCAATGTGTAGGTGGGCTTGTGATAGCTCTTGTTGATGTCGACGGCGCATTGCGCCAGGGGTTTTACATGGCCTTGCGCGTCCGTCAGGAAGCAGAGATCGCTCTGGCTGGCATAGGAAATGCCATAGTTGCTGACAAACGGCGCGGAATTGAAGACGGCAGGCTTGCCCGCCGTGATCAACGCATTGTTGGTCGCCACCGTCGCCGGGGTCTGGACGCTCTGGCTGGCGATATGGGCGAAACGCTCGTCATAGGTATAGCGCACACCCGCCGTCAGCCGCGTGTCGGACCAGATGCTATAGGTCAGTTGGGCGTAACCGGCATAGGAGCTGTTTTCTTCGCTGTTGTGGCTCCAGTCGGTAACGGTGATCTGCTTGCCCGCCGCCGCTATGGGCGCTGAACCGGCGCTGGGCAGGAACAGATAAAGCTGGCCACCGTCATTGGGGCTTTGCTCGTTGAAATAGAACAGGCCCGTAGTCCATTTCAGCTTGTCGTCAAAAGCACTGCCATTGACCGTCAATTCCGACTGCCAGGACTTATAATCCGGCGTGTTGTAGAAATAGCTGTTGGTCGCGAAGGGCTGGCCGCGGCTCACCGCCGTGCCGGTGCTGTTCCAGGTGCGATACGCCCCCATCAGCTTGACGCTGAAATCCTCGAAACTCTTGTTGGCGATGGCGGAATAGGTCTGGTAGTGGCCGGTATCGAAACTGCTGACCGCCTGTTCGGTGCTCCAAAAGCCGTCTTTCTGTTCGCGCGCCACCGAATTCAGCACCGAATTATAAGCGGCGGGCGCGGGATTGGGGTTGCTGACGCTGGTGGCATTGGCCGTCAGATAAGTGGGCGCAACAGGATGCCCCAGAAGATCGGTGAAGCCGACACAGGCGCCGGGAATATTGCAGATCGATGTCCGTCCCGCCGACGGAACCGTGCCCACGAAAAATCCAAGATCGTGATAGGTCGAGCCGGTGTCATGCTCCGCCGCGATATCGGCGCGGAACAGAATATTGAAGCTGTCATCGGGCTGCCATTTGAGCGAGAAAATCCCGCCCAGCTTGTCCGAGCCAAAGCTTGGCTGGTGATTGGAGGCGCCGCTGACCGGATCGAAATAATAGTTTGCGATATAGCCGCGTTGATCGTCGACATTCAGCGCGACGCGGGCGAACAGCGTATCGCTGAGCGGGATATCCACCGCGCCCTGCAAGCCGGCGCGGCCATAATCGCCCAAGGTCCCCTGGACATAGCCGCCAAATTCCTGCCCCGGCTGGCGCGTTTCATACAGAATGGCGCCGCCGGTTGTGTTGCGGCCCACCAGAGTGCCCTGCGGTCCCTTCAGCACTTCGAGACTGTCAATGTCGAACAGCGAGCCACCCAACCCGACGGCGCGCGCATAATAGACGCCGTCCTTGTAGACCGCCGAGGCGGTATCGAAGGCCAGACCCGGATTGCCGCCGCCGGACGGCGCATCGAAATTGCGCTGGCCACGGATGGTGACGTTGAGCGTATCCTGGCGGAACGCGGTGGGCGCGATATAAACCGACGGCGCCACATATTTCAGGTCCTGGATGGTCAGAACATTGAGCTTGCTGAGCGCATCCGGGCTGAGCGCGGTGATCGAAATGGGGACCACTTGCGCATTCTCCGCGCGCTTGCGGGCGGTGACGATGACGGTCTCAAGTCCGGTGACGGAAGTGGTCTGTGTCGCGGTCTGGGCTTGCGATGGCGCCACGCCTACACTGAGCCACAAGGCAGACACCGCAACGCTTGTGTAAAGTCGTCCGTACCGCATTCCCCTGCCCTCTAGACTGGCTTTTATGGCCCGAAGCTGTAATGGAACTGATCTGCAAAAAGAAGTGCGGCAGCGCCGCAACTGCATTAAATCGCTGAGCTATCAGAGGAAACAAAGGCGAGTCTTTGGATAATCGCAGGGAAAAATTCCCGATCTTTCTCTCGCAGGGGCTTCTGCTGCTGGGCTTTGGCGTGATGCTGATGCTGAACTGGCCGGGACAATTGTCTTATGACTCGGTGGTGCAATTGGCCGATGGCCGCAGCGGCCATTACGACAGCTGGCATCCCACCATCATGGCGTGGCTTTTGGGCTTGTCCGACAACCTCTTGCCCGGCGCCGGGGTTTTCCTGGCTTTTGTCGCGCTGCTGCTTTTCGGCGCCTGGTTTTTGCTGCTGCGCAACGGGCAGCCAGGTTGGGGAATTGTAATCCTCCTTATACTGATCTTCGCCACGCCGCAGCTGCTGCTCTATCAAGGCACCGTCTGGAAAGATGTGCTGTTCGCCAATGCCGGCATCGCCGGCTTTTCGTGCCTGGCCGCGGCCGGCGCGCAATGGCAAAAGCGGCCGGCACGTTTCGTCCTGTTGGTCTTGTCGGCTCTGACTTTAAGTCTGGCCGTGCTGGCGCGGCAGAATGGATTTCTGCTTTTACCTTTCGCGGCGGCCAGTCTGGGCGTGATCGCGGCAAAGCAGCGGGCGACGGGCTGGCGTTATGGCGCAAGGTTACTGGCCGGCATTTTGCTGTTGGTGACAGGGGCAAATTTTTTGCTCAGTTTCCGCAGCGATGGCGGTCAGGGCGCAGCCGATCAGCTGCGCCTGGCGCAAAGTTACGATCTGGTTGGCGCCGTCCGCCTTGATCCATCCATCCACCTGACGGTGCTGGAACAGCGCGCGCCCAATCTGGACAGCGCGATCCGCAAGGATGGGGTGGCACTCTATTCACCGCATCTGGTGGACACGCTGGAAAATTCGACGACGCTGACGAATGCGATCTATCATGCCCCGCCGGGCGTGGTTTTCATGCAATGGCGTCAACTGATCCTGACGCACCCTTGGCTCTATCTGCGCGAGCGATGGCCCGTATTCCTCTGGGTGCTGGTGCCGCCTGAGATTCTGGAATGTCATCCCGATGTCGTAGGCGTCGAAGGCCCGGCGGAGGAAATGAAATTCCTGGGGCTGAAACCTCACGTCCGGGCGCAGGACCGGTTCCTCTATCTCTATGTCGCGCATTTTTTCCATACCCCGGTCCTCTCCCATCTTTTGTTCGGGGCCCTGGCGCTGGCGATGCTGGCGCTGCTGGCACGGCGGGGCCTGCCGGCCGATATCGCGGTGGCGGGACTTCAGATCGCGGCGCTGGCTTTCGCCCTCAGCTTCTTTTTCATCTCGATCGCCTGCGACTACCGCTATCTTTATTTCCTGGATCTGGCGGCGATGACGGGAACACTCCAGTTCCTTTGCGGCCGACGCCAAGCGCCACGTTGAGAAGAATATTCGATCCGGCCGGGCCCGGATTCGATCGCCACTGGGAGGCACCGGACCGCAAAGGTCACGATTTCCACAGCATATTTCGGGCAATTCCGGGCTCGCACCCGGCTGCGCCGGCCCGCCAAAAACCGATCAAGCAATAACCGCGTTGAATTGGTGGAGAATTTGTCATGCGGGGGTGTCAGGAAGAACACAATAAGACCAGGAATAACCCGGTTTGCAGGCTACCGACATTCCGCCACAGCCGGTCAGCCCGGCGTCCACCCCCTTGCCAGGCGCGGCACCAATACCGATATTGGGCGTTAAGGGATGACACAGAATCATCCGTAACCGTTTCTTATTTCAAATCCTGTATTTCGGTGGGGTATGAAGTTTAATCCGTCTCTTTTGGCCGCCCTGTGCGCCGCGCTCATGGTGAGCGCCTGTGCCACCAAGGATCCCGAAGCGGTCGCGCAAAACGATCCCTGGGAGCCGACCAATCGCGCCATGTTCGATTTCGACGTCAAGCTCGATCACGCCGTCGCCACGCCCGTTGCGAAATTCTATCGCAGCGCCGTGCCGGAGCCCGCGCGGGATGGCATCCACAACGCCCTGACCAATCTGAATTCACCGGTGGTCTTCACCAACGATGTTCTGCAAGGCGAAGGCGACAAAGCGACCGATACATTCGGCCGCTTCATGATCAATTCCACCGTCGGCGTGGCGGGCCTGGTCGATGTCGCCGCCAAGATGGGCATCCCCGGCCACGACAATGATTTCGGCATCACCTTGGGCAAGGCGGGCGCCGCCGAGGGATCCTATCTGGTGCTGCCGCTGGTCGGTCCCAAGCCGCCCCGCGATCTGGTCGGCACCGGCGTCGATATCGCCTTCGATCCGCTAACCTATATGAGTTGGAACAATTCCACGCTCTACATGATTATTCGTGGCGGGCTGGGCGTGCTCGACAACCGTGCCGCCAGCATCGATGTGGTGGAGCAGATCGAGCGGTCTTCGATCGATTTCTACGCCACCACCCGCAGCCTGTATCGCCAGAACCGCGCCGCCCAGATCAACAATGGCAAGGCGCCGGACGAGAATCTGCCGAATTTCTGATTGTCGGTACTGAATTGCGCTTCGCTCAAGCTCAGCGCGTCCGGCACTCAAAACGGTTCACCGAACCGTTTTGACCGGCTACCGCCGGTCGTGCCTCACTCCGCCGGCATCGGCTTTTCACCGCCATGGCCTGAACCCATTTTGCCATAGTACCAGCGGTTCCAGGTTCGCTTCCAGCGCAGCCGCCCGCGATCAAGATAAAGATAGACCACCGGCGTGGTGTAGAGCGTCAGCGCCTGGCTGAGCAGCAATCCGCCGACGATGGAGATACCCAATGGCTGACGCATCTCGGAACCCTGGCCGAGCCCGATTGCCAGCGGCAGCGCGCCCAGAATGGCGCCCATGGTGGTCATCATGATGGGACGGAAGCGCATCAGGCAGGCGCGGTAAATGGCTTCACGCGGATCCAGATTCTCGCGCCGCTGCGTTTCGATCGCGAAATCGATCATGATGATGGCGTTCTTCTTCACCACCCCCACCAGCAGGATCACACCGATAAAGGCGATCAGGCTGAAATCGGTGCGGAAGATCAGCAGCGCCAGAACCGCGCCCACCCCTGCCGACGGCAATGTGGAAAGGATGGTGAGCGGGTGGACATAGCTCTCATAGAGAACCCCCAGCACGATATAGATGGTCAGGATCGCCGCCGCGAACAGGATCGGCAGATTGGCAAGCGATTGCTTGGCCAGTTGAAAGGTACCCGCCGCTTCGCCATGGATCGAGATCGGCACATTGATGTTGGCCATGGTGCGGTCGATCGCCCGCGACGCCTGGTCCTCGGTCACGCCCTGGGGCAGATCGAAGGAAAAAGTCGTGGCGACGAATGGCCCTTGATGATTGACCGACAAGGGCGTGGTGCCCGGTCCGTAATGAACAAAGGCCGATAGCGGCACCATCGTTTCCACCCTTGTGGCCACCGACGCGCCGGTCGAACCGCCGGCCCGTCCCGTGCTGGTGATGGAATTGAGCTGTTGGTTGCGCACGGCGTCCGCCGCCTGGGCGGCGGCATCGGTGCCGGCCCCTGTCGTGGTCGTGGTCGTGGTGGTTGGACCGGAAAACGCGCCACCCGCCCCCGCGCTGGACTGGGTGCCGTTGATGTTGCCCGCGGTCGAAACATAGATATCGCGGAGGGTCTCCGGGCTCTGCCAGAACTCCGGCGCCACTTCCATCACCACATGATACTGGTTCTTGTCCTTGTAGATGGTCGAGACCTGGCGCTGCCCGAAGGCGTCATAGAGCGTGTTGTCGATCTGTGACGCGGTGAGGCCCAGACGCGAGGCTGTGGCGCGGTCGATCTTGAGATCGACTTCCAACCCCTTGTCCTGCTGATCGGAATTGACGTCCAAAAGCTCGGGCACGGTCTGCAACGCGTCGGTGATCTTGGGTACCCATTTGGTCAGATCGTCCAGGGCATCGGCCTGGATGGTATATTGCAGGGAGCCATTGCCTTGCCGCCCGCCGGAGCGCACGCCGGTGGAACTCATCGGCGTCAGGAACATGCGGGCGCCGGCGATGGCGTTGAATTTTGGCCGCAGCCGGTCGATCACGGCATCGGAACTGACATTGCCCCTCTCCGCCGGTGATTTCAAAGTGATGAAAAGCTGCCCGGTGTTGGTGGCCGCACCGCCCCGGCCGCCGCCGCCACCGCCGATCGAACCGGCCAGCTGGGCCACCGCGGGATCGGAACGGATAATGTCACCGAACTGAATGAACTTCTTCTGCATCGCCTGATAGGAAATGCTCTGGTCGCCGCGAATATTGCCGAAGATGCGGCCCTCATCGACTTCGGGAAAGAATCCCTTGGGAATGATGACCAGCAGATAGACATTCAGCCCGACCGTCATCAGTAGCATGAACATGATGGTCTTGGGATTGTCCAGCGACCATCCCAAGGTGCGACGATAGAAGGCCAGGCTGTTGTCGAACGCCTTGTGCGCCATACGCATCAGCCAGTTCTTGTCTTCGCCGGTTCCCAAGTCGAGATAGGCGCACATCATCGGAGTGACGGTTAGCGAGACGACCAACGACGTGAAAATCGCGGTGGTCAAGGTCACGGCGAATTCGTGAAACAGTCGGCCGATGATTCCGCCCATAAGAAGAATGGGAAAGAACACCGCCACCAGGGAGATGCTCATGGAAATGACGGTGAAAGCCACTTCCTGGGCGCCCAGCAGCGCCGATTGAAGCCGGGGCTGGCCGAGCTCCTTGTGGCGGGTGACGTTCTCGAGCACCACGATGGTATTGTCGACCACAAAGCCGGTCGAGATGATCAGCGCCATCAGCGAGAAATTGTCGAGCGAAAAGCCCAGCAGGTACATGATCCCAAAGGTGCCAAAAAGCGCCAGCGGCACCGAAACGGCGGGCACCAGCATGGCGCGAAAGCTGCGCAAAAACAGGAACACCACCAGCACCACCAGGATAGTGGAAATCACCAGCGTGATCTCGACATCGTTGACCGAATCGCGGATCGAGGTGGTGGTGTCCTGAATCACGGTCAGATCGATCGCCGGCGGCAGCACGCCATGCTGCAGCTGCGGGATCATTGCGTTGATGTTGTTGACGACCTGGATGACATTGGCGCCAGGTTGCTGGGTAATGGTGACCAGAACCGCGGGCTTGCCATTGGCCATTCCCATGTTGCGGATATTTTCCACACCATCGGTGATCTCGGCGACATCCTGCAGTCGCACCGGCGCATTGTTGCGATAGGCGACGATGAGGGAACTATATTCCGAGGCCTGCGACGCGTTGTCGTTGGAATAGACTTGCAGCCGTTGCGGTCCCTGATAGATCGCGCCCTTGGGGCTGTTGGCGCCGGCATTGGCCGAGGACACCGCCGCCCGCACGTCTTCCAGGCCGATGCCATATTTGAACAGCGCCCGTGGATTCAGCTCGATCCGCACGGCGGGGAGCGCCGCCCCCGCCAGCGAGACGTCACCCACGCCGGAAATCTGCGACAGTTTCTGCTGCAGGATATTGGAGGCCTGGTCATAGATCTGGCCCGGCGTCAGGGTCTTGGACGTCAGCGCCAGTACCATGATCGGAAAGCTTGAGGGATTGAACTTGAAATAGGTGGGATTGGAACGCAACGACGCCGGAAGGTCGGCATGCGCGGCATTGATTGCCGCCTGCACATCGCGCGCGGCGCCGTCGATGTTGCGGCTGATGTCGAATTGCAGAACCACCTGTGTCGAACCGACCGAACTGCGCGAGGTCATCTGGTTGACATCGGCGATGGCGCCCAGATGCCGCTCGAGCGGCGTCGCCACCGTGTTCGACATCACTTCGGGACTGGCGCCGGCCATATTGGCGCTGACCACGATGACGGGAAGATCGATGTTGGGCAGCGGCGCCACCGGCATCAGGAACAGCGCGCCAAGCCCCGCCAATGCCATGCCGATCGCCAACAGCGTGGTGGCGATGGGACGGTGGGTGAATGAGGCGACGATATTCATGCCGCTTTTCTCAAGAAGAAATTGCCTCGGCCGGTCCGCCTTGGCGGCGCGCGCGCCATTCGCGCAATTCGCGGCCCCAGCGGTCGAAATAGATGTAGATCACGGGTGTGGTGAAAAGCGTGAGAAGCTGGCTGACCAAAAGACCGCCCACGATGGAGATGCCCAGCGGATGGCGCAGTTCCGAACCCATGCCGGAGCCAAGCATCAACGGCAGCGCGCCGAACAGGGCTGCCACCGTGGTCATCATGATGGGACGGAAGCGCAACAGCGCCGCCTGGTGAATGGCCTCGGTGGGCGACTTACCTTCGCGGCGTTCGGCTTCCAGCGCGAAGTCGATCATCATGATGGCATTCTTCTTGACGATGCCGATCAGCAGAATGATGCCGATGATGGATACGATGTTGAGATCGTGACCTGTGATGATGAGCGCCAGGAGCGCGCCCACCCCCGCCGATGGAAGCGTCGACAGAATCGTGACCGGGTGAATGAAACTCTCGTATAGCACGCCCAGCACGATATAGACGGTGACCAGCGCCGCGAGAATGAGCAGCACTTCATTGCCTAAGGTATTCTGGAAGGCAACGGCCGAGCCTTCGAATTGCGACGTGATTCCCGGCGGCAGCCCCGCCGCGTCCTGCGCGCTCTTCACCGCGTTCACCGCCGCGCCCAGCGAATATCCCGGCGCCACGTCAAAGGAGATCGTCGCGGAGGGGAACTGGCTGAGATGATCGATCTGCAGCGGCACGGTGCGCTCGTCGACTTTGGCGATGGCCGAAAGCTGCACCTGGCCACCTTGGGAGGACGGCAAATAGATATTGCTCAGCGACGCCACGGTATTCTGAAGCTTGGGATCGGCTTCCATGATGACGCGGTACTGGCTGGATTCGGTGAAGATGGTCGAGATGATGCGTTGGCCGAAGCTGTCATACAGCGCATTGTCGATGGTCGCCGCCGAAATGCCGAACCGCGCCGCGGTGTCGCGGTCCACCGTCAGATACGCCGACAACCCCTTGTCGAGATAGTCGGTCGAGACATTGCGCAACTCGCCGGCCTTTTGAAGCTCGGCGATCAGCTTGGGAACGAAATCATTGAGCGCGCCGGTGGTGGCCGATTGCAGCACGAATTGATACTGTGCGCGGCTGATGATGGAATCGATGGTCAGGTCCTGTACTGGCTGCAGATAGAAGGTAATGCCCGGAACGGAATGGGCGTCCGCCGCCAGCCGGTCCATGATCTCGGTGACGCCGTCGCGATCGCTCTTGTCCTTGAGATTGATCAGGAAGCGGCCGCTGTTGAGGGTCGCATTGGTGCCATCCACGCCGATGAAGGACGACAGGCTCGCCACATCCTTGTCCTTCAGGACATTCTGGGCCACCAGGCGCTGGCGCCGCGCCATTTCGTCGAAGGAGACGGTGGGTCCGGCGGTGGTGATGGCCTGGATGAAACCGGTATCCTGCACCGGGAAAAATCCTTTGGGAATCAGGATGTAGAGCACCACCGTCAGCACCAAAGTGCCGACCGCCACCGCCATGGTCAGCGGCTGGTGCACCAGCACCCAGCGAAGCAGACGGTCATACTCACCGATGAAGCGTTCGTAATATTCCTCGGTGCGGCGCTGGAAATTGCTCTGGCGCTTTTCTTCCTGGGCATGGCTGCGCAGGAGCTTGGCGCACAGCATCGGCACCAGGGTGAGCGACACCACCGCCGAAATCAGGATGGTGATCGCCAATGTCACGGCGAATTCACGGAACAGCCGCCCCACCACTTCCTGCATGAACAGCAGCGGGATCAACACCGCGATCAACGAAACCGTCAGCGACATGATGGTGAAGCCGATTTCGCCGGCGCCCTTCATGGCGGCGTCGAAGGGCGCGTAGCCCTCCTCGAGGTAGCGGGTGATGTTCTCGATCATCACGATGGCGTCATCCACCACAAAGCCGGCGGAAATGGTGAGCGCCATCAGCGACAGATTGTTAAGTGAATAACCCAGCAAATACATCGCCGCGAAGGTACCGACGATCGAAAGCGGCACCGACAGGCTGGGAATGAAGGTCGCTGGCAGGTTGCGCAGGAAAACATAGATCACCAGCACCACCAGGATGACCGCCAGGATCAGCTCGAATTCGACATCCGCGACGGAGGCGCGAATGGTGTTGGTGCGGTCGGTCAGCACGGTGACGGTGATCGAAGCCGGCAGTCCGGCCTCGATCTGGGGCAGGATCTGCTTGATCGAATCCACCACGGCAATGACGTTGGCGCCGGGCTGGCGCTGAACGTTGAGCAGCACCGCCGGCGTCATGTTGGCCCAGCTCGACAGCTTGTCGTTCTCGGCGCCCTGAATCACCGTCGCCACGTCCGACAGATGCACCGGCGCGCCATTCTTGTAGGCGACCACGATACTGGCGTAGTCGGCGGCGCTCTGCAGCTGGTCATTGGCGTTGATGGTGTAGGACTGCGCGGCGCCGTCGAAGCTGCCCTTGGGCGCATTGGAATTGTTGTTGTTGATGGTGGTGCGCAGGTCGTCGATGTTGAGGCCAAAGGACGCCAGCTGCTGAAGATTGGCCTGGACGCGAACGGCGGGGCGCTGGGCGCCGGAAATGCTCACCAAGCCGACGCCGGCAAGCTGGGAGATCTTCTGCGCGATGCGGGTGTCGGCCAGATTCTCGACCGTGGTGATCGGCAGGCTGGACGAGGTGATCGCCAGGGTGATGACGGGCGCGTCGGCGGGATTGACCTTGGCATAGACCGGCGGCGCCGGCAGCTGCGGCAACAGGCTGCCGCCGGCATTGATCGCCGCCTGCACTTCCTGCTCGGCCACGTCCAGGCTGAGATTAAGATCGAACTGCAGGGTGACGACCGAAGATCCCGCCGAGGAAATGGACGACATTTCCTTCAGGCCTGGCATCTGGCCGAACTGGCGTTCCAGAATGGCGGTGACCGATGTGGTCATCACATCGGGGCTGGC
>CAIUCH010000042.1 GCA_903897605.1 uncultured Alphaproteobacteria bacterium
AATCGCCGCGTTTATGTGGTATCATGATACCGTAACCAGGAAATGCCCGGAATTCCGACTTTTCTATTGACGTTTCGGCTTGCCGCCCGTATAGGCCGGCATCCTTTCAAGAGAAATCGCCATGAAAACCTACTCGGCCAAGCTTTCCGAGATCGAAAAGAAGTGGATCCTGATCGACGCCGAGGGCCTGGTTGTCGGCCGGCTCGCCTCGATCATCGCCATGCGCCTGCGCGGCAAGCACAAGCCCACTTACACGCCCCATCTGGATTGTGGCGACAATGTCATCGTCATCAATGCCGCCAAGGTGGTGCTGACCGGCCAGAAGCTGAAAAAGAAAATCTATTACCATCACACCGGTTATATCGGCGGCATCAAGGAACGCACCGCCGGCGCGATCATGGCGGGCAAATTCCCCGAGCGGATCGTCGAGAAGGCGGTGGAGCGCATGGTGCCGCGCGGACCGCTTGGCCGCCGCCAGATGTCCAATCTGCGGGTCTATCCCGGCACCGAGCATCCGCATGAGGCGCAGCAGCCCGAAAAGCTCGACGTCGCTGCGATGAACCCCAAAAACACTCAGTATAAGACGAAGGCGGCTTAAGTCATGGCTGACGACAACAAGTTCGGCGAACTCAAATCCACGCTCATCAAGGCCAAGACCAACGCGCCCGAAGACGCCGCCAAGGTCGACAACAAACGCGACTCCAAGGGCCGCGCCTATGCCACCGGCCGCCGCAAGGAATCGGTGGCGCGGGTCTGGATCAAGCCCGGCTCCGGCAAGATCACCGTCAATGGCCGCGACGAGAAGACTTATTTCGCCCGTCCGGTGCTGCGCATGATCCTGCGTCAGCCGCTGATCGCCACCAATCGCGATGGCCAGTTCGATGTGATCGTCACCGTCACCGGCGGCGGACTATCGGGTCAGGCGGGTGCGGTACGGCACGGGATTTCGCGCGCCCTGGTGAATTATGAGCCCGGCCTGCGCGCCGCGCTCAAACCGGGTGGCTTCCTCACCCGCGATCCGCGCGCAGTGGAACGCAAGAAGTATGGCCGCCCCAAAGCGCGCCGCAGCTTCCAGTTCTCCAAGCGCTAAGTCCAAAACCTCCAATTGCCTACACAATGGGCGGCCCGGTGCAGATCGGGCCGCCTTTTTTTGCGTTGCCCCAATTCTTCGGCGGCTGGAACTGGGTATAGTGGGTGTTACGGTTGGGTAAGAATCTCTGAAAAAGACCGATCACAACGACATTCATTGGGAGGGACGCATGCATAAGGCATTTGTGGCCGCAGCTTTACTGCTTACCACATCGACAATCGCATTGGCGCAGCAAGACAGGGCTACCGACATTACCGCGGCGCAAGTTCAGCAAGTCCTGAAGGCACCATCCAAGATCGTCGATCACACGCTCAAGGTGGTCGATCTGGGCAATTATTCGCTTTCGGTCGCCGTCATAAAACGCGGTCCCACGCGCGCCCCCGGTGCTGCGGCTCCGCCGCGCCAACCCGATCCGAATGCGGTCAAATGCGGTCTGACGGCAATGCCCGCGGGCGCCAAGGAAGCGGCCGAAGGCGGCATCTCCCATGACGATACGGACGAGACATATATCGTGATCTCCGGTTCCGGCACGCTGATTACCGGCGGCCAGATTTTGAACGGCACGCGTTCGGCGCCGGACAGCGAAGTGACAAAGGTGCTCAATGGTCCGTCCTGCAGCGGAAAGATCGTCGGCAATTTTGTCGCCCGTAAAGTGGGCGTCGGCGACATTTCCGTGATCCCGGCGGGCGTAGTGCATGGCTGGGCCGACATCACCACCGAGGTCACCTATCTCAGTGTTCGTCCTGATCCCAAGAAGGTGCTCGAGCACGGCTACGTCAATCCTGCGATCAAATAGCATTCGCAGGACGCACGACTTCCGCATCGCAGCATAGGCAGAGAAGAGGCTGGCAGGCATTGCAACGGGAGTTGCTCTGTATTGCCAGCCTGCTTTGCCTGTGAAAGTCTGACATTAGAACAAGGAGGGGCAGGGGCTTTCCGGTTCCTCATCCTCTTCGATTCAAAGGGCAAGGGGAAGCGCATGACCAATCGTGAGCAGTTGATTCGGCGCCTATCGACGGTGGCGGCGATCGCGCTTTTGCCGGCACTTTTCGGCGCGCAGGCAGGCGCCCAGACCACGGGCCAGCCCTCCACCGCAAAAGGCGATTGGCCGATGTATTTTGCCGATCCTTCGGGATCGCGTTTTTCGCCCCAGGACCAGATCAACGCCTCGAACTTCAACAAGCTTGAAGTCGCTTGGCGTTTCAAGACCGACAATCTCGGCGCGCGGCCCGAATACAAGCTTGAAGGCACGCCGCTGGAGATCAACGGTACGATCTATACCACCGCCGGATCGCGGCGGGCGGTGGTGGCGCTGAATGCCAAGACCGGCGAATTGAAATGGGTCTACAGCATGGAGGAAGGCGCGCGCGCCGCGCTGGCGCCGCGCCAGCTTTCGGGCCGCGGCGTGTCCTACTGGACCGACGGCAATGGCGATGACCGCATCCTCTATGTGACGACCGGTTACCGGCTGGTGGAACTGAATGCCCATACCGGCCGCCCGATCGAATCCTTCGGCAGTCATGGCATGGTGGATTTGAAGGTGGGCGCCTGGTTCGGCGCCAGCCAGCAGATCGATCTCACCTCCGGTGAAATCGGCCTGCACACCACTCCCACCGTGGTCAACAATGTGGTGATCGTGGGCTCGGCCATGAAGGAAGGTTCGCAGCCGCTGGAAGTCAACAACACCAAGGGCCTGGTGCGCGCCTTCGATGTGACGACGGGAAAGCTGCTCTGGACCTTCCACAATATTCCGCAGAAGGGCGAGTTCGGCTACGACACCTGGGAAAACGGATCCGCCGACCGGAACGGCAATACCGGTGTCTGGACTGGCATCACCGTCGATGCCGCGCTCAATACCGTTTATCTGCCGGTCGAGGATCCCACCAACGACGCCTATGGCGGGGCGAGGCCGGGCAACAATCTGTTCGGCGACAGCCTGGTGGCGGTTGATCTCACCACCGGCAAGATGAAATGGTTCTACCAGCTCGTGCATCATCCGATCTGGGATTACGACATTTCCTCGCCGCCGCTGCTGGTCGATATCACGGTCAAGGGAAAATCGATCAAGGCGGTGGCGGTGCCCACCAAGCAATCCTTCCTCTATGTCTTCGACCGCGTCACCGGCAAGCCGATCTGGCCGATCGTCGAAAAGCCCGTCCCGCAAAGCGACGTGCCGGGCGAGAAGACCTCCAAAACCCAGCCTATCCCGACCAAGCCGGCGGCTTATGCGCGTCAGGCCGTCACCACCGACGATCTGATCGACTTCACGCCGGAATTGCGCGCCAAGGCGGTGCAGATGATCAAGGACCATTACAAAATGGGCCCGATATTCTCGCCCGCGATCGTCAGCAAGGTAGGCTATCCCAGCGCCCAGCTGGACATCGCCAATCTGGGCGGCGGCACCAACTGGCCGGGCGCCGGCTTCAATCCGGAAACCCATGTGGTGTTCGCACCGGCAGCCAATGCCGGCGTGACCATGATGGGCCTGGTCGAGCCGCCGCCGGGCCTGACCGACAATCGCTATCTGGAAGGCATTGCCGGCCAGCCCTTCCGCATCGCGGGTGGTCCCGGCTTCGGCTCGGCTTCCGATGCGCCCAAGGTGAGCGCGGACGATGCCAGGCTGGCAGCTGCGCTCGCCGCGCACCCGCAAGTCGCGGTGGGACCGCCGCCGCCGCGCAATGTCGATGGCTTGCCGCTGGTCAAGCCGCCATACGGCCTGCTTACCGCCATCAATCTCGACACCGGCGATACGCTCTGGCAGGTGCCGCATGGCGATACCCCGGACGACATCCGGAACAATCCGTTGCTGAAGGGTCTCAATATTCCCAAGACCGGACAGCAGGGCACGGTGGGTGAGGTGATCACCAAAAATCTTGTGGTGATCGGCGATCCCCTTGTCACGACGACGCCGGAGCATCCGCGCGGCGCGATGCTGAGAGCCTATGACCAGAAAACCGGTCAGCAGGTGGGCGCCGTTCTGATGCCCGCGCCGCAGAGCGGTTCACCGATGACCTATTCGGTCGACGGCAAGCAGTACATCGTGGTTGCGGTCAGCGGCGGCAATTACTCGGGCGAGTATATCGCCTACAGTTTGCCCAACAATTGAATCACGGAATAAGCGACAGGCCGCAATAAAGTGGCCTGTCGCACAGTCCCGGAGATCGAGGCGTGACGTCAGGCAGGCTTGTCTTCCTTGCCGGCGCGGTGATTTTTGGTGTGTCCGCTCCGCTTCGGGCCCAGAGCGTGCCGCGCACGATTTGGGACGGCGTCTATACCGCCGATCAAGCCAGGCGCGGTGAAGAAATTTATTTTCACGAATGCGCCCGCTGCCACGGCCAATTCTTCGATGGCGGCGACGAGGTTCCGCCGCTGGCTGGCGGACAGTTCATGGCGGATTGGGAAGGCCAGAGCGTGGCCGATCTGGTGCGGCGGATACGGCTCACCATGCCGATGGAAAATCCTGGTCACCTCGACTTGGCGGCCACGGCCGATGTGGCGGCCTATTTGCTTCAAGCCAACCAGATTCCCGGCGGAAACGTCGAACTTCCAAGCGATCCGCTCCGTCAGAACCAGATACGCATCAAAGAATTAAGAGCGGACACGAAATGATCCCCCGGCAGTGCGATCTGCTCGTCCCGTGGACGGACCGCCGCGTCCGGGATTATTTGGCGGGCTCCGGGCCGTAGGCGTTGGCAGCCGCATCGCCGGGCTGGCACCAGAAATAGATCAGCACGATCGCCGCGGCCAAACTGATCAACCCCAGCAATGGCCCGATGGTGAAGGCAAAGGCCAGGGCGCCGAAAATTCCGAAGGGGCCGAACAGGAAGAGACGGAACAGTGCCGAAATGGCGGCGGGAATGACGCCGATCCAGACCAGACTGCCGCTGCGGCCGATATCCTGAAGCCGCCGCGCGCCCATTCCCGCGATGGGCAGGAGCAGGGCCAGCGATAAGAGCGCCGCGACCGGCAGAAAGATCACCGATTGCAGGATTGCGGCAACGACCTGGACGACGACGCATGCGAGTATGAAGTACCAGAAGCGCTCCCGCCCCATCCGGCCGGCCATGTCGAAATAATGGTTGGTGATGGTATCGCGGAAATTCTCGACGATTGCGTTCAGGTCCATAGTTTCCCCCAAAACCGGCACGCCTCGAATGGGATGCTAGCCCCGCGCGCCGCGCTTGAAAAGCCGCCGTGCGCCACGCGCATGCGTGTTTGGCTTGCCGCGGGGGCAAAATAGGCTAAGAGAGCGCCTGCAAAACGGGCAGACACATGACGGCGAAGATCTTCATCGACGGGGCAGCCGGCACCACCGGTCTGGAGATCCGCGAGCGGCTGGCGGCGCGTGCCGATCTGCAGCTCGTGGCGCTGGCGGAAGCCGAACGCAAGGACGCCGGCGTGCGGGGCCGTGCCCTGAACGCTGCCGATATCGTTATTCTTTGCCTTCCCGATGATGCGGCGCGTCAGGCGATTTCGCTGATTGAAAATCCACACGTCCGCGTGATCGATGCCTCCACCGCGCATCGCGTCGCCGATGGCTGGGCCTATGGCTTTGCCGAGCTGGAGGCCAATGGTTACGACGCGATCGCGGCGAGCAGCCGTGTCTCCAATCCGGGTTGCTGGGCGACCGGCTTTCTGGCCTTGGCGCGCCCCCTGGTCCGTGCGGGTCTGATCCCGGCGGATTTTCCCGTCACCGTGCACGGCGTTTCCGGTTATTCCGGCGGCGGCAAAAGCATGATCGAGGAATTCGAGAAATCGGATTCGCCCGTCTTTGTCGAAACCGTGCAGCGCGGATATGCGCTGGGTCTTTCGCACAAGCATATTCCCGAGATGCAGGCGCGTGCCGGCTTGGCGCATGCGCCGCTATTCGCACCCACCGTGGCGCGTTTCTATCGCGGTATGCTGGTGGAATTGCCGCTGCAATTATGGGCGCTTCCCGGCAAGCCATCGCCGCGTGACATTCATGCCGTGCTCGCCAATGCCTATCCCGGCCGGCCGTTGGTCGAAGTTGTGGGCCTGGACGAGGCTGCGAAAATGAAGACCCTGGATGCGGAATTGCTGGCGGGCAGCAACCGGATGAAGCTGTTCGTCTTCGCCAATGAAGCGGCGGGGCAAGTGCGGCTGGTCGCGGCGCTGGACAATCTGGGCAAAGGCGCCGGGGGCGCCGCCGTTCAGAATCTCAACATCATGCTGGGTCTGCCGGAGACCACGGGACTCTGATTTGTGCTAGAAGCACGCATGGCGCGGCTCTGGCTCGGAGTGCTGGCGGTGGTGGTGTTGGGCGCGCTCGGCGTTGCCTGGCTGATTGCCCGCCCGCCTGCGCCCAAGGGGTATTCCGGACTGGAATTCACGCAAATGACCAATGCCGCGGCGGCGCGCGCGCCGCTGATGACCGCGCGCGGCGCGTTGGTGCAGGCGGTCTTGGAGGACAGTCCCGCATCCCGTGTGGGCATTCGGCCGGGCGCCGTCATTTCCGCTATCGACGGCCGCACGATCCGGTCAGCGCGCCAGGCCTCGACGATGATACGCAATCACGGAACGGGCGATCGCGTTGTCTTCACGGTCTTCGATGAAGCGCGAGGTTTGGTTCATCCCAGACAAGTCGCATTGACCTTCGAAGCCGCGCCGCCGCGGAGCAAGATCAATTTTTCCGTCGAGCCGCCGCCAACCCTGGCCAAGGAGCGTTTCAATCCACCCGCCATGGCGGCGAATGCTTCCTGGTCACGGCGGCTGGCACATGGCGTCAGTGTTCGCCCGCGCGCGCTGCCGCAGCTCAGCGCAGGCACCTGTTCCGGCGTGGCGCCGGAAAAATGGCAAGTGCGCGATTTTGGCGATGGCATGATCCATCTTGTTTCCGGGGATGGCGGAGCGCATGCCATTTATAAACTCGTGTCCCTCGATGCCGCGCAGCGGCGTGATCCCGAGGGGTATGTGTCGGGACTGCTGCACGCCATTTTCCTCGACCCTGTTTCGTCCACCCTGGTCGCGGATCAGCCTTTCGGCATTCACGAAATCAATTTCGGCAACGGCAATGGCGTGGCGGGCTTTGCGCTGTGGCGGCTGAATGGCGGCGTGCTGTCGGTCTGGATCGCTGGCGTTCCAGCCGGCGATATTTCCTGGGCAATCCCGGTGACGGGCGGAGCGCTCCTGTCGCTGCGCTGTGATTCCAAATTGGCGCCGCGCCCCTTGCCGCGCGATCCCATGCTGCCCGCTACATCGGTGTCATCGCGCTGCCTGGCGGGACATTGCGAGGACAGCGATTTCGCCGCCGTCTATCTGGATAAATTCCGTCTGGGTTATGTCCATGCCCATGACGGTGAGGTCTTCCTGGTCAATCCGCGCCGCGATCTCTGGCTGAACGGACAGGAGGGGCCGGGATTCTATCGCCAGCTTGGCGGCGAGAATGAAAAGTTGGAGCCCGGGCGGACCAACTGATCGCCGGTCGGTGGCCCTACTGCGCCTTGACCTTGACATACTCGCCGGGCGCGTCCCCCAGCACTTTCAGCTTTCCGTCGCCGGGCTTGCGGGCCGAAATTTTTCCGCCGGACAATCTTGTCAGCCATTGGTCCCAATCGCCCCACCAGGAGCCAGGATTTTCCGTCGCGCCAGCGCGCCAGTTTTCGAGGGTCTCGGTCTTCTTGTCGTTGGTCCAATACTGGTACTTTTTCGCGGAGGGCGGATTGATCACGCCGGCAATATGGCCCGAGCCCGCCATGATGAATCGCACCGGACCGCCGAACAGATGGGTCGACTTGAACACCGAATTTGCCGGGGCAATGTGATCTTCCTTCGCCGATTGCAGATAGACCGGCACTTTCACTTTTGAGAGATCAAGCTTGACGCCGCCAAGCGCCATCTTGCCCAGCGCCAGCGCATTGTCCCGGTAGCATTGGCGCAGATAGGACAAATGCAGTTTCTCCGGCATGCGGGTGGTGTCGCTATTCCAATACAACAGATCGAACGGCATGGGTGTTTTGCCCAGCATGTAATTGTTGATCACGAAAGACCAGATCAGGTCGTTGGCGCGCAGCATGTTGAAAGTGCCTGCCATCTTGGCGCCGTTGAGGATACCGCCCGACCCTTTGATCTGCTGTTCCAGCGCTTCGAGCTGGGCTTCGTCGACAAAGACAGACAGGTCGCCGGCCTCGCTGAAGTCGGTCTGCGCCGCCCAGAAGGTGGCGGAATGAATTCGCTCGCTTCCATATTTCGGATCTTTTTTTGCTGCCATGTAAGCCAAGGTGGCGGCCAGCAACGTGCCGCCGATGCAATAGCCAACACAGTTGGGATCTTCCACGCCGGTCGCGTCCTTCACCGCGTCCAGCGCCGCGAAGATGCCTTCGCGCATATAATCCTCGAACCCCATCTGGGCGAGACTGGCGTCCGGATTGGCCCAGGAAACCACAAAGACCGTGTAGCCCTGGTCCACCAGCCAGCGGATGAAACTGTTCTCGGGCCGTAGATCCAGGATGTAGAATTTGTTGATCCAGGGCGGAAAAATCAGCAGTGGCCTTTCATGAACCTGCTCGGTGGCCGGGCTGAACTGCAGGAGTTCGATCAGCCGGTTGCGGAACACCACCTTGCCCGGCGCGGTGGCGATATTCTCGCCGATCACAAATCCGTCCGCCGATTGGCGGATGGAAAGCTCGCCGCGGCCGCGCTCGACATCGGCAATGAGATTGTCCAGGCCCTTGACCAGATTCTCGCCATTGGAGGCCAGGGTGGCGCGCATCACTTCGGGATTGGTGAGAACAAAATTGGTCGGCGCGAAGGCATCGGCAAACTGGCGGGTGTAGAATTCCACTCGCTTGCGTTCATGCTCGGGGATGTCGTGCAGATTTGCGACCATGCCCTGCATCGCGTTCGCCGACAGCAGGTAGGATTGCTTGATGAAATCGAATATTTCATTTTGCTGCCATTCGGTGTCGTGGAAGCGGCGGTCGCCCGGCGCGGGTGCGATCACCGAGGCCGTGGCCGCGTCTCCCAGCATGCGGCGGGCGGTGGTCTCCCACAGGCCCATCCAGTCGCGCCACAGCTCGGCCTGGCTCTGCATCACGGTTTCGCGGTCGGCGCCCATGGCTTTCAGCAGCGAGAAAAAAGCGCCGGAAACATTCAAAGGATCGAGCGGGCCGGGATTTTCGTGCGACGTCCAGCGCCGGAGGAAATCGGCGATCAGGCGCTGACTCTGGCTGGCGACCACCAGCATGTTGCGGGCGAATTCGGCGCGGTCCAATTGCGCGAAGCGGTCCGAAAGGGAGGGTTCCGCCGATTCGGGCGCGGACGCAGGTTGCTTCTTGCCCATTGTGGCACCGTAGGATGTTGGGAACCGGTGATAACGCGCGCCGCCGAACACGGCAATTCCCGCTTGCGACAAGCCCTTATCGCTGAAATGTGTCAAGAATTCACGTATTTAGCGACGGGCACGCTTGGAACAGCAGGCCTGGCGCGGTATAGGAATTCGGCTGGATTGTGCGCATGGCAGGGGTGTCCCGCACGGCCCGGCAATGCTTTCTGACCGGGAACCGACCGTATGACCAAGTCCTCCGCCCAACTGCGCCAGTTCACATTGATCCTGGGGCTGGCCGTGGGAGCCGCCGGCTGCTCCACGATCGCCGATCTGGATCCCACCGGGCTGCTCAGCGACAGCAGCGACAGTGCCCCTGCCAGCCAGTTCCCGGACCAGCCGGCCCCGACCGCCTCGGACGAGGCGACGGGAACCACCCCCGATCTCGCCAGCTTGCCGGCCCGTCCGGCGCCCACCGCCACACCCGATGCGCAGCAACAGGCTGCCCAGTCCCTTGCCAGCGACGGTGCCCAGGCGCGTTATAGTGGCGATGCGCTTCGCGGTGGCACAGAGGCGGCAGCACCAGCGCCGGCCGCCAGTGAAGCGGCGCCAAGCGCAGCGCAGCGTCTGCTGAGTTCCGCCACTCCGGACGTGCCGCCCACCGCCGAAGCGGCCGCGCCAGTGCCGCAACAGACAGCCGCCTTGCCGCCGCCGGCGGCTGAGCCCGCTCCAGCGCCGCAGATGGCCGCTCCTGTCGGCGCAGAGCCTGCGGTGCCGGCAAATACGCCGATGCGGACAGCCGCGCTGCCGGCCGCGGCGGCTTCGCCCATCGGCCCCTCGGCCGGACCTTCCGCTGCTGCACGCTCCAGCGGCGAACCGGCTGTGCCCGCCAATACGCCGATGCGCGGCAGCGCCATGATGGCGCAGTCGTCGATGTCCGACGCTGCGTTGGGTTTCAAGCCATCGGCGGCGCCGCCGCTTGATCCATCGATCGGTCAGTTTGTTTCGGCTCCCATCGTGGCGCGCTATCGCCAGACGGCATCTCTTGCGGGCTCTGCCGGAACCGGCATGGCAGCGGTGCCCGCGGTGCCGCAAAAGGGTGGACGTGGCTCGGACAATGGCGGTGTCGTCGCCAATCTCGATACGCTGTCCAGCGGTCCTGGCCGCATCGCGATGATGAATGGCGGCGAACCGCCGACGGCAGTAGTTTATTTTGAAGGCGACGGCGTCAAGCTCGGCAAGGCGGCGCATGCGCAGCTTCGCGCCGCTGTTGCCGCCTTCAAGGCCGATGGCGGGCAGGGCACCATTCGCGTGGTCGGTCATGCCTCCAGCCGGACCGGCAACATGTCGGTCGAGAAGCATCTGGAGACGATCTTCGGCAAGTCTCAGGCCCGCGCCAATGCGGTGGCACAGGAGCTGATCCATCAAGGTGTTCCCGCCGCCAAAGTCATGATCGACGCGGTGGGCGACAGCCAGCCGGTTTATTATGAATCCATGCCCAAAGGCGAAGCCGGCAACCGCCGCGCCGAGATTTTCGTGCAGGGGTGAGGAGCGGTCCGCCAGGGGCGGATGAAATGGTCGAGCGGACCATTTCGAGCGACGAACGCCGCGAGCATAGGCGAGCGGCCAGACCGGCCCTGCGATAAGTGAATGAAACCATTGCTTCAAAAGCGCCGCAACTGATCGAAAATTGATTGCGCCCGAGGTTCAAATCCCCGATTCTGCCCGGGCATTCAGGATTTTCGCCATGAACACCGATTTCTACCGCATCAAGCGGTTGCCGCCTTACATCTTTGAGGAAGTGAACCGTCTCAAGGCACAGGCGCGCGGGCGCGGCGAAGACATTATCGATTTCGGCATGGGCAATCCCGACATGCCAACGCCCGATCACATCGTAGAGAAACTTTGCGAGACGGCGCGCGATCCGCGCTCCAACCGTTATTCGGCGTCGCGGGGCATCAAGGGCCTGCGCAAGGCACATGTCGCCTATTACAAGCGCCGCTTCGGCGTGACCCTGGATCCCGATCGCGAAGTGATTGCGGCGCTCGGTTCCAAGGAAGGCTTCGCCAATTTGGCGCAGGCGATCACCGCGCCCGGCGATGTGGTGCTGGTGCCCAATCCCGCCTATCCCATCCACGCTTTCGGATTCATCCTGGCCGGCGCCGCCATCCGGCATGTGCCGGCGACCTCGCCGGAACAGTACCTCTCCGCGCTCGGCCGCGCCGCCCGCCATTCGGTGCCGTCGCCGGTGGCGCTGGTGGTGAATTATCCGTCCAATCCCACGGCCCAGGTGGTCGAACTGGATTTCTACAAGGAGATCGTGAAATTCGCCAAGAAGCATGAGATCTGGGTTCTGTCCGATCTCGCCTATGCCGACATCTATTTCGGCGATGTGCCGCCGCCTTCGATCCTGGAAGTGGACGGCGCCAAGGACATCGCCATCGAATTCCAATCGCTGTCGAAGACCTATGCCATGCCGGGTTGGCGCATGGGCTTTGCCGCCGGCAATGAGCATCTGATCGGGGCGCTGGCCCGGATCAAATCCTATCTCGATTATGGCGCCTATACGCCCATCCAGGTGGCGGCGGCAGCAGCCCTGAACGGCCCCCAAAGCGTGGTGGACGAAATCCGCGCCGTCTACAAATCCCGCCGTGATGTGCTGGTGAAAAGCATGGCCCAGGCCGGCTGGGACATTCCCGCGCCGGAAGCTTCCATGTTCGCCTGGGCGCCGGTGCCGGAGAAATTCCGCGAAGCCGGTTCGATGGAATTCGCCAAGCAGATGCTGCTTCACGCCAAGGTGGCGGTATCGCCGGGCATCGGCTTTGGCGAATATGGCGAAGGGTATGTGCGGGTGGCGCTGGTGGAGAATGAACACCGCATCCGCCAAGCGGCGCGCAATGTGAAGAAATTCCTGGCGATGGGCACCAATCACGCGCCCGCCGACCTCGTATCGGTCAAGGCGTAATCGATTGAAAATGGGGGCACCTCTCAAGATCGCCATTGCGGGCCTGGGCACCGTGGGTGGCGGCGTGGTCAAGGTGCTGGCGGCGCAAGGCGCCGAGTTGCGCGCGCGCGCCGGCCGCGATCTCATTGTGGTGGGTGTCAGTGCCCGGGACGCTAAGAAAGCGCGGGGATTTCAGGTCGAGAATTTCGTCACCGATCCGCTGGCATTGGCAAACTCCGACGCCGATGTGGTGGTGGAACTGATCGGCGGCGATGAGGGCGTCGCCCGCAAGCTGGTCGAAACCGCGCTTGCCAACGGCAAGCATGTGGTGACCGCCAACAAGGCGCTTTTGGCGAAGCATGGCAAACAGCTTGCCGCGCTGGCGGAACAGAAAAATCTTCAACTCAAATTTGAAGCGGCGGTGGCGGGCGGCATTCCCATCGTCAAGACCTTGCGCGAGAGCCTGATTGCTTATGAAGTTCAAGCCGTGAAGGGCATCCTCAACGGCACCTGCAATTACATCCTCACCGAGATGGAAGCATCCGGCGCCAGCTTTGCCGAGGTGCTGAAGGAGGCACAGGCCCTGGGTTATGCCGAAGCCGATCCAACCTTGGATGTGGGCGGCGGCGATACCGCCCACAAGCTGGCCTTGCTTTCCAGCCTGGCCTTTGGTGTCGCGCCCGACCTCTCCGCCATGACGGTGGAAGGCATCCAGCACATCACCCCTGCGGACATCCATTTCGCGTCCGAGTTCGGCTTCCGGATCAAACTTCTGGGCGTGGCCCGGCGCACGCCCTCCGGGATCGACCAGAAGGTCCATCCCGCCATGGTGCGGGCGCGCTCGCCGCTGGCCAATGTCGACGGCGCCGCCAACGGCGTGCTGGTGGATGCGGGCCGGGCGGGGCCCTTCTTCTTTTCAGGCCGCGGCGCGGGCGAGGCGCCCACGGCGTCGGCAGTCGTCGCCGATCTGGTCGAGATCGCACGCGGCTCCCACACGCCGGTCTTTGGCCGCCCCGCCACCGGATTGGGCGCCTTGAAGCCGGCACCGGCCGATGCCGCCTTGTCGCCCTGGTATCTGCGCTTCGAAGTCCTGGACTTGCCGGGGGTACTGGCCGAGATCGCCGGGCATTTGTCGCAAAGCGGCGTTTCCATTGAAAGCATGATCCAGCGGGGCCGCGATCTTGGCGCGCCGGTGGCGATTGTCATGATTACCCACGAAACTCAGCAAAGCGCCGTCGAGCGCGCCTTGAAGGGTATTGCCGCCTCGGACAAGGTGCGTTCGCGCCCTTGCATGATTCCAATGGAAGCCGCCTGAGACGGCCAGCCCGGGAGACCTTATGACCCTCATCCGCCCTCCTTCGATCATCCAGCCGCTCGACCGCGCCTTTGCGCTGGAGGCGGTACGGGTCACCGAAGCGGCCGCCATTGCCGCCGCGGCCCAGATCGGGCGCGGCGACGAACATGCCGCCGACCAGGCGGCGGTGGAGGCCATGCGGATCGCCTTCAATGCCTTGCCGATCGCCGGCACGGTGGTGATCGGCGAAGGCGAACGCGATGAAGCCCCCATGCTGTTCATCGGCGAGAAAGTGGGGCAGGGCGGGTTGTCGGTGGATATCGCGCTCGATCCCCTGGAAGGCACCACCTTGACCGCCAAGGCGATGGCAAATGCGCTGGCGGTGATGGCGATGGCCGAACCCGGTACCATGCTGCATGCGCCGGACACCTATATGGACAAGATCGCGATCGGCGGCGGTTTTGCGGACGGCGTGATCGATCTGGATGCCGAACCGGGCGATAACATCAACGCGCTGGCCAAAGCCAAAGGCGTCAAGCCGTTCGAAATCACCGCCTGCATCATGGACCGGCCGCGGCATGAAGATTTGATCGCCAAGGTGCGCAAGGCGGGCGCGGCGGTGCGATTGATCACCGACGGCGATGTCGCCGGCGTCATCGCCACCACCGATCCGGTCACCGGCGTGGACATCTATATCGGCCAAGGCGGCGCGCCCGAAGGCGTGCTGGCGGCGGCGGCGCTGCGCTGCATCGGCGGCCAGATGCAGGCGCGGCTGATCTTCAAGAAGGACGATGAAAAACGCCGCGCCGAGAAAATCGGGATCACGGATTTCAATCGCAAATACGCCATGACCGATCTGGTCTCGGGCGATGTGGTGTTTTCTGCCACCGGTGTCACCGATGGCTCGATGCTGGCCGGCGTGCATCGCGTGGGCGACTACATCACCACCGAGAGCGTGGTGATGCGTTCGGCGACCGGCACGGTGCGCTGGATCAAGGCGCGCCATCGCAGGAACATTGTCTGAGGCCCTGAACGTCCGGCCGGACGCGGCTTTTGGAGTCGCGCGCAGCCTGTCGGGCCGCCGCTGGCGGCTGGATATGGGCGACGATGCCCTGGCGCGGCAACTGCAACAGGAATTGGCCCTGTCGCCGGTGCTGTCCCGGCTGCTGGCGGCGCGAGGCGTCAGCGTGGCGGATGCGCTCCATTATCTGAACCCCACCTTGAAGAAATTCCTGCCAGATCCGTCGTCACTGGCGCAGATGCAAATCGCGGTGGCGAGAATGAAGCAGGCCTTGGAATCCGGCGAGCGCATTGCCGTGTTCGGCGACTATGACGTCGACGGCTCGGTATCCACCGCGCTGCTGGGCGATTTCCTCTCGGCGCTGGGATCGCCGCCGCGTCTCTATATTCCCGACCGCATGACCGAAGGCTATGGCCCCTCGGCGTCCGCGATGCGGATCTTGAAAGCCGAAGGCAGCGGGTTAGTCGTGACGGTGGATTGCGGCGCCGCAGGCGGCGCGGCGTTCGAGACCGCACGCGAGATCGGCCTGGATGTGGTGGTGCTGGATCATCATCGCGTCGAGACGCCCCCCGATGCGGTCGCGCATGTCAATCCCAACCAGCCCGCCGATCAATCGGGTTTGACGTATCTGTGCGCCGCGGGCGTCACCTTCCTCTTCATGGTGGGACTGAATCGCGCCCTGCGCGACAGCGGATTCTACGCGCAACGCAATTTTCCCGAACCGGATCTGCGCGAATATCTCGATTTGGTGGGTTTGGCGACGGTCTGCGATGTGGTGCCGCTGGTCGGTGTGAACCGCGCTTTTGTGCGCCAGGGTCTGGGCCAACTTTCGAAACTGTCGCGCCCGGGTTTGGCGGCATTGGCGGCCGTGGCGAAAGCGTCACCACCTTTCACCACATACCATTTGGGCTTCTTGCTAGGTCCGCGCATCAATGCCGGCGGACGCGTGGGCCGCTCCGGACTTGGCGCGGATCTTCTGACCTCCCGTGAGACACAGGCGGCGACGGACTTCGCCTTGCAGCTCGATCTGCACAATCGCGAACGTCAGGGGATCGAGAAATTGATTTTGGAAGAAGCGGTCGCGCTGGCTTCCACCCAGGACAATGCGCCGTTCCTGCTGGTGTCCAATGACGGCTGGCATCCCGGGGTGGTGGGTATCGTCGCCGGACGGCTGAAGGAGCGGTTCAGCAAACCTTCTTTCGTCGCGGGATTTGAAGGTGGCATGGGGCGCGGATCGGCGCGCTCCATCCCCGGCATCGATATCGGCCGCATGGTGCGGGCGGCGCACGAGAAAGGATTGATCGAAGCCGGTGGCGGCCATGCCATGGCGGCGGGTTTCTCGTTGATGGCCGGTCAACTGTCCGGCTTCCGGCAATTCCTGGAATCGCAATTCGCCGGAACCGAGGGCGCCTATGAGGAAGCCGCCAGTCTGGTGCTGGATGCGGTGTCCTCACCCGCCGCGGCGGGACGCGGTTTGGTTTCCGAAATCGCGCTGGCGGGACCTTATGGAGCGGGCAACCCCGAGCCGGTATTGGCCTTCCCGGATGTGCGGGTGGTGTTCGCCGATATCGTGGGCGGCGCCCATGTCAAAGCTCGGCTGGCGGGGGCGGATGGTACCAGGCTGGATGCCGTCGCGTTTCGCGCCGCGGGAACGCCTCTGGGCGACGGGCTGCTGAAGGCGCGGGGGCGGGCGATCCATGTGGCGGGAAAGCTCAGGGCCGATGACTGGAACGGCCAAAACCGGGTTCAACTGCACATCGAGGATGCGGCGGCAAGCACCTGAATCCGCTTGCAATAAGCTTTCTTGGCCGGTATAGCCCGGTTTCTGGCCGCGCTCTTCGTCTATCGGTTAGGACTCAAGATTTTCATTCTTGCAAGAGGGGTTCGACTCCCCTAGAGCGCACCAGTTTTTGTTAGTGAGCGAAGCGAACTTACAAAAACTGAGTGCCTCTTCGAGCCTACGAAGCAGGCGAGGGAGGCTGGTGACGGCAACCCCCCTGCTATCCTGAGGAATCGGGGTCAGAGTGGATTTTAACGATCAACACAAAGTAGCCTAGTCAGTGCCAAGTGGCGGGGGCGGGATGGCAAGGCTTGGGCGTTACTTTATGGCCGATCAGGTCTTGCATGTGATTCAGTGCGGCAACAACCGCCAGGCGATCTTTTTTGAGGATGAAAATTACGCGCTCTATCATGCCTGGCTTGCCGAGGCCGCGCGGGACCATGGCTGCGCCATTCATGCCTATGTCCTGATGACCAATCATGTGCATCTTTTGGTGACGCCAAAAAAGAAGGAAAGCCTGCCGCGAATGATGCAATCGCTGGGCCGACGTTATGTGAGAGCGGTGAACAAACTTTACCGCCGCAGCGGCACGCTATGGGAGGGCCGCTATCGCGCCGCTCCGATTGACGGCGATTCCCATCTTTTTTCGTGCTGTCGTTATATTGAGCTGAACCCGGTGCGTGCAGCAATGGTGAATCACCCGCGCGATTATCCCTGGTCCAGCTATCGGGCCAACGCCATGGGCGAGGCCGACACTCTGATCAGCGAACATGCTCTTTTCAAGAGACTGGGCCGTGCCGCTGCGGAACGGCAGGGCGCGTACCGCGCATTGTTCCGCAAGGCGCTCGACAAGAATTTTATCGACGATCTGCGGTCCGCGACAAATGGCGGCTGGGCACTCGGCGACAATCGCTTCCAGCAAGAGATTGCTGAGGCAGTCGGGCGCCGCGCCGCGCCACGTTCAAAAGGCAGGCCGCGAAATTCCGACAAAGACAAACGACAGTTAAATTTACTCTGACCCCAATTCTTCACCAATTCTTCCCTGCAAGGGCAGAATGGTATTACGCTACGGCCCGGATCGAGCGGATATAGAATTGACATTCCGGCTGCTGGTCCGAAGCCGATAGAAACGCTACAGTATTGAGCCATGATGCACATACCGCTTTTGAATGAAGATATGGCTCGCCATCTCAAGACCGGGCTTACACACTATGCGCTGTGTCGTGATCGTTCCGGGTCAATTACTGCAATAATTGTGAGTTGCTTGGACGGTAAGGCAATCAGTGTCTTTTCGCGTATGCACAGCATTGAGCCTCGCTTCGAGGTAAGTGCCCTCTCGATGTCGAATGCTTCAGACCTGGATGGCAATTGCGCTTGGAACGAGTTGCCGGATGAGTGGAGCGCGATAGCAGAGGTATCCAAGTTCAGCGTAGAAGAAGTGGGGCCTGGCTCATTATCAAATATGAAGGCGTTCGTTGACGCCGGCATTAGTCTAAACTCTCGACACGGCTCCGAGTTAAGCATTTTTGCAGCCGCATTTCCGCTCACGATTGCTATCTCGGCTCCGTTTTTGCAGGGGTCGTTTGAGCCACAGTATCCGGTAGCTCAATATCAGCGGGAACGCATCGTTACTTAGACAGGCGGTCTCCAATATGGGCCGTCTTGGATGTCCTTGCGCTGATCGCCTGTGCGGCCGAAACTGCGCGTCGGGGATTTTTTTGCCGCCCAGGGATCGCTCGCCATCGCCGCGCTCGCGCTAATCGACTGGGACATCGAGGCGACTTTGCCTCGCGGCTACGACTGCGCGTCGGCGTAAGGAAGAGAATTGGGGTCAGAGTAGATTTAATTCCAGCAAGAGATTGCTAAGACAGTCGGGCGGCGCGCCACGCCGCGTTCAAAAGGCAGGCCGCGAAATTCCGGCAAAGACAAACGTCAGTTAAATTTACTCTGACCCCAATTCTTTCCACAATAGGTATAGAAAGTGCCATTTATGAGCGTGAGAGAAAAGATGGTAAAAATTCTTGGTGACGACGGCATCGGCTTAACCACCGCGATCATAATATGTGAAGCGATCGCCGCGGACGCTCGCTTCAATATCTGGTTTTTCGATATAGTAAAAAAGCGCGTCAGAGCAAAAAATGATTGCAATTCTAGATGGTGCCGACCACTTATCTGAGCGATGTGACGCCATCGTCGATGAATTCCACGAACGTCGTGATCTCGGCCGATTTGAGGACGCAATACAACGTTTGACACTAGATATGGCTCAGGCAACTCAAGTTGAAATCTGACTAATGAGAATTGGGGTCAGAGTAGATTTAATTCCAGCAAGAGATTGCTAAGACAATCGGGCGGCGCGCCACGCCAGGTTCAAAAGGCAGGCCGCGAAATTCCGGCAAAGACAAGCGATAGCCAAATTACTCCGACCCCAATTCTTTTATGTTTATCTCCGCTTTTTGAATTTGGCGCGCGCTGCCCAAAGGCGAAAGGGACCCAACCGCAAGTTCATCGGCCACCCTCCAAACTGTCGGGTCTGTTGGAGTAGGCAACGATATAAGCGACCAGATCATGTGCCATCTGCTGAGATAGGACGGGTTCGCCTTTCGGCATCGTACTAAAGATAACGCCAAAAAGAGCATCAACATCCCTTCCTTGCCATATCTCATAAAACGTAGAACCCGTAAGCGGCGGCGCGCTCCCTCCACTCAGGTCGCGGGAATGACAAGCCCAGCACACAGCATCAAAAGTGTGTTGGCCCGCTGAAACGTTACCGGTCGGCACTGGCCGACCGGCGCCGAAATCGAGCAGTTCTGAGGATTGAGCCGAAGCCACCGAAGTGGAAGCAATGATTAATGTAATGCAGCCTCCGAGGGCACCCATCCAATTTTTATTCACAATACCTCCCATTCGCTATATCGCGGATCGCCTTCGGGCCTTTGGTGTGGCTGTAAAGGTTACACATGGTATCTCTCATCCCTCTAGGGTAGCTTGTCAGGCTTCTGATTTTAGGAAAACGAAAAATGAGCAAAGAACAGAAAAGTAACCGCGAGAAAAAGAAGCCTAAGCAGGATAAGGGCGCGAAGGCCGCAGCTCCCGCCACGGCATACCAAGCGTCTAAAGGTACCAAGAAGTAATCCGCTTAGGGGCGGTCAAACTTCAGCCTGAAGCATCTCATCGGCGGCGGTCGTATAGAAGAGAATTGGAGAAGAGAATTGGGGTCAGAGTAGATTTGATTCCAGCAAGAGATTGCTAAGGCGGTCGGGCTCCGCGCCACGTCCAAAAGGCAGTCCGCGAAGTTCCGACCAAGACAAACGACAGTTAAATTTACTCTGACCCCAATTCTTCACCGCGATTTATACCGCGGCAGGCAAGAGCTTTGAGGCACGACATGCGATCGCAGCGGCTGGTTCTGGTCTCGCTCTTCCTGCTCGCCGGATGCGTCTCGCCGCAAAGACTGCAAAAGGCGCGAACGGATTTTTCCACCTTTTCCGCAGAACGGGATCGGCGATCGATCCAGCAAAAGTGCGCCGATGCCGGAGCACTGCCTGGAACCACCGCGGAATTGGAATGCCGGATGGGGCTGGAAAAGCCGGTGCCGGCGACCGTTCCCGCGCATTGAACGGCTTAGTTGGGCGCGGACCGCAGCGGCAAGGGAATGTTGCAGGCATCGATGGCGCCAGCGGCGCGCACGAACCAGTTATTGTGCCGGTTGCGGCGGGCTTCGACATAGGCGGTGAAGGACTTGGTGTCGGTCTTCAGGTACTGGAGCCGCAGCCGTTCTTTCGCCGGAAGTTCCGACGCCAGCCGGATGGAGCTGATCTTCGTGTATTCATCAGGCTTCTGGTAAAATCCCATATAGGCGCCTTGGGCGCTTGCGCCACGCGGCAGGGCGGAGAGCAATTCCATGCCCTGCACCACCCGGCCGACCAGGGTGATGTTGCGGTCGAGCTGCCGCGGCGCCTGGCCAGTCACGGCGTAAAGTTCGACGCCGGAGCCGGAATCCGGCGCGCTGTCGCGCCCCGCGCCCACCATTCCATAGCAATGCAACAGCCATTCGGATTTGCCGTCGCTGCCCGCCGCAAAATCGCCGTCGAAACCGGTCTGGGGCGCGTAGGTGTCGTGATCGGGCAGACGCACCAGGGATGGGGAAGCCGGGCGCTCGAATTCGACATAGCCTTTGAGTTTTGCCTTGGCTTCTTTTTTCGCTTTGTTTTCCTGTGACCATTGCACCACGTAATTGTCCTGCGACCGGACGATGGCGCTGCCATCGAAATATTTGTCGCCAAGCAGGTTCTTGATATTGGCGATGGTTTTGGGCGCGAAGCCGGGTGCCAGCAGAATGACAACCCGGCCTTTGGGCAGGTCCATGTAAAGCGTGTCGGCGGGTTCAAGTGCCTGCCAATCACCGGCTGGCGCGGCAGCCAGAATCCCTTCCGGTGTCGGCAAGGGAGCCGCCGCGGCGAGCACAGGCACCAAAGACGCCAGAGCCGCCACCAGCAGGGGGTGGTAGCGCATCAATTGCCGATCGCGGCGCCGGCTTCGACGCGGCCGTCATTGGCGCCATAGAGCATGCGCTTGCCGTTCTTGGTTCCGATGACGATGCCCTCCGCCTCGCCCCAGGGCACATCGTCCTGCAACTTGTAGCCTTGGGCCGTGAGCTCTTTCTGGACATCGGGCGCGAGCGCGCCTTTTTCCACATAGACGACATCGGGCATCCATTGCTGGTGAATGCGGGGAAAATTGATCGCCTGCTGGATGTTCATCTTGTGGTCGATCACGTTCAACATTGCTTCCAGGGTGATGGTGATGATGCGTGAACCATCCGGACTTCCGATCACCATGAAGATCTTGCCGTCCTTGGTGACGATGGAGGGGCTCATCGAGGATAGCGGCCGCTTGCCCGGCGCGATGGCATTGTTCTTGCCCTGGATCAGGCCGAACAGATTGGGTGCACCCACCTTGGAGGTGAAGTCGTCCATCTGGTCGTTGAGAAAGAAGCCGGTATCGCCGGCGATGACATTGGCGCCGAAATTGTTGTTGATCGTATAGGTGATCGAAACCGCGTTGCCGTCCTTGTCGACCACGGAATAATGCGTGGTTTCATTGTTCTCGTGCAGCACTTCGCCGGTCTTGATGTCGGCCGAGGGCGTCGCCTTGACCGGATCGATCTTGGCGCGGATGCCGGCGGCGTGGTCGGCGGACAACAGCTTACCGACCGGGTTTTTGATAAAGGCGGGGTCGCCGAGCGAGAAGTTGCGATCGACATAGGCGCGGCGCATCGCCTCCACCATCAGATGCACGCTTTTGGTGGAATGGGCGTCCATCTTGTCCATCGGATAGGCGGACAGAATGTTCATGATCTCGCACACAATGGTGCCGCCGGAGGAGGGCGGCGGCGAAGAGATGATCTGATAACCGCGATAGGCGCAGGTGACCGGCTTGGTTTCCGCGACCGTATAGTCGGCGAAGTCCTTGGTAGTCAGCAGCCCGCCATTGGCCTTGCTGGCCGCGGCGACGCGGCTTGCGATGTCGCCTTTGTAGAAAACATCTGGTCCCTTGGCCGAAATCTCGCGCAAGGTGGCGGCAAGCTGTTTCTGCACCAGGGTTTCGCCGACATTGAACGGCTTGCCCTTGTTGAGGAAGATGGCCGCGACATTGGGCTGCTTCTTGAAATATTCGGTGCCCCAATGCAGCAGGTCGATATCGCCGCGCTTGAGTACAAAGCCGTCCTCGGCCAGCTTGATGGCGGGCGCCATCAACTGCTCGCGCTTCATGGTGCCGTATTCGTCGAGCATCTTCTGGAAGCCCATGACGCTGCCCGGCACGCCGACACCCTTGTAGCCGAACAGGCTGAGGTTGGGGATCACATTGCCCTTGGCGTCGAGATACATGTTCTCACTGGCGGCGGCCGGCGCCTTCTCGCGAAAATCGATGAAGGTGTCCTTGCCATTGGCGAGGTGAATGGTGGCGAAGCCGCCGCCGCCGATATTGCCGCAGCAGGGATGGGTCACCGCCAGGGCATAGCCGACAGCCACCGCCGCATCGATGGCGTTGCCGCCCGCTTTCAGGACATCGGCGCCGACCTGGGACGCGTAATGCTGCGAACTCACCACCATGCCGTGTTCGGCTTCGACCGGCGGCGGGCTGACGGATGGCGGAGCGATGCCGGCATTGTCGGCGATGCTGAGCGTGGGCGTGAGCAAAAAGGTTGTGCCGATCAGCACACTCAGAAAGCGACGCATGGGAATTCCCCTCGAATTATTGCTTTTGCCCGGACTGGCCGAGCCTAACGCCCGGAACCCTTGAAAGAAAGTGGGCGGCGCAGCCCTTGGCCGCGCCGCCACTGCATTTGCCGAATGGCGGCGGCTAGTTGCCGACCGCGGCGCCGGCTATGGCGCGGGCGTCATTGGCGCCATACAGCACGCGCTTGCCATTCTTGACGCCAATGATGATGCCTTCGTCCGAGCCCCAGGAACGGTTCTCGGTGAACTTGTAGCCATCGGCCTCAAGTTCCTTGCGGACTTCCGGCGTCACCGCGTTCTCCTCGACATAGATCGTGTCGGGCATCCATTGGTGATGGATGCGCGGCGTATCGATCGCGGCCTGGATGTCCATCTTGTGGTCGATCACATTGAGGATCGATTCTAGGGTGATGGTGATGATGCGGGCGCCGCCGGGGCTGCCGGTCACCATGAAGATCTTGCCATTCTTGGTGATGATGGTGGGACTCATGGAGGAGAGTGGACGCTTGCCCGGCTGGATCGAATTGTTCTCGCCCTGCACCAGGCCGAACAGGTTGGGCGCGCCTACCTTCGATGTGAAATCGTCCATCTCATTGTTCAGGAAGAAGCCGGTATTGCTCGCGATCACCTGCGAGCCGAAGCCGCCATTGATCGTGTAGGTCACCGAAACCGCATTGCCGGCCTTGTCCACCACCGAATAATGCGTGGTCTGGTCGCTTTCATGCGGCACCACGCCGATCTTCACCTGGTCCGAAGGCGTCGCTTTGACCGCGTCGATATGGGCGCGGATCTCAGCGGCATGTTTGGCCGACATGATCTTGTCGAGAGGGTTCTTCACAAAGGCGGGATCACCCAGCTCGAAATTGCGGTCGACATAGGCATGGCGCATCGCTTCGACCATCAAATGAATGCTCTTGGCGGAATGAACCGGCATCTTGTTCATCGGATAGGCGGACAGGATATTCAGGATTTCGCACATCGAAGCGCCGCCCGACGAAGGCGGCGGTGAGGAGATGATGCGGTAGCCGCGATAGTTGCAGTAAAGCGGGGCGCTTTCGGTGACGGTAAAGTCGGCGAAATCCTTCATGGTCAGAAGGCCGCCATTGGCTTTCGAGGCGTCGACCACGCGCTGGGCGATATCACCCTTGTAGAAGACATCGGGACCCTGGGCGGAAATTTCCTTTAAGGTCGCGGCAAGTTCTTTTTGAACCAGACGATCGCCGACTTTCCAAGGCTGGCCATTGTTGAGGAAGATCGCCGCGACATTGGCTTCCTTGGAGAAGGCTTCGGCCCCGAAGCCATAGGCCCGCGCATCGCCTTCCTGCAGCACATAGCCTTCGCCCGCCAGCTTGATGGCGGCGACCATGACCTGCTCGCGCTTCATGGTGCCGTATTCGTCCAGCATCTTCTGGAAGCCCATCACGCTGCCGGGCACGCCGACCGCCTTATAGCCATGCAAGGACAGGCCGGGGATCACATTGCCGCTGGCGTCCAGATACATGTTTTCGCTGGCGCCGGCCGGGGCCTTTTCGCGGAAGTTGATGAAAGTGTCCTTGCCGTTGGCCAGATGGATGGTGGCGAAACCGCCGCCCCCGATATTGCCGCAGCACGGATGGGTCACCGCCAGCGCATAACCGATCGCCACCGCCGCATCGATGGCGTTGCCGCCGGCCGCCAGGATGTCCGCGCCGGCCTGCGACGCGTCGCGCTGGGAGCTTACCGCCATGCCATGATCGGCCTCGACCGGCGGCGGGAATTTCTGGGAAACCTTGGCGCCGTTGAATTCGGCAACTTGCGAATTTCCAGCCGGCTGAGCGATGCCCAAAGTCGGTGTCAGCAACAGCGAAAGGCTGGTGAGCGTGCTAAAAATGCGGCGCATTGACGGTTCCCCTCGAGTTTTTCTCTATTGGCCCGAATCTATCCGCCGCCATGGTCGAATGCCAGCGCCGGGCCGCATGCCAACCGTGTCAATTTGCCCACTGGCGGCGACTAAGAACGGCCCCATAGGAGGGTCTCTCTTTCAGGAAATCCAAAAACATGCGCATCGACAAGATCGCCACCGGCCGCAATGCCCCTGATGACGTGAACGTCATCGTCGAGGTGCCGGTGGGGGGCGAGCCGATCAAATACGAACTCGACAAGGAGGCCGGCACCCTGGTGGTGGACCGCTTCCTTTATACCGCGATGCGCTATCCGGGGAATTACGGGTTCATTCCCCATACCCTATCGGGTGACGGCGATCCGGTGGATGTCCTGATCGCCAATTCCCGCGCCATCGCGCCCGGCGCGGTGATCAGCGTGCGCCCGGTGGGCGTGCTTCTGATGGAAGACAATGCCGGCATGGACGAAAAAATCGTGGCGGTGCCGTCACAGCATATCAGCCAGCGTTTCGACGCTATCGCCAACTATACGGACCTTCCGGAGATCACGGTCCGCCAGATCGAGCATTTCTTCGCGCATTACAAGGATCTGGAGCCCGGCAAATGGGTCAAGATCTTGCGCTGGGGCGATGCCGCCGAGGCGCGCAGTCTCATTCTCGAAGGCATCGCCCGGCAGAAAGCGATGTCCTGAGAATTGGGCATGAGAGGATAGATGATCCGGCTGTCCGGGCATTTTCTCGAAATCGCAATCGGTGGCCCCATGCGCATTTTCACAGTTGAGGACCGCTTTTTAAATGTCACAATTTGGAGCCTATAACCCCGAGCCATCTGTCGGACCATTCTTGTGCTTCATCGCTCCTGTGTTCTCGCGCTTCTGACCTGTTGTGTAGCGATGCCCGCCCAGGCCGGCGATGCCGAAGACTGGGCGGTGCACGGACAGGCCACCTTTATCGATCAATATCACCCCGCCTTTCGTTCTCCCTTTCGCGGGCCCAACAGCTTGGACCCCGGCAGCCGAGGCAACGAGACCTTCAACGCAACCCTGTATGCCGGGGCGCGTCCGTGGGACGGCGCAGAGCTTTGGATCAATGGCGAAATCGATCAAGGCTTCGGTCTATCCGATACGCTGGGCGTGGCGGCATTCACCAACGGGCAGGGCTCCAAGGTCGGCGAGGCCGTGCCGTATTTCCGCCTGCACCGCCTGTTCTTCCGCCAGACCTTCGATCTGGGCGGCGCGGATCAGGATGTCGATGGCGCGGCCAACCAGCTGAGCGGCAGTCGAACCCATGACAATCTTGTCATCACCGCAGGCAAGTTCAGCGCGGTCGATATATTCGACACCAATTCCAATGCCCATGATCCGGCAAACGACTTTCTCAACTGGGCCGTCATCGACATGGGCGCCTATGACTACGCCGCCGACGCCTGGGGTTATAGCTATGGCGTGGCGGCGGAATGGACTACCGGCGACTGGACCCTGCGCGGCGGTTTCTTCGATCTGTCACGCATCCCGAATGGCACCGAACTGACGCGCGGCTTCGGGCAGTATCAGCTTGACGCCGAATTGGAGCGCCGCTTCCAACTGTTTGGCCGGGACGGCAAGGCAAAACTTCTCGGTTTTGCCAGCCGCGGAAATTTTGGCGCCTACAAGGATGCTGTGGCGGTGGCGACATTTCTACCGGCGGATATCGTGGCGGTGCGCCGGCCCAGCTTTCGTCCCGGCATGTCCGTCAACCTGGAACAGGGCATCAGCGACGATGTCGGCATATTCATGCGCATGGGATTGAGTGATGGCAGCCACGAAGCCGATGAGTTCACCGATATCAATAACAGCGTCTCCGCTGGCCTGTCACTCAAAGGCGAATCCTGGGGGCGGGACGACGACACGGTCGGGCTGGCGTTTGAAAGTGCCGGCGTCTCGCGCGCGGCGCAGGCCTTTCTGGCGGCCGGCGGCTTGGGCATTCTGGTGGGAGACGGACAACTCCCGCACTATGAGCGGGAAAATGTGATGGAGATCTATTATAGCGCTGCCTTGTTCAAAGGCGTTGCACTCACCGCCGATTATCAATTCGTCGCCAACCCTGCCTACAATCCCGATCGCGGCCCGCTTTCGGTTCTGGGGCTTCGCCTGCACGGCCAGTTCTAGCTTCCCAAGCCAGGACGGGCATGCCAGATTCCCCGAGTCATTCTGACTGTGGGGTATCGATGACCAAGCAAAATCTTATGATCGGCCTGTCGATGGCCGCCTTGCTGCTGACGCCGGGCGCGGCATTGGCCAGACATGGCAAGGCAGGGCTGTGGAATGTTTCGACCACCATGAACATGGGCAAGATGCAAATGCCCCCCGAAGCAATGGCGAAGATGAAAGAGATGGGCATGAAAATGCCATCCGCCCAGACATTCGCCAGCCAAATCTGTATGACCCAGGCGGATGTGGATTCCGACAAATTGCCGCCAATGAGCAGGAACGATGCGGGCTGCACCAATCATATCGCCAGCCAGACCGGCACGGCGATGACATCGGAAATGATCTGCAATGGCGAGATGAAAGGCACTGGCCATATGCAGATCTCCTACAGCAGCGTGGAACATTATCTCGGCTCCTATAGCTTCAAGGGCACCACCAACGGAACGCCGATGGACATGTCGTCATCCTTCAAGGGCGACTGGGTCAAGGCGGATTGCGGCGCCGTGAAGCCGTTTCACAAATAGGACAATGACGCCGCGTGGATCCTGATGTCGCTGAACTCACGAACCTTCTCAGGAACGCGCGTCAGGCGGTGGTCTTTACCGGCGCGGGAATCTCCACCGAATCCGGCATTCCCGATTTCCGCTCGCCTGGCGGCATCTGGACCAAGATGATGCCGGTGCAGTTCCAGGATTACCTCGCCGACGCACAGGCGCGACGGGTGTCCTGGGAGCGCCGTTTCGAGATGGAAGAGACCTGGAACGCGGTGCGGCCCAATGCCGGGCATCTGGCGGTGGCCGAGCTGGTCCGGCGCAAGATCGTCAGCGCCGTAATCACCCAGAATATCGACAATCTGCACCAGGCGGCGGGCGTGCCCGAACACCGGGTGATCGAGCTGCACGGCAATACGCGCTACGCCAAATGCTTGACCTGCGGCGCACGCGCCGAAATCGCCGACATTCGCACGCATTATGTGGCCCATGGCGATGCGCCCGATTGCAAACTCTGTGGCGGCATCATCAAGACCGCCACCATCTCGTTCGGCCAGGCCATGCCGGACGCCGAGATGGCGCGTGCCGAGGAAGTCAGTCTGGCGGCCGACCTCTTCCTGGTCGCGGGTTCCTCGCTGGTGGTCTATCCGGCGGCGGCGTTTCCGCTGGTGGCCAGGCGGGCAGGCGCCAAGCTGGCGATCCTCAATCGCGAGAAAACCGAGCAAGACCCCTATGCGGACTTGGTTTTGCATAGGGAAATCGGGCCAACTTTGACCGAGGCCGTTCAGGCTTTATAAGCGGGTTGTCCCTTCCTATATGGTTGCCTGACCGAACCCATCCTTTATCCGGAGTTGACCTTGCGCCGCGCCGACGAAGAACCAGAAGAAAAAGACGACGAGAAGGCCAAATCGCCGGATCCGCAATCCTCCGAAATCGCCAAGGCGCTGTTCAAGTCGCGCACGGTGCTGATCTTCGGCGAAGTGGACATGAAGATGGCCGAGCGGGTCACCGCCCAGCTTTTGGCCTTTGCCGAAACCGAAGGTGACATCCGGGTGATCGTCAATTCGCCGGGCGGCCATGTCGAATCGGGGGACACCATCCATGACATGATCCGGTTCGTCGGCAACCGGGTGAAGATCATCGGCACCGGCTGGGTGGCGAGCGCGGGCGCCCATATTTTCCTGGGCGCCAAGCGCGAGAACCGCTTCTGTCTTCCCTTCACGCGCTTTCTGCTGCACCAACCCTTGGGTGGGGTGCGCGGCCAGGTCTCGGATATCACCATCGAGGCGGAAGAGATCATCAAGATGCGCGCCCGCCTGATCCGGGAAATCGCCATGGAAACCGGTCAGCCTTACGAAAAAGTGGTGGCCGATACCGAACGCAATTTCTGGATGGGCGCGGAAGAGGCCCAGAAATATGGCTTGGTCGGCAAAGTCGTTTCCAGCGCCAGCGAAGTGTAAGATGCGGTTCGCCGCCGCTCGCTCAGGCTCGCAGCGTTCGTCGCTTCAAACGATCCGCAGGATCGTTTGACGAGCGCTCCTCACTGGTGGCGCGGCGCGGTGATCTATCAAGTTTATGTCCGTAGCTTTTGCGACGGCAATGGCGACGGGCAGGGCGATTTCGCCGGCCTTGTTTCCAAGCTCGACTATATCGCGGCGCTTGGCGTCGACGCGATCTGGCTGTCGCCGATCCATCCGTCGCCCAACCGCGATTGGGGCTATGACGTTTCGGATTTCCACGGGGTGCATCCGGATTACGGCACCCTGGACGACTTTTCCCGGCTGCTGGAGGCGGCGCATGCCCGGGGACTGAAAATCATCCTCGACGAAGTCCTGGCGCATACCTCGGACGAACATGTCTGGTTCGCCGCCAGCCGGGACGGCGATCCGGGCAAGAAGGATTGGTATGTCTGGGCCGATCCCAAGGATGACGGGACGGTTCCCAACAATTGGCTTTCGGTTTTCGGCGGACCGGGATGGGCCTATCAGCCGGCGCGACGGCAATATTACCACCACAAATTTCTGCGCCAGCAACCCAAGCTGAATTGGGTGAACGATGCGGCACGCGAGGCGGCGCTCAAGGTGCTGGATCTGTGGCTGGGGCGGGGCGTCGACGGCTTTCGTCTCGATGTCGCCAACGCCTACCTGCACGACGCCCGTTTGGCCGACAATCCCGCCATTCCGGCGGCGGCGCGGGGGCCGCTGGAATGGGCGGCGGCGGCGAACATGCAGCGCCATTTGAACGACTCCAATCTGGAAGAAAACAAGCAGATGCTGGATGTGATCCGCCGCCGGGTCGAGGCGTTCGAGGACCGCTTCGTGTTCGGCGAATTCTCCGAGGAATTCGAGCGTGCCGGTTGCTATCTGCCATCCGACCAGGGACTTCATGGCGGCTATAATTTCGCGTTGCTGCAAGCCCATGACGCGGCGGCGATCCGGGCGCATCTGGAGACCTTGGCGCGTTATCCCGATCACTGGCCGGCAATTGCTTTCTCCAATCACGACGTCACCCGCACCGCGACGCGTTTTGGCGACGGCTCGGCCAAGGTCATGCTGGCGCTGCTGCTGGCGCTTCGCGGCACCGTTCTTCTCTATCAGGGCGAAGAGCTGGGACTGCCGGAGGTGGAACTGAGGCGCGACCAGCTGCGCGATCCGGTGGGCGATCTTTATTATCCCCTGTTCAAGGGGCGCGACGGTTGCCGCACCCCGATGCCCTGGGATCGCGGCCAACCCAATCTCGGTTTCTCGACCGGTACGCCTTGGCTGCCCTTGGGACCGGCGCATGCGGCACTGTCGGTTGCGGTCCAGGATCGCGATCCAACCTCCGTTCTCGCCTTCACCCGCGCCATGCTGAAAGCGCGCCAGACCCATCCGAGCTTGCGCCAAGCCGATCTGCAATTGCTGGATGCCGCCCTGCCGGTGATCGCCTTTCGGCGCGGGGAAATTCTCTGCGTCTTCAACCTGGGGCGGGTTGCTGCGGATTGGACCTTGCCGGGTAATGCCCAGACGTTGGCCTTTGGCACCGGCATGGCCCAGCAAAGGTGCGACACGCTCACGCTTGGTCCATCAAGCGCCTGGTTTGGCCGCCCCTGACAGAGCATCCAGCACAGCTTTCAACGGCAGCAATACGCAGGTGTGCCGTCCCTTGTGTCTCGCCACGCCATCGAAGGCGCCATAGGCCTGGAACGGTTCGGGGGGCGGCGCTGCGCCCTTCAGCATTGCGGTGACTTTCTCGGCCAAAGTTTCAAGGTCGGTACGGTCCAGGCCTTTTGCATGCCTGCCCAGGATGGAAGCCGAGGCTTGCGCCAGCACGCAGGCCTGGGTCTGTTGCGCCAGGGCGGTGATCCGTCCGTTCTCAAGCCGGATATCCATCGTGACACGGTCGCCACAGGCTGGGTTGTGCGCGGTGGCGGTGCCGTGGGGGTGCGCCAGGCGTCCGGCACCCGATGCGTCGGCGGCCAGCCGCAGCAACTCCTTTCGATAGAGCGGATCGCTCATGGGTTGCCGCTGGCCTGGTAGGCCGCCAGAGCTTCGGGCGTGTCGATATCCGTGAGAGGCGCGTCCGACCCGGCCTCGACTTCGCAGATCAATCCCGAATAAGTGGCAAACAGGGCCCGGGCGCCCGCGTCGCCGGAAAGTTCCCGCATCTCGGCGAAGAAACGATGGGCCCACAGGACAGGATTGCCACGCCTGCCGCCATGAACCGGCACGATGATGGCCCGATCCTCGCCCGGATCGAAGGCGGCGATCAGCCTGTCGAGCAGGTGCGAATTCACCGAAGGCATGTCACCCAAAAGAATGATGGCTCCATCACAATCGGCCGGTAGTGCGTTAAGACCACAGATGAGAGATGTGCTCAAACCTTTTGAATAGTCTGGATTATCGGAAAATATGATCGGCAGTTTATCCAGTGCCGCGGCGATCTGGGATTTTCCGTTTCCAGTGACAACAACGACATCCGACACCGCGCTTTTCAGTGCCGCCTCCACGACATGGCGGATCATCGGGCGTCCCTCCAGGGGCTGGACCAGCTTGTTGATGTCCGCCCCGGCGGCCCGCATGCGGGAGGAATGGCCGGCGGCCAAAACGACCGCGCCGATCCGGGGCAGCCGGGGTGCCGTCACCAGCATGCCCTCGCGCGGATGTGGCCTGACCGGGCTGTCCGCCAGAAGGCCTCCTACACCCATGGCGGCGATCTCGTCCCGTCCCACCGGCAGACCGGCCAACACGCGCCACAACACAAAATCAAAGCCGTTCAACCGGGGCGAGCGGGCGCAGCCGGGGAGGCCCAGCACGGTGTGCCCGGCCAATGTTCCTGCCATCAGCAGATTGCCGGGATCCACCGGCATTCCCAGAACGGCGACATGGCCGCCGGCCCGCTCCAAGGCGGCGGGCAGGACATCGCGGCGGTCGGCGATGGCGCTGGCCCCGAACAGGAGGATGGGATCGGCGCCGATTTCCATCGCTGCCACAATGGCATCCGCGACCGCGCCGGTTTCATGGGCCACGCGCCGCTCGAACGTAATGGCCGAACCCAACGGTTTCAGCCTTGCATCCAGGGCTTCACGATTCTTGTCCAGAAGCGCCGGCTTCATGCCGGGCAGGCGTGTCGAAATCAGCGCCGCCGAACGGACCGCAAAGGGGGCCACGCGAATGGCGGACGATGTCTCCAACCGGGTTTCCACCGCCGCGACGCTCGCCGCGCGGACCGCAAAGGGAATGATCTTGATGGTGGCCAGCATCTGTCCGGCCGCAACCTTGGCGAAGGGCTGCAAGGTGGCGATGGTGATCGCCTCGTCGCAGGCATTGGCCGCCGCAACGGCGCCGGCATCCATCAAAGCCAGCCCGGACGCCTGCGCATAAAGATTGCTGCGGCCCGTAAAAGCGGCGCCCACCCGCACCGATCCATCCTGGCTTGCCACCGCGCGGGCAATGCGCGCCGCCGCTTCATCCTCGGCGACGTCGCCGGGCTCGGGCCAGGCAATGGTGATCGTGGAAATTCCAGCGTCCTGAAGCGCCGTAACATCGTCTTCTGTCAGGACGCGCCCTTTGCGGAGGGAGAATGTCCCCTGGCGCACGCCATGGGCAAGAATTGCGCCGGCCGCGCCGGCAACGGGAAAGCGTCCGAACTGCATGGCCCAATCTAGGATGTCTAGGCTTTCGCCGCCATGCGGGGCAGGTGCATGCGGGCCCGAAGACCGCCCTGGCGGCGGTTTTCCAGCACAATCGCCCCGCCATGGCCTTCGGCGATGGCCTTGGCCAGGGTCAGGCCCAGGCCGGTGCCACCGGTTGCGGCGTTGCGTGAACTTTCCAGCCGCACAAATGGTTCGAACACCCGGATACGTTCATCTTCGGGAATGCCAGGGCCTTCGTCCTCGACCACGATGTCATAACCATCGCTGTTGTTGGCGATCTGGACGTCGGCCTTGTTGCCATAGGCCACCGCATTTTCGACCAGATTGCGCACGGCGCGGCGAATCTCGTTGGGACGGCAGCTGACGGGCGCAGGCGCATGGTTCTGATAGGTCACCGGCTCGCCCAAATCATCGAGATCGGCGCAGATGCTTTCCACCAGCGCGGAGAGGTCGACGCTGCGCTTGCTTTCGCCGCTGGCGCCGCGCGCCGCCGCCAGCACCTGCTCGGTCAGAGCCTGCAACTCGTCGAGATTTTGCTGCAGGCCTTCGCGCAATTCCTCTTCCTCGACGAATTCCAGATTGATGCGCATCGCGGTGATCGGCGTGCGCAGATCATGGCCGACCGCCGACAAAAGGTGGCGCTGGCTTTCCATCGTGCGGGCGACTTTTTCGGTCATCTGATTGAAAGCGATGGCCGCGTTCCGGACATCATCCGGGCCGATTTCGGCGACATGAGGGGCGGTACCGCCGCGCGCCACCACCGAGGCGGCGGTGGTGAGATCGTAAAGCGGGCGCACCACGCGTCTTGCCATCAAGGCCGCGCCGGCGGACGCAACCAGGATTGCCATCGCCGCCGCGGCGATGATTTCCACCGGCCAGCTCGGCTTGGAGCGCAGGAACACCATCGAAATGGAATTTTTGGCATCGAGCGGAATGACAAGCCGCATCGCCTCGTCATTGTCATCATTGTGGGCAGGCAGCAGATGCGTGGGGATGTCGCGAAGCTGCTCATGCAGCAGAACGGTAACTTGGCCGACACGGGCTTTGGGCGGCAAGGACGCGGTAAGGCGCTGGGCCAGACGCGCGCCCTCTTCGCTCATGGGGCGGGTTACGCCTTCCCCGGGGCGAAGCTCGGTAAATTGCCACAAATGGGGCGAGTTCATCGCGCGCATGACGGCGCCGCGAGAACTGGGCGGAATAGCACTCAAAGTAGCGGCGACGGCAGCCCCGCGGTCGAGCACGCGTTCGTTCAACGCGGTTTCCCTCTGCCTTTCGCTGCCGATTTCGAACCACCAGGCGACGGCAAAGTTGGAGATGACCACCGCCGCGGCTGTCACCGCGATCAATTGCACCACCAGGGTACGCGGCCAGATTTTAAGTCGTCCCTTCACGCCGCTTCCGGCTCCATCGCAAAGATGTAGCCGCCTCCCCAGACCGTCTTAATATAGCGGGGATTCTTGGGATCGGGTTCGATTTTCTTGCGCAGCCGGCTGACATGGTTATCGATCGAACGGTCGAACAGGTCGGCGTCGCGCCCCTTGGTGAGATCGAGCAGCTGGTTGCGGGTCAGCGCGATCTTCGGCCGTTCGAGCAGCGCGGTGAGCAGCCTGAATTCGCCGGAGGATAAAGGCAGCGCCACTCCGTCCGGACCGATCAATTCGCGCTGGCCGGTGTCCAGGGTCCATTCTCCGAACCGGATGCGTTCGGCGCCGGGCGGCTTCTGACGTGGCGGCAGCGCCTGGGTACGCCGCAGCACGGCGGTAACCCGGGCAATCAATTCACGCGGCGAGAAGGGCTTGGCGATATAATCGTCGGCACCCATCTCCAGGCCGATAATGCGGTCCACTTCCTCGCCCCGGGCGGTCAGAAGGATCACGGGGATTTGTGAGGTCTCGCGAATGGACCGGCAAAGGCTGAGTCCATCCTCGCCGGGCATCATGATATCCAGCACCAGAAGATCGATCGCCGATCCTTTCAGAACTTTGCGGGCGGCAGCGGAATCCGGCGCGGTGGTGGCGCGATATCCATGTTCGCGCAAATAGCGCGCCAGGGGTTCGCGGATATCACGGGCATCCTCGACCAGAAGGATATGTGGCTTGGTCTCGTCCTTGTTCATTGAACGCAACTTTGTGGTCATCGCGTGCCCCCACGCAAACAAGGATTTGTCGCAAACCCTGTCAGGTGCGCAGAGTCTGGGTCATTTGCGCCAAAATCGAAAGAGCTATTTCGGCAGGGCTGCGGGCCCCGATGGCAAGTCCCACCGGTCCGCGGATGCGGGCCAGGGCTTCTTGCGCAAAACCCCGCCCCGCCAGCCGCTCCAGACGTGCCGCATGGGTCTTCTTGGAACCCAGGGCGCCGATATAGAAAGCGGGCGATGTCAAACCCGCCTCAAGCGCCGGGTCATCTATCTTGGGGTCATGCGCCAGGACGACAAGCGCGGTGCGGTTCCCGGCAGGGGTCTTGGCAAAAAACGCGTCCGGCCAATCCGGATGAAGCGTCACGCCCGGAAAGCGGGCTTCGGTGGCGAAGGCGGCGCGTGGATCGACAACGCGCACCGCATAGCCCGCCAGCCGGGCCATCGCCGCCAGCGGCTGGGCGATATGGACAGCCCCGACCAGGACAAGTTCCAGGGGGGGATTGTGGACTTCCAGGAACCAATTGCGCTCATCGATTTTAATCTCGCCGCTGGTATCTGACCGGGCGGCGGCCCGGGCCGCCAAGCCAAGCGGTGATTCGTCGGAAAATGGGTCGATCAGCTTTTCGCTGCCATCCGACCGGTCCAAGGCCCGCACCCAGGTCCTGGCGCCGCCATCCGTCAACGCATCAAGCGTTGCGCGTTTCATTCGCCGATCGCTTCGACGAAAATCCGGATGCGGCCGCCGCAGGCGAGCCCGACGTCCCAGGCCCGGGCATCGGTGACGCCGAACTCCAGATTGCGGCTTTCGCCATCTGCGATGGTTTGCAGCGCTGCCTCGATCACGGCGCTCTCGACACAGCCCCCCGATACGGAACCGAGAAATGCACCGTCATCGCGCACGGCAATCTGGCTGCCGGCAGGACGCGGCGCCGAACCCCAAGTCTGAATCACTGTTCCCAGTGCGACCTTGTGACCGGCCACCAGCCACGCCGCCGCAGTTTGGAGTTCCTCGCTCACCCGCGAAGTGTCCGCCGCCGCCGTCAAAAGTACAAGCACCAAGAAAGCCGCAAGGAAGGCACGCGAATGCCGAACTGCAACCGGGACGATAAAAGTTACAACCTGCGATCACGCGCGCGCCAAAAAATATTCCTGCGAGGCATTGTAAATTGAGTTACCAACACGATTGTTTGTGGCAGGGTTCAGGCAAGAACAAGAATAATGGAGGTCTCGATGGAGCACGGCGCACAACCGTCCTCGCCGGACGCGCGAAAGGCGCCCACGCAGACCGAGTCTTCCAGAATACAAGGCCAGGTGAAATGGTTCGATTTCGCCAAGGGCTACGGCTTCATCGCGCCGTCGGACGGCAGCGCCGACATTTTGCTGCACCAGGCTTGTGTGCGGCAGTCCGGCTTCAAGATGATCAAGGAAGGCGCCACCGTGGTTTGTGACGTGATCCCGGGCGCACGGGGCTTGCAGGCGTGCCGGCTGGTCTCGCTGGACAATTCCACCGCGCATCCCATGCCCAACCACGCCGAACGGGTGCCGCGGCCGATCGCGCAGCCGCGCGGGGCCTGGCATGAGGGTGTGGTCAAATGGTTCAACCGCGCCAAGGGCTATGGTTTTCTCTCGCGCGGACCTGGCACGGCGGACATCTTTGTGCATATGGAGACCCTCAGGCTTTCCGGGATCGGCGAGTTGCGCGAGGGCCAGAATGTGCGACTCCGGATCGGGGACGGCCCCAAGGGCGAGCTGGCGGCCGAGTTGGAATTGCTGGATTAAAGCTCCCGCCGATTGATTTCCGCGACGCCCGCTTTTAAGCAGGAGCCTTCTTTTCGAGGAAAAACGATGCGCGCGCGGCTCCCTCTTGTCCTTGGCTTTCTGGCGCTGGTTTTTTCCGCCAGCGCATCGGCTGCGCCGCCGCCCAGCCTGCCGGTCGAAACCATCAACATCGACACCAAGGCCGGCCCCCATGCCTTCTCGGTGGAGGTCGCCGCCGACGATGAAACCCGCGAGCGAGGTCTGATGTACCGGATGTCGATGGCGCCCGATGCGGGCATGCTGTTTGATTTCCACACGCCCCAGCTGGTGAGTTTCTGGATGGAAAATACCGTCATTCCCCTGGACATGCTGTTCGTCCGTGCCGACGGCACGATTGCGCGGATCAAGGAAAACGCCACACCCTATTCGCGGGAAAACATCCCCTCCGGCGAGCCGATTGAGCTGGTGATCGAACTGAATGGGGGCCGTGCCGCGGCGCTGGGGATCGTCGAGGGCGCAAAGATTCACGCCCCGGACCTGGCCAAAAAGACCCATTAATGAAGCATTTCGGGGTTCGGTTGCCCGCCCCCGGCACAGCGTGTATGGAACCGGACGCAATTCAGTCAGAGCCGGAGCGTAGCGCAGCCTGGTAGCGCATCTGCTTTGGGAGCAGAGGGTCGTGTGTTCGAATCACACCGCTCCGACCATCCCCGTTTTCGTTCGCGTGCGTAGCACGCTTACGAAAACGGAGGACCGCTACCCGCGCATAGCGAGGGCGGATTGTGATATAAGGACGGTGGAGTGAAACACCGTGTGAACTGAGGAATACGGACATGCGCGCGCGCATTTACAGACCGGCCAAGAACGCCATGCAGTCGGGAAAAGCCCGGTCGAAGTCATGGCTGTTGGAATATGTACCGGAAAGCGCGCGGGTGCCCGATCCGCTGATGGGCTGGACCAGCTCGAACGATATGCGCCAGCAGCTGGCGCTGGAGTTCGACACGCGGGAGGAGGCGGTCGCCTATGCCGAAAAGCATGGCATCGCCTACCAGGTCTATGAGCCGCATGGGGTCACGCCGCGGGCGAAATCTTATTCCGACAATTTCCGTTTCGACCGCAAGCAGCCCTGGTCGCATTAGTGCGGAGGCTCGGGCTGTCCGCTGACGCGGCCCTCGCTCTGCAGATTCCTATAACTGGCCACGGCTTTTGGAGCCGTATCTTTCGGGCCGGATTCTTGGGGGGCGACGAAGTCGTTTCGGGCTAATTCTTTGAAGGTTTTTGCCCTAGATTGTCGGTAAGACTCCGTAGCTCAGCTGGATAGAGCACCTGCCTTCTAAGCCGGTGGTCGTTGGTTCGAATCCAACCGGAGTCGCCATCGCCTCAAAGAGGCGTTGGTTATTCGGCGGCAACCAGGCGCCGCTCCGCGCTTTCCACCACCATCGGCGTTTCCCAGTCCTGGCGATCGGGCGTCGAGGCCCAACGCGTGGCCATTTTCGCGGTCCAATCGGCGGTATAGAACGTGTCGGCGGCATCCCGGTTTTTCCAAAGATAGATGCCGACCAGCGCCGTGCCGTCCGGCGTGATCCCGTAATATTTGCGGATCAATCCCGGGATGCCTTCGTAATTGTGCGCCGTGGCCTTGATGGTCTCGACCACCTCGGCCTTTGCCATGCCAGTGGGCAGCTTGAAAGTCCACATGACGGTGTGCATGGAGTGTCTCCAGAAGAATTCGAATTGTCACGACCTTTGACGAGGGAGCATATCGCCAAACTCCAGCATTGTCCTCTTCGCCCCGGGATATCGGCTATTCCGCTGCTTTTTCAACATCCGATTTTGCGGAACGCCGCGCGAAGACCAGCACATGGTGGATGGTCTCCTTCAGGCCGGTGGTGACGACATCGCATTCGGTCGCTTCGATGCTGTCCAAATAACGCGAATGATCATCGCCCAGGCCCCAGAACACCGCCATCACCGGCACGCCCGGCGCATGCTTGCGCAGCCGGCGCACTTGATAGCGCGCGTTTTTGTAGGTGCCCGGTTCCAGGTAGGAAACACAGATCACTTGCACGGCCGTCACGTCCAGGGAAGCGATTTGGGCCGCTGATGACTGATCCGACGACACCACCTGCGCTCCCACGCCGTATTTCTGCAGCATGTCCACCAACAGCATCGCCGCGGCCTCGTCCAGCGGCCCGCGTCCGGCAATGCACAGAACCGGCTTGCCACCCCGCCAGGCAGGCGGCAATTCGACCGGCTTGATGCCAGTTTCGTCCTTGCGCTCTGACAAATTGAGGATCACGCCTTCGATCGCATCGCGGATGCGCGTCTGCCGTGTCGCGTCGAGCACGCCGCGATTGACGTCCGCCTGCGCCAGCATCAGAGCGCGGGCGACGACCTCGTCATAATAGGCCGCCAAGGTGCTGTGACGCAGAAACTCCTCCGCGTCCTCGGTGGCATCGTCCGGGTCCTCCGCCAGCATTCGCAGATAGAGACTTTCCTCGGTCTTGAGCGCCGGCGTGTCGCCCAGCATCACGTCCAGGAATTTCAGGCTATCGATATGCCGTCCCAGAACGACGAAGCACATGGTGAGCGGCGTGGAGAGCAAGAGACCGACAGGCCCCCACAGCCATGTCCAGAACACCGCCGCCACCACCACCGCCACGGCGGAAAGTCCCATGCTGCGGCCATAGACAAAAGGCTCGATCATCTGGCCGACAATGGCTTCGACCGACCCGAACAGCGCCATGGTCGAAAACAGCATCGACCAGCCGGGATCCACCGCCACCGCCAAGGTGGCGGGAAATAGAAAGGCGATGGGTACGCCGACATAAGGCACGAAGCGGAACAGCATGCCGATCAGCGCCCACAGGCCGGAATTGGGAACCCCGATCAGAAAAAGCCCAACCCCAATGGTGGCGCCGAAACAGGCATTGATGATGGTCTGCAACGCCAGGTAACGCGACAGCCGCGACGCCGCTTCATCCAAAGCCACCGCCGTGCGCTGCATGTCGTTCGATCCCGCCAGCCGCACGAAGCGGTCTCGCAGGTCATCCTTCTGCAGCATGATGAAACCGACAAACACCAGCACCAGCGCCAGGGTGGCCAGCGGTTCCAGAAGCGGGCCCAGGATGGTCTGGGCTACTTCCCAGGGTGCGACGGTTTGGCGGCGTATCTCCACCGGCACCGGCTTTTCTTCCGGCAGTGCGCCGGCGACGGGCTGGTTCTGCTGATCGCGGTTACCGGTGATCTGATCGGCCAAAATTTCGATGGTCTGGTTCAGCCGGGCGATGGTGCCGTGACCGGTCGAGCCGCGGATGGATTGGATTTTGTGGCCGATATTGGTCTGGTAGCGGGGCAGATCGCCGGCAAGACCCGCGAATTGCGCGCCGACAAAGGCGCCGATCGCCGACAGGATCACCAGCGCCAGCGCCAGGCTGAGCAGGATGGCGGGGACATGCCCCAGCCGCAGGTGACGCAGCACCGCCACCAGCGGCGCGATGGCGAAAGACATCAACACCGCCAGCGCCAAGGGCATCAGCACCGGGCGTCCGAAATAAAGCCCGCATACCACCACGGCCGCGATTACGGCGGTCATGAATTTGGGGGTCAGCGCATCGGTCACAGGTACGCGGGCAGGCATGCGGAGATCGGCCATGAAGCTCCAGGGCCGCGGCAGCGCGGCTTGAGTCCACTATAGCGCATGAAATTGCGGTTCGTTCAGGCCAGCTGGCGGAAGAAGCAGCTTGGCGCCCCGGTGTGGCAGGCCGGACCCAGTTGGTCCACCTTCAAAAGCACCACATCGCCGTCGCAATCCAGCAGGGCTTCCACCAGCCTTTGGGTATGGCCGCTGGTGTCGCCCTTTCGCCAGACTTTCTGGCGCGAGCGCGACCAATAGGTGACTTCCCTTGTCGCCAGGCTGGTCTGCAAGGTTTCCCGGTTCATCCAGGCCATCATCAGAACCTGGCCGGTGGCGGCGGACTGGGCGATCGCGGGCACCAGGCCGCGATCGTCGAAATGGACGGCGGCGAGGAAGGCGGCATCGGTCAGCGTGTCAGTCACTTGATGTCCTTAAGACGGGCCAGGCCCAGTTCCAGATCGGCGATCAGATCGTCGGCATCCTCAAGCCCGGCATGAATGCGTATCACCGGTCCCTTGGCATCGAAGGATGCGGTGGCACGATGGATATGGCTGGGAAGGATCAGACTTTCAAACCCGCCCCAGGAATAGCCGATTCCGAAATGCTGCATCCCGTCCACAAAAGCGGCCACGGCCGCCTCGGATACCGGTTTCAGCTCGAATCCGAACAGACCGCAGGCACCCTTGAAATCACGCTTCCACAGGGCATGGCCGGGATCGCCGGGCAGGGCGGGGTATAGTATTCGCGCCACTTCGGGGCGGGCGCCCAGCCACTGGGCGAGTTTGGTTGCGGTTTCCTGATGGCGCTTCAAACGCACCGCCATGGTGCGCAGCCCGCGCAATGCCAGGAAGCAGTCATCGCCGCTGGCGGCAAGGCCCATATTGCCGTGGGTTTCTTTCAGGCGCGCGGCATGACTTTGGTTGGCGCTGACATAGCCGATGGTCACATCGGCATGGCCGCCCAGATATTTGGTGCCCGCCTGGATGGAAAGATCGACGCCATGGCCATGGGCGTCGAACAGAAGCGGCGTCGCCCAGGTATTGTCCATCAGCACCGACGCGCCACGGGCATGGGCGGCCCTGGCGATGGCGGGGATGTCCTGGATTTCGAAGGTGAGCGAACCGGGGCTCTCGCAGACCACCACCTTGGTGTTGGGCTTGAGCAGCGGCGCGATGTCGGCATTCGGCGCGTAATAAGTTGTCTCGACGCCAAGGCGCTTTAGCGTGGTGTCGCAGAAATGCCGGGTCGGGCCATAGACGCTGTCGGTCACCAGCATGTGGTCGCCGCTGCTCACCACGGACAAGATCGCGGTCGTTGCCGCGTTCAAACCCGACGGCACCAGCACCACTTGGGCGCCGCCTTCCAGCGCGCCGATCGCATCTTCCAGGCTATGCGAAGTCGGCGTGCCGCGCCGGCCATAGGTGTAGAGCTGCTTGCCGGGCGCCAGGCTGGCGACATCCGGGAACAGAATGGTGGAGGCGCGATAGACAGGGGTGTTGACGGCGCCGAAATGGGAATCGCTCATGCGGCCGGCGCTGACAATGACGGTGTCTGGTTTGTCGTGCTTCGTTGACACTTAGGTTTTTTCCTCAAGCAGGGGCCGCAACGGGCGATCGACGGCGTGGATGGCCAGTCCCGCGACGGCCGCGATCAGGGCAATCATCACAAAGAACAAGGATTTGTCCATCTTGTCCCAGTAACTGGCCAGCCAGCCCTGCAGGAAGCCGCCGCCCAGGAAATTGGGCAGGAAATTCACCGCCATCATCAGCGAGACGATCCGCAAGGGCGCGATTTTTGAAAACAGGGATAGGCTGGCGGGATAAAGATAAATCTCGCCCACCGTCATGATGACGAAATAGACCGCCAGCCACAGCCAATTCGATTTGCCGGCGCCCAGATGCCAGGCGGCAAATGCCATCACCAGATTGGCAATCGTCATCAGATAGCAGCCCCAAGCCATTTTCATGGTGCTGCTGGGCGCGCCTGCGCCCTGGCGCTGCCAAAGCGCCAGGAGCATGGGCGTGCCGAAAAAGATCACGCCGGGATTGAAGGACTGGAACCAGGTCCAAGGGATGTTCCAGCCGAAGATCGCCCGGTCGGTATTGTCCATCGACCAAAGGGCAACGGTATTGCCCTGCTGTTCGTTGCACGCCCAATACAGCGTCAAGGGAATGACCAGCAGGAACAGGGCGCCAACGGATTTCCATTCCGCCTTGGTCAATGGCGGGCGCGGCTGCTTGGCGCGCATTGCGCGCGGCGGTTCGGGCGGCAAATCCTTCCAGCCGATCAGATAGACGGCCAGAGCCAGCAGCATGCCGACACCGGCGGCGCCGAAGCCGTAACGCCAGCCCACTTCTTCACCCAGGGTGCCGCAGACAAAGGGGGCGAGGAATGCTCCAAGATTGATTCCGACATAGAAGATGGAATAGCCGCTGTCGCGGCGGGGATCGCCTTTTTCATACAGCAGGCCAACTTGCGTGGATGTGTTGGTCTTGAAGAAGCCGCCGCCCACGATCAAAAGCGCCAAGGCGGGGAACAGCAGATTCTCGAACGCCATCATGAAATGGCCGAACGCCATCATCACGATCCCGCTCAGCGCGATCAGGCGCTGGCCGAAGTAGCGGTCCGCCATCCAGCCGCCCAGCAAGGGCGTGGCATAGATCAGCCCGGTATAGGTGCCATAAATGAATGCGGACATGGGCTGGACGCCCAGCGGCCCGGCCAGCATCTCGTAAAAACCCTTGATCTGCGGATATAGCCAGACCTGTTCGACATGCCCAGGAAGGAGAAGGTATTTGACCAGGTACCCCACCAAGAGGGCGCGCATCCCATAATAGGAAAAGCGTTCCCACATTTCGGTTCCGAACAGGAAGGCCAGGCCTCGCGGCTGGTCGAAGAGTGCGCGCGGTGTGGTCACGCGGCGCGTGCCCGGCGCAGCAGCCAGCCATAAAGAAATACGATCAGGCCCGCGAAGCCGAGGATTGCGATGGGGCCGGGCAAACTGAAATCCGAAGATACCAAGGCCAGTGGCGCGTCGCGATTGAAGCCGACGATCAAGCCGGCATTGATCACGCCGAACAGGCTTTCGCCCACGATCAGGCCTGAGGCTACCAGCACGCCCAAGCGCTTGGCGCGCTCGCCGCGTATGCTGCGATTATAGAGCCAGCCGATCACCGCCCCGACCACTACGGGGAGGGTGGCCTCCATCGGAAGATAAATCCCCAAGCCCACCGCCAGAGGCGGAATGCGCAACAGTTTGGCCATGTGCAGGATCTCGTCCAGTAACACGATGCCTGCTCCGACCACGGCGCCGATCTCGATCAGATTCCAGTTGAGCTTGCCGCCAATCACGCCTTGCGCCAGTGCGGCCATCAAGTTGGCCTGAGGCGCCGCCAATGGTTGAGACGTGACAGTGTGAAGATTGGCGGCGCCGGCAAAGCCATAAGCCTGTCCCAGAAGATTGAGCACGACAGGCACGGTGACTGTGGCGGCGGCCACGCCTGCAAGCAACGCCACTTGCTGACGCCAGGGTGTTGCGGCCACCAACTGGCCGGTCTTCAAGTCTTGCAGATTGTTGTTGGAGCTGCAGGCCACCGCAAACAGGATAGCGGTGATGAACAGTGCAATCGCCACCAAGGGTTTGGTGTCATGGCCGCCGAACAGAACCACCAGGCCTAATGCCGTGCCTACTGTCGCTAGAATGCCAACGCCCGAGATAGGACTGTTGGAGGAGCCGATCAGTCCCGCCATATAGCCGCAGATGGCCGAGACAAAGAAACCGCCGGCCAGGATCAACGGGATCGAGAATAGCGCGATCAGAAGCGCGGAATCCGTCAGACCTGTCTCGCCGCTGAAGCGCCATACCAGCCAGGTGGTGATCGCGGTCGAAACCACGCCAATCGCGAGGATAATGGGAAAGGGCATATCGCGGTCTGTCCGGTCGACAAGATCACGCGCTCTTCCTTGTGCCCGCATCATGGTCTTGAGCCCGCCGACAATGGGCCCCATGGTCCGAAGCAGGGACCAGATGGCCGCCACAGCCATCGCCCCCGCGCCCATGAATCGCACATCATTACGCCAAACGCCGCTGACAAAGCTCGCCAGATCGCCATGCATCGGTGTCATCGTGGTGAGCAGGGGCACGGCCCCGGCCCAGGCGATCAAAATTCCCACCAGCATGGCGAGCCCCACGGAGATTCCCACCAAGTGACCGGCGCCCACCAGTGCCAGGGAAAACGAAAAGCTGTAGCCGGTTGCCGCCACGGCGCCGGTGCGGAAAACCCCATGCGCCCCGTCCGCGGCCAGCCGCATCGCGGTCGCGATCGCAAGCCCGGCAGACGCGAGCGCGCCATAGGCCACCGCCAGCAAACCCTCGCGCGCTTCGGGATTTTCGGCACGCATGTCGGCGCCCACTTTGAGCACTTCGGCGGCCGCCACACCTTCCGGATAGGGCAGATCGGATTGCGTCACTAAAGCGCGGCGCAACGGGATGGTGAAAAGCACGCCCAACACACCGCCCGCGGCACAGACAAGGAAGGAGGTCCAGAATGGAAAACCCGTCCACCAGCCAATGATCACAAGGCTAGGCAGTATGAAGATGACCGAGGCCAAGGCCCCAGCCGCCGAGCACACGGTCTGCACGATATTGTTCTCGCGGATATTGGAGCCGGGCAACAGGCCCAGCAATGCCATCGAAATCACCGCGGCCGGGATCGAGGTGGCGATAGTTAGCCCCACCTTCAGTCCCAGATACATATTGGCGGCGGTGAAAAGAAAGGTGAGGGCCACGCCCAAGATAATGCCGCGCCAGGTCAGTTCTTTGCCGTCGGTCGGGGTCATGGCGCGCCTTGGAATTGCCCGGTCGGACTGTGCCTTCAATCCCCGGTCAGGGCAATTCCACGAAACGTTCTTCCCGCGCGTAGGGACTAAACCCCATGCGTTGATAGAGCGGCAGGGCGCGAGGGTGATCCAGAGTGCAGGTGTTGACCAGCAATTTGGTGATCGGTTGCGCCCAGGCGCTCATGCAGGTCTGATAGAGAAAGAAAAAGCCCAGCCTTTTTCCCGTCGCTTCCGGGGTCAGCCCGAAATAGGCGATATTGGCGGCGCCGTCGGCGCGCATTTCCAGCTCGGCCATCCCGGCAGGGGTTCCTTCCGTATACAGAACATAAAGGTGATTGGTGGGCGCATGAATGATTTCCGTCAGCTTGTCGTCGGAGAGCTTCTTGCGATCGACCCAGAAATATTTGCTGCCCACCGCGTCGTAAAGATAGCGGTAGAATTGCACCGGCGGATGCTCGCTTTTGAGGAACGCGATCTTGCCGCGCGGCAGGGGCGGCGGCAGCGCGGCGGGCTTGGCCGTCATTTCCAGGAAGGTGACGGTCATGGGAATGCGGCGGGGACTTCCGCTGGCCGACATCAGGCGGGACCTGTCGCAATCGGGGTGTCGTCACGGCCGCCCCATTCCGTCCAGGAGCCGTCATAGATCGCGACCTGTCGGCTGCCCAGCTTTTCCAGCGCCAGCATCAGGATCGCGGCGGTAACGCCGGAGCCGCAACTGGTGATGATCGGCGCACGCAGATCGACGCCTTTCTCGGCGAAGAGTTTCTGCAGCGCGGCATCGTCCTTCAACCGGTTGTCGGCGGTGAGGACAGCGCGATAGGGGATGTTGGCGGCGCCTGGCATGTGACCGGATTTCAGGCCGGGGCGCGGTTCGGCTTCGCTGCCTTCAAAACGTGGCGCGCTACGCGCGTCCAGCACCTGGGTGTTGCCCAGCGCGGCTTTCACGGCGCCGAAGTCGCGCAGGATCGCGCCATTCGGCCGCGGCGTGAAGGTGGCGGGGTTGGGTTTGGCCGGTCCGCTTTCCAGCGCACCGCCCGCCGCTTTCCAGGCCGGCATGCCGCCATCCAGCACCGCAACCTTGTCATGGCCCATGGCTTTCATGGCCCACCACACGCGCGGCGCGGAGAAGATGCCATTGCCGTCATAGACCACCACCATGTCGCTATCGCCGACACCCAAAGCGCCCGCATCGCGTGCGAATTGTTCTGGCATTGGCAGCATATGGGGCAGGGACGTGGCGTGATCCGACAGCGCATCGATGTCATAGAAGGCCGCGCCGGGTATATGCGCGGTTTCGAATTCCGCTTTGGGATCGCGCTTGTCGGCAGGCATGTACCAGGAGGCATCCAATACGCGGACCTGATTCAGATGCTGCTTCAACCATTCGGCGGATACGATGTCGTTCATTTCTCAAACGGGACTTTGATCGGCGCGCGCGTCTGTGTCAGCCAGCGCGGCGCGGGCAGTCCCTTTCCTTTCAGAAAATCCGGGTTGAACAATTTACTCTGGTAGCGATTGCCATAGTCGCAGAGCATGGTGACGATGGTATGCCCCGGGCCCAGGTCGTGGGCCATGCGGATCGCGGCCGCGACATTGATGCCGGATGAGCCGCCCAGGCACAGGCCTTCATGCTCCAGCAGATCGAAGATCACGGGCAGGGCCTCTTCGTCGGGAATTTCATAGGCGTCGTCGATCGGCGCGTCTTTCAGATTGGCGGTGACGCGGTTCTGGCCGATCCCTTCGGTGATGGAAGAACCGTGCGATTCCAGTTTGCCGGTCTTGATCCAGGAATAGATCGCAGCCCCCAAAGGATCGGCGGCGGCGATCCTTACGGCGGGATTGCGCTGTTTCAAGGCGATGGCGACACCAGCCAAGGTTCCGCCGCTGCCGACGGCGCAGGTAAAGCCGTCGATCTTTCCGTTGGTCTGCGCCCAGATCTCCGGACCGGTGGTTTCGATATGAGCCTGGCGGTTGGCGACATTGTCGAATTGATTGGCCCAGATCGCGCCGTTCTTCTCGGTGCGCGCCATGTCCTCGGCCAAGCGTCCCGACAGGCGGACATAATTGTTGGGATCGCGATAGGGCTTGGCAGGCACTTCGATCAGTTCCGCACCCATCAGGCGCAGCGCATCCTTCTTTTCCTGGCTTTGGGTCTCGGGGATCACGATCACGGTTTTGAAGCCCATGGCGTTCGCCACCAGCGCCAGGCCGATACCGGTATTGCCGGCGGTGCCCTCGACGATTGTGCCGCCGGGTTTGAGCGCGCCGCGCGCCATGGCGTCACGGATGATGAACAAGGCCGCGCGATCCTTGACCGACTGGCCGGGGTTGAGGAATTCGGCTTTACCGAGAATCTCGCAACCGGTCTGTTCCGAGGCGCGCTTAAGGCGGATCAACGGCGTGTTGCCGATCGCCGCGATGACATCCGCAAGAACCATGGCGTAAATCTAAAGGGCTCTCCTGCGGGCTTCAACCCTTGCCGAGCGCTTTGAAGGCTTTGAGGGCGCGCATCCGGCCTTGGGCCAAATCCACAATCGGCGCGGGATAATCTCTCGGCGGCGTGGGCGCGTCCCAGGGATGGTGGAGGTATTTGCCGGATATGTCATTCAATTCGGGAACAAAATGGCGGACATAGCGACCGTCCGGATCGAATTTCTCGCCCTGCAAGACAGGATTGAAAATCCGGAAAAAGGGCGCCGCATCGGCACCCGATCCCGCCACCCATTGCCAGTTGGCGGCGTTGTTGGCGAGACCGGCATCCACCAGCGTATCCCAGAACCATTCCTCACCGTGTTTCCAGTGGATACCCAGATGCTTGATCAGAAACGACGCCACGATCATGCGCACGCGATTGTGCATCCAACCCGTCCGCCACAGCTGGCGCATGCCGGCATCGACAATGGGGATGCCGGTTTCGCCGCAGGTCCAGGCACGAAATTCGTCATTGCCGTCACGCCAGGGGAATTTCACAAAGCGTTTGTCGAACGGTTCTTCGGGAAGATCCGGATTGTGGAAAAGAAGCTGGGCGCAGAATTCACGCCAGCCCAGTTCCTTGAGAAAAGCCTGGGCCCCCAGGCTGCGCGCATGTGGCGAAGCTTTGGCCGCGTGCCAGACTTGGCGAGGGCTGATTTCTCCCCAATTGAGATGAGGCGAGAGCCGCGACGTGCCGTCGACGCCGGGTATGTCCCGTGCCCCGGCATAGTCTGCGATGCCGTCCACGAACGATGACAGTACGCGCTGCGCCGCCGCTTCGCCCGGCACCCAGTCAAAACTCTTCGCCCAGTCGGGTTTGTCAGGCAGCAGCTTCCAACTGCCGAGATCGTCGCCGGAGACGGTTTGGTGGAAGATGAGTTTCCGGGGTGCGGGATGGCATTTGCCGGGCTCCGTCTTTTCCCGCAGAACTTTCCAGAACGGGGTGAAGACGCGAAATGGCCTTCCCTGCTTGGTCGCTATTTCCCAGGGTTCGAACAGAAGAGACGCGTTGAAGCTTTCGACTGCGATGCCGTCATTGATCAATTCTTGTTTCAATACATTGTCGCGCGTCATCGCAAATGGCTCGTAACAGCGATTCCATGTCACCATGTCCGCGCCGATTTCCTCGGCGATGGATTTAAGAATTTTACCGGCATGGCCGCGGCGCAACACCAGCCTGCCGCCTTTGTGATTGTTCAAGGTCTTGCCCAGCGCCATCAGCGAATGGTGCAGCCACCAGCGTGCCGCGCCGCCCCATCTCCAATTGCCAGGTGTTTCGTCGTCCAGAATGTAAAGGCAGACGAGGGGGCGCCCCGAACGCGCCGCAAAACCGAGAGCGGGATTGTCGGCCAAACGCAGATCCTGGCGGAACCAGACGATGATCGGTTTCATTCCGCGGTTGCGCGACAGATCCGGATTTGGATCAATGCTTGTCCAATCGCATGCACTCGGCGTGGCGGAAGCAGGTGGTGACATGGTCATTGACCATGCCGACGGCCTGGGCAAACGCGTAGGAGATCACCGGGCCGCAGAATTTGAAGCCGCGCTGCTTGAGGTCATGGGCCAGGCCCTCGCTCATCTCATTTTGAGTGGGAATCTGATCCCTGGACTTGGCGCGCCGATTCACCGGTTTGCCATCGACATGTTTCCAGATGAAGTCGCGAAAGCCGCCGGGCTCTTCCTCGATCTCCAGCCACAATTTGGCGCCCTTGACCGCGGCCTCGATCTTGGCACGGCTGCGAACGATCCCGTCATTCTTTAGGAGCCGGTCGATGTCGCGCGCGCCATAGCGGGCGATGCGATGCGGATCGAAGCCATGAAAAGCCTTGCGGAAATTTTCCCGCTTTCTGAGGATGGTGATCCAACTCAGACCGGCCTGGAATCCATCCAGCACCAGCTTTTCGTAAAGCGCCCGGCTGTCATATTCCGGCACGCCCCATTCGGTGTCGTGATACGCGACATACTGCGCGTCGGCGCCGGGCCATGCACAGCGTAATTTATCTTTCATGTCTGCAACCATGCCGGTCTGGTGATGGTCACCGGAATTGTATCGGCGATCAATGGCGATTTCGCTTCCTCCAAACGGTCCAGGCGCACCAACGCGAAGCCCTCCGAACCATAAGTCGAAATGATCTCACCGATCTCACTGTCACCGGCGATGATTTTCGCGCCCGGTTGCAATGGGTTGTCGGCGCGCACCGCAAGGATCCGCTTGCGCGCCGTGCCCCTGTGTTTCATCCGCGCCGTCAATTCCTGGCCGACATAGCAGCCTTTGTCGAAAGTGACGCCGTTTAATTCCCCCAGCCCCGCATCCAGCGCCAATATCTTGTCGCTGCCGAAATCAGCGCCTTCCGGCACGCACAATGCGAGACGGCGGGCATGATAGGGTGCGGGTCCTTGCAGAAAATCCGGCATCTCGGCGCTGGCGCCGATACTGCGCGGTCCAAGCGCCGCCACCCGGGGGTCGGCGAAAGTGACGGCGCGTTCCGCCGGTCTGCCGGTCAGGCCGACATAGACCGAAAGTTGTGGCCTGAGCGCGATTCCGATTTTGGCGCGCAGGCGGTACATGGTGAGCCGCTTGACCAGAGCTGCCGCCCGATCTGCGGCGCAATCGAGCAATATCGCGCCGTCGCCTTCGGCCATCAGGAAGTCGAACAGGATCTTGCCTTGCGGCGTCAGCAGCGCCGCATAAAGGCCGGTCGCCGGGGCCAAGCGCGCCGTATCATTTGTGACAAGGCCTTGGAGGAATTCGCGCGCCTCGCCGCCTTCCAGGGCAATGACGGCGCGATCCTTGAGATGAAGCGGTTCCATGGCCCCGGAAGTAATCCTCTGCGTCAAGGTTGCCAAGGTGGCACAGAGGAGCTAACCCACACCTCGCATGGGTAAATCATTCGATTTGTTGATCCGGGGCGGTACCGTGGCAACCCCGAACGGCATTGCCCCCGCGGATGTCGGGGTCATCTCTGGCCGCATCGCCGCCATCGGCAGCCTTGCCGATGCCAAGGCGGCGGAGATTTTCGAGGCCAAGGGCCTTCACATCCTGCCCGGCGCCATTGACAGCCAGGTCCATTTCCGCGAGCCCGGCAACGAGCATAAGGAAGATCTGGAAACCGGCAGCCGCGCCGCCATTCTGGGCGGCGTCACGGGCGTATTCGAGATGCCCAATACCACGCCGCCCACCACCAGCCATGCCGCGATGGAAGACAAGCTCACCCGCGCCAAAGGCCGGATGCATTGCAACTATGCTTTTTACGTCGGCGCCACGCCCGCCAATATCGGCGCGCTGGCCGAACTCGAAAGGCTGCCCGGTGTTTGCGGCGTCAAGGCCTTTCTGGGATCTTCGACCGGATCGCTGCTGCTCAACAATCCGGACGATATTCTCGCCGCATTGAAGGCGGGCAGCCGGCGCATGGCGGTCCATTCGGAAGACGAAGACAGGCTGATCGCACGCAAGGCGCTGGCCGAGCGCGGCAAGCCGCAAACCCATCCGGTCTGGCGTGACGCCGAAGCCGCGCGTGCTTCCACCGAACGGGTCCTGCGGCTGGCGAAGCAGGCAGGACGCCGCCTGCATGTGCTGCATATCACGACCGGCGACGAGATTCCGTTGCTGGCCGATGCCAAGGATTTCGCCACCGCCGAAACCACACCGCAGCATCTCACGCTCTCAGCACCGGAATGCTATGAGCGGTTGGGAAGCTATGCCCAGATGAATCCACCAATCCGCGACGAGAGTCATCGCCAGGCATTGTGGAAAGCCGTGCGCGATGGCGTGATCGATGTGATCGGCTCGGATCATGCGCCGCATACGCGGGCGGAAAAAGACAAAACCTATCCCGATACGCCTTCGGGGATGCCAGGCGTTCAAACCCTGGTGACGATCCTGCTCGATCACGTCAACAAGGGAAATATGACCCTGGAGCGTTTCATCGATCTCACCGCCTCAGGTCCGCAGCGTATATTCGGGATTGCGGGCAAGGGGCGCATCGCCGAAGGCTATGACGCGGATTTCACGGTCGTGGATATGGGCCTCACCCGGACCATCGAAAACAGCTGGATCGCCTCGCGCTGCGGCTGGACGCCATTTGACGGCATGAAGACCAAGGGTTGGGCCGTGGCCGCCATACTGGCCGGGCAAATTGTCATGCGCGATTTTGCGTTGACTGGAAACGCGACGGGCAGGCCGTTGCGATTTGTCGAAACGCTGGAACCGTCGCCGCCAACCTGACCGGCTATCGGCCATGATGGCCTGCCGCAAATTCCGTTCGCTTTTTTTCTGCCAAGGCCGCTGATGAATTATTTCCTTCTCATAGTGTCCGGCGTCGTCATGGGACTGATCGCGGCGGTGCCGATCGGTCCGGTCAATCTCATTTGCATTCGGCGCAGCTTCACCTTCGGTCCGGTCAACGGCTTTGTCTCCGGTCTGGGCGCCGCGCTGGGCGATGGTGTATTTGCAGCCATCACCTTTTTCGGTCTGACCTGGATCGCGCAACTGATTCAGAGCTACAATTCGTTGATCGAGATCGTAGGTGGAGCGCTTCTGGTCTGGTTCGGCGCCCACACCGTCTTGTCGCCCATGACGGGCAAGGTCGAGGATGGCGACAAGAACGATACCGGCGCTTCCAACCTGGTGCGGGCGATGGTCTCGACTTTTGTTTTGACCATCACCAATCCGGCAACCCTGATCGCTTTCGCCTCCATGTTCGCCAGCTTTCATGGACTGGTGGGCGGCGCCAATTCCTATGTCGATGCGGGCTTCGTCGTCGCCGGCGTGGTCGGCGGCTCGGCCGGCTGGTGGCTGTGCCTCACCACAGTGATTGGCATCTTTCATACCCGCATCACCGATGGCGCGGTGCGCGCCATCAACCGCGGCTCCGGCGTGCTGGTGGCGGTATTCGGCCTTGCCGTGCTGGTTCATGTGATCATGCGGGCGTTCGGCCATAGCGGCTGAGCCCTAAAATTCACCAGAATCTGTCGTTTCTTGGGCCCCAGGACCCTGTTCGGGACGGGCCGCGCCGCGCTAAATTCGGACAACCCGTGGGGACGTGGGAGAGTGCAATGAAATTCTTTGCGACAGTCATGGTGGCGGCGGCTCTGATCTGGCCGCTGGCGGCGTCTGCCGCGGCGCCTGCCACGCCCGCCATGCCGGCGCTCAGCGCGGATCCGGCCCTCAGCCCGCAAGCCAACGCCGCCTATCTTGCGGCCAATGCGCAAAAGAAGGGCGTGATCATCAAACCGGACGGACTTCAGATCCGGATCGTGCAGAGCGGGTTCGGCCGACGTCCCGCCGCGATCGACACGGTCCAGGTTTATTACACCGGCTCGCTGATCAACGGTTCCGTATTCGACGGAACCTCGCCGGGGCTTCCGGCCTCTTTCAAGGTCAATCAGGTCATCCCGGGTTGGACCGAAGCGCTTCAGCTCATGCGCGAAGGCGACCATTGGCAGTTGGTCATTCCCTCCATTATCGGTTACGGCGCACGGGGCGCGGGCAGCGCCATTCCGCCCGATCAGACTTTGGTGTTCGACATTACGCTGGTTTCGAGCACGCCGGCGCCGCGCAAAGGCGAGCCGGGCTATATCCCAGATCCCAACGATCCCGAAGACAAGCAGCAATAGCCGGACGTGATATTGAACCGGATCGAACAGTTTTTGCGGGGCCAGACGCGCAATGGCGGACGTCTGCGCATCCTCATCGCCCTCATCATGGTGGTGGGCGCCAGCGCGCTATTCTGGACCAGCCGCGACTATACCGTGGTGGCGCCGGATTGGGACGGCCAGGTGCGCGGCATTGCCTATAATCCCAGTCATCTGTTCCGCACCAGCGATCAACTGCATGTCACGACTGAGCAGATCGACCGCGATCTGTCGCAATTGTCCCATGTCACCGGCCATATCCGCACCTATACGGTGGATGGCGGCATGGACAAGGTGCCGGAGATTGCCCGCCGCTACGGCATGATCGTATCGCTGGGCATCTGGATCAGTCCCGATCTTGCCAAGAACGAGCTCCAGATCGATTTGGCGATCAAGACGGCCCTGGCCAATCGCCGGGTGATCGATCGCGTCATTGTCGGCAACGAGACGCAGCTGGTCGGATCGGTTTCGGCGGAACAGTTGGATGCCTATCTTGATCGCGTGCGGGCCGCATTGCCGGCGCGGATCAAAGTGACCACGGCCGAGACCTGGTCCACCTGGGTGGTGATACCGGACGTGGCCAAGCATGTGGATGTGATCTTTGTTCACCTGCTGCCCTATTGGGAAGGTGTCCATATCAACAGCGCGATGCGCGCCGTGGGAAAATTCTACGATATCACGCAATCGACCTTTTCCGACAAGCCGATCGTGATCGGCGAAGCGGGCTGGCCTTCGGAAGGCCGCACCCGGGGCTCGGCGGAAGCCTCGCTTGCCAACGAGGCATATTTCGTGCGCGCCTTCATCCAATACGCGCAGGAAAAGGGTTACGATTATTATCTCCTCGAAGGGTTCGATCAGCCCTGGAAGAATGCCGGTGAAGGCGCGGTCGGCCGTTACTGGGGGATGTTCGATGCTACCGGTCGTCCCAAATATGGCTTTACCGGCATGTTGCGCAGCTTTCCGGAATGGCGCGGTTACGCGCTTCTGGCCGCGATACTCACTTTGTCATTGGGCCTTTTGATTCTGGGCCGCATGCCGAAGGTGCGCCAGACCGGATATCTTGTGATGGGTGGATTGGTGGCGCTGGTCTCGACCGGACTTCTGGCACTGATCGATGCCACGGCACTGATCTACATCGATCCCAGCGATATCGTTGCCATGATCGCGATGTCGCCGCTGGTGCTGCTGGCCTGCGCCATCATCCTTACCGAGGGGATCGAGCTGGCGGCGTCCTTGTGGCGGATGGATCGCCGTTTGGTGCCCGCCGCGATCGCGGAAAAGAGTCCGCGCGTGTCCATCCATCTTCCCACCTACAACGAACCGCCGCAGATGGTGATCGAGACCGTCGATGCCCTGGCCCGGCTGGATTACGACAATTACGAAGTGATTATTCTGGACAATAACACGCCCGATCCCGAGGTCTGGCGGCCGGTGGAAGCCCATTGCAAGACGCTGGGACCGCGCTTCCGGTTCTTTCATTTCGACAATGTCACGGGCTTCAAGGCGGGCGGACTTAATCGCGCCCTGGCGCTCACCGATCCGTCGGTCACGCATGTTGCCGTGATCGACAGTGACTACCAGGTCGAACCATTCTGGTTGCGCCGCGCCATGCCGCTATTCGCTTCGCCGTCGATCGCGCTGGTGCAGGGCCCCCAGGATTACCGCGACGCCAATGAAAATCTCTTCAAGGCGATGGCGTATGAGGAATATCGCGGCTTCTTCCATATCGGCATGGTCGAGCGCAACGAGCACAATGCCATCATCCAGCACGGCACCATGACCATCGTCGCCAAACACGCTCTGGAAGAGGTGGGCGGTTGGAGCGAATGGTGCATTACCGAGGACACCGAGCTGGGTCTCAAATTGTTCGAGGCGGGCTACGAAGCCGCCTATATACCCCAGACCATGGGTGCGGGGCTTGAGCCCGACACGCTGGAAGCTTTCATGTCCCAGCGCTACCGCTGGGTCTATGGCGCGATGCAGATCATGAAGCGGCACGCCCGGGAGATTTTTCTGGGCGGCTCGGGCCTCTCCTGGGAGCAGCGCTATCAGTTCCTTTCCGGTTGGCTGCCCTGGATCTCCGACGGGCTTGGCATGGTGGTGACCTGCACAGCGCTGATCTGGACGGTGCTGATGTGGGCGATCCCCAGCTACATCGATGTGCCGATGCCGGCCTTGTCGGCGGCGGCAATGGCGTTGTTTGCAACCAAACTGATCAAGACTCTGCTGCTTTATCCGCCCAAGGTTCGCTCCGGCGGGAGAGGCGCGATCATGGCGTCGGTGGCCGGGCTTTCGCTGACCCATACGGTGGGCAAGGCGATGTGGTCGGGGCTGTTGACGGCTGGCAAGCCATTCATGCGCACGCCCAAATGCGAAAACCCGGCCCAGTTCAGCCAGGTTCTGCGGGTGGTGTGGCAGGAGGCGGTTCTGCTGGCCGGCCTTCTGGCGGCGATGATCTCGATGGGCTTCGACCGCGGATTCGAGGACCCTGCGGTCAGTCTCTGGATGGTGATGCTGGGCGTGCAGAGCCTGCCTTACGCGGCGACCTTCGTCACCGCTTCGATCAGCGCCATGTCCAACAAGAAACCACGGATTGCGCCGCGCCTGGCGGAAACCGCGATGACCGAAGCCGCGATGACCGAAGCCGCCTAAAGCCTTTTCACGGCCGGTACAGTCTTGCCCGGATTGAGAATATTTTTCGGATCAAAGGCGTGTTTCAACGCCCGCATGGCGTCCAGCTCTTCACTGGATTTGTAGCGCGGCAAAACATCACGCTTCATCTGGCCGATGCCATGTTCGGCGCTGATCGAGCCGGAATAGCGCTTCACAATGTCATGGACCGTGAGCTGCATCTCGTCCCATTCGGCCGCAAAGGCCGCATCGCTTCCAACAGGCGCATTAAAATTGAAATGCAAATTGCCGTCGCCCATATGGCCAAAGCAGATTGGCCGTGCACCGGGGAATTTTTTCACCACCACGGCCGTGGCTTCCTCGATGAATGCCGGAATCGAGGCCACCGGTACCGAGATATCGTGCTTGATCGAGCCGCCCTCGCGTTTTTCCGCTTCCGCAATCGTTTCGCGCATGTGCCAGAAGCTGCGGGCCTGAGCCTGATTCTGGGCCACAACGGCGTCGCTCACAAGCGACGCCGCCATTGCGCCTTCCAGCGCGGATTGGGTCAGCGCTTCCAGGCTGGCGCCCGCGCCACCCGATACTTCCATCAGCACATACCAGGGTGAAGGTGCGGCCAGGGGATCACGGGTGCCCGGAATGTTTTTCAAAACCAGATCCAGGGTCGGCCGCGACACCAGCTCGAACGAAGATAACAGCCCGCCCGTCCAGGCCTGCATATGACCCAGAAGGTTCAGTGCCGCGTTGGGCGATGGCACGGCGGTGAGGGCGGTGACCATCTGGGTGGGGCGCGGGAACAGCCGCAGGGCGGCGGCAGTGACGATGCCCAAGGTGCCTTCCGCGCCGATGAAAAGCTGCTTCAGGTCGTATCCGGTATTGTCCTTGTGCAAGGATTTCAGCATCGGCAGCACATGGCCATCGGCCAGCACCACCTCCAGCCCCAGCACAAGCGCCCGCATCATTCCGTAGCGCAGCACATGATTGCCACCCGCGTTGGTGGAAATGTTGCCACCGATAGTGCAGCTTCCTTCCGAACCCAGGCTCAAGGGAAACAGAAGCTGTTCGGCGGCGGCGGCGTCCTGTGTTTCTTTCAGCGTGACGCCAGCCTCCACCGTCATGGTCATGCCGCCCGCGTCGATGCCGCGAATGCGATTCATGCGTTTCAGGCTCAGCAACACTTCGCCATGCAAGGGAATCTGGCCGCCCACCAGGCCTGTGTTGCCGCCCTGGGGAACGATGGCGGTCCCGGTCTGATGGCAGATGGAAAGGATCGCCGAGACCTGTTCGGTGGTGGCGGGTTTGAGCAGCAACGCGCTTTGGCCTTGGATACGGCCGCGCCATTCTTCCAGGTGGGGAGCGATTTCCTTCGCGTCTTGGCTGGAACCGTTTGGTCCCGCCGCATCCTTCAGCCGATTGAATATCTCACTCATGTGATGTCCTCGGCGCAGCGGCGCGGCGCAGACGGTCGTTGATCGCTTCGCCCAGGCCGGCTTCTGGAATCGGCATCACCGCAATGCGTGCCGCGCTTTTGTCCAGGGTGCGCAGCATGGCGAACAGATTGGCGGCAGCCTCGCGAAGGTCTCCGCTGGCGCTGAGATTCAAAGTTGCACCTTGGCAGGATCCAAAACCCAGCAATGCTTCATCCGCATTAAGGTCATGGGCATTCAGGCGCAAGGCGGCTTGGGGGGCATAATGACTTTCAAGTTGACCCGGCGAGCGAATTTCTCCGCCGGCCTTTGCCAACGGTCCCACGATAGCCTCGATCTGGGCCCGCGGGATGGCGCCGGGGCGCAGCAGCACCGGCAGGTTTCCATCGAATCCGATGATGGTGGATTCCAGTCCCAGAATTGTGGGTCCGCCATCGAGAATGAAATCCACTTTGTCCCCCAAACTCTCCGCCACATGCGCGGCCGTGGTGGCGCTGACGGCGCCGGAGCGGTTGGCGCTGGGCGCGGCGATCGGAATTCCTGCTTCCCGCAACAGCGCGGCGGCGACAGGATGCGCCGGGACCCGGAGCGCGACCGTACCCAGCCCGGCGCTCACCAACTCCGATAATGTGGTATCGGCGCGGCGCGGCAACACCATGGTCAAAGCGCCCGGCCAGAATTGCTCCGCCAATCTGCTCGCATCTGAAGAGAAGGCGGCATGGCGTTCGGCTTCCGCAAAGTCGGTCACATGCACAATCAGCGGATTGAAACGGGGCCGGCCCTTGGCGGCAAAGATGCCGGCCACGGCTTTGCCGTTGCTGGCGTCGGCTCCCAGGCCATAGACGGTTTCGGTGGGAAAGGCGACCAAACCGCCACCGCGCAACAATCGCGCCGCATGCGCGATGGCGGCGTCGTTCGCGGCGGCGATCTTGTTGACCAAGCTGTCCATGCTGGCCTTTTAGCGGGTCAAAGCGCCCCGGTCAGGTTTTTATTTTGCGTCGGGCTTTGGGGTGCGCATCGCGGCGATCTCTTGTACGGTCCAGGGGGCGTAAATCAAAGGCCGTGCGCATGTCGCTCCAAGGTAAAACGCTGTTCATCACGGGCGCCAGCCGCGGCATCGGGCTTGCCATCGCGCTCAGGGCGGCAAAAGACGGCGCCAATATCGCCATTGCCGCCAAGACCACCGAACCCAACGCCAAACTGCCCGGCACGATCTTTTCGGCCGCCGAAGAGATTGAGAAAGCCGGTGGCCGGGCCTTGCCGCTTGCCTGCGACATTCGTTTCGAGGATCAGGTCGCAGCGGCGGTGGCCGCCGCGGTTAGGAAATTCGGCGGACTGGATATTTGCATCAACAATGCCAGTGCGATTTCGCTGACCGGTACCACGGAAACCGAAATGAAACGATTTGACCTGATGAACCAGGTCAATGCGCGCGGCACTTTCATGGTTTCCAAACTGTGCATTCCCCATCTGCTGAAAGCCGCCAATCCGCATGTGCTGATGTTGTCGCCGCCGCTCGACATGCAACCCAAATGGTTCGCCGGACATACCGCCTATTCGATGGCGAAATACGCCATGAGCATGTGCGTGCTGGGGATGGCGGCGGAATTCTCCGGCCGCATCGCCGTCAACGCCTTATGGCCGAGGACCGGCATCGCCACGGCCGCGATCAAGCTGGCCATGGGCAGCGCCGATGCGGCACGCCATTGCCGGACGCCGCAAATCCTCGCGGATGCGGCGTATGCGATTTTCGACAGACCCAAAAGCTTCAGCGGCAATTTCCTGATCGACGATACTTTTCTGGCGCAGAATGGCGTCAGCGATTTCGACCGCTATCGCGTCGATTCCACCCAGGATCTGATTGAGGATTTTTTCGTACCGGAATCGATGCCGCCGCCGAAAGGCGTGAGTTTGAAGGCCATTACCTAGCCGACGGGATTGTCATGCGTTTGCGCTACCTGCTGATTTTGGCTGGAATTGTCCGGGCATTTCCAGCTTTTGCTCTTCCATTGCCGGATTGCGCGGGGAGCGTGCAAATCGCCGGGGCGCATGTCGAGCGTGTGGAGAAGAACGGCGACCTGATCTTGAGCGATGGCCGCGTCGCCCTGCTGGCAGGCATCAGGCTGCCCGGCGCCGATCGGCCTGCCGATCCGATGGCATCGGAGGCGCTGGCCGGGTTGCGGGACCTGGCGTTGAAGGCGCCCCTGATGATGACGTCGACACCTCCCAGGCAGGATCGCTATGACAGGATCCATGTTCAGGCTTTCTCCGATATCTGGCTGCAAACCGAACTGCTAAGGCGCGGACTGGCGCGCGTGGACATCGCGCCGGATCGCCAGGAATGTTTTCCCGATTTTTACGAAGCCGAAACCGAAGCGCGCAACGCCAAGCGCGGGCTCTGGGCGCTTCCCGATTTCGCCGTCAGGCAGGCCATCGCCGTCTCAGCGCCTGACGGAAGTTTTCAGATTGTCCAAGGCCGCGTGGTCAATGTCGGCGGCCATGACGGGCGCGTTATTCTCGACTTCAGCGCGGATTACCGCAAGGATTTTTCCGCCACCATCGCGCCGGAAGACCGCAAGGCATTTCGCGATAGCGATCTCGTGCTTGAAGATTTGACCGGCCATGAAGTCCGGCTGCGCGGCATGGTCGTGATTCTCAATGGCCGGCCGGAAATCGCGCTTTCCAATCCCCACCAGATCGAGTTGCTGCAATAAAAAAAGCCCGGTGTCGCCACCGGGCTTATTATAATCATGATCGGGCGTTTAAGCCGCCTTTTTGACCAGCATGCCTTCGACGCGCTTGACCGCGGTCTGTTCGTCGGTGCGTTCGACGGCGGCGACTTCGCGCGCCATGCGGGCCAGGGCCTTTTCGTAAAGCTGGCGCTCGGAATAGGACTGTTCCGGCTGGCCGCCGGCGCGGTGCAGATCGCGCACCACCTCGGCAATCGACACCAGATCGCCTGAATCGATCTTGGCTTCGTATTCCTGGGCGCGGCGCGACCACATGGTGCGCTTGATGCGGGCACGGCCCTTGAGGGTGTTGAGCGCATTGCCCACCACTTCCGGCGACGACAATTTGCGCATGCCCACGGCCTTGGCCTTCAAGGTCGGAACCCGCAGGGTCATCTTGTCCTTCTCGAAGTCGATGATGAACAATTCCATCATCAGGCCGGCGACTTCCTTTTCCTCGATGCCCGAAACCTTGCCCACGCCATGAGTCGGATAGACCACATGGTCGTTGGTCTTGAATTCGTGCTTGCGGTTGGAATTGGCCGGGACTTTCTTGGGCGGAACGGGCGCCTGCTTGGCGGCAGGAGCATGGGTCTTTGCTGCGGTCATTTCTGCTTCCGTTGGGCGGTTTCGCGGGGAGTGGCGAGACGCATGAATATTTCACGACAATGTGGCCGAAACGCGCCGGGACGACGCCGGTGCGCCTAGCTTGGAGCTGGTCAGATTGAAAAATACCCTACCACGGCTTCAGGCGAAATGGAAGGAAAATCATCTCAAACCATTGAAAAGCCGTGATTCTTTCGAAATTCTGGCGGTTGCGGTCGCGCAAGCCCTTGATCCATTGCTCCAAATTGGGCCGCGATAGCCCCAGCCGGGGGCGGGGGAATCGGCACGGTTCAGGCGGGTTGGATCCGATGCCGACTGCCGGACTAGGAACCCGATCCTGGCTTGGGGCTGAAGAATTTGTCGAATTTTTCAGCAACGCCTTCCCAGTCCTTGGCATCCGGGGGGGCATCGCCCTTTTGGCTGATATTTGGCCAGGTCTTGGCATATTCGGCGTTGACGGACAGCCACTTTTCCAGACCCGTTTCGGTGTCGGCCTTGATCGCTTCGGGCGGGCATTCCGGCTCGCAGACGCCGCAATCGATGCATTCATCCGGATTGATGACCAGCATATTCTCGCCCTCATAGAAGCAATCCACTGGGCAAACCTCGACGCAGTCCATGAACTTGCATTTGATGCAGGCTTCGGTGACGACATAGGTCATAAGCAAGCTCCAGAAAGCGGCCAGAAAACCGTAGGTCCATAAAACTCACTGGCCGGGATGGCAAGCGGTCAGTCCGCGACGATTTCGTACAGCTGTTGCGCTTGCGGCGCGGAACCGCGCCGCTCCGCCAGGGCCAGCACCCGAAGCGCGACCATTTCGGCACCCCTACCAAGTGTGAGGATATCGCCAGGTTTCACGGCCTGGGCGGGTTTTGTCACCCGCACGCCATTAAGCCGGACCTTACCAGCGCTGGCCGCCGCCTGTGCCAGGACACGGGTCCGATAGAAGCGGGCCTGGAACAGCCATTTGTCGATACGCGTCTTGGTCACTTGCCGATCAATTCCTTGAGGCCCGCGAAAGGCGAATCCTTGGGTGGCGGCGTCTCGGCACGCGGACGTGGCGGACGTTTCTCCTTGGCCTTGCGCCAAACCGAAGGCGCGTCCGCGACCTCAATCAGCCGCCAGCCCAAAGCGGCAAGCACGGCGCCGGCTTCGTCATTGCCCGTTCCCAGCAACGACATCAGCTTGGGCAGGAGAGCGTTGGTGTCGGCGCCGCTGATCGTGGCCTTGTCCAGTTCGTCTTCCAGCCGCTCCAGCATGTCAAAGCGGATGGCGCGGCCGCCGATCGCCGCAAAGCCGGCGGCATTGAGAAATTCAACCGGCTCGCCGTCATCGGTAAAAGAGGTCAAACCTGGGGCAGGCGGACCGTTCAACTGAGTCTGCCTTGTCCAAATGCCCCAAAGCAGCGCCAGCGTGCCCGCCGCGTCGGGCCGCAGCAACCGCGGCAGGTAGATGGTGCGCCGGCCGAACCAGACCCCGAACGGCTTCAAGGCCCGCAGCACCGGGCCGAGCTTTTCCGGCAGCGGGACGGCGGCCCGTTCCAGCGCGCCGAAATTCTCTGCCAGTTGATGTGCCAGGCCGCGTGCCTGGGCGGGCAGGGCGGTGTCGCTGCCGGCGCGTGCTTCGGCGGCACGGGCCAAGGCCAGAAGCGGCTCCAATCGTGCATGTAGCCGCGCCGTCAGCCAATTCTCGAGCCGCGCCTGGACGGCGGTACGGGATGCGCCCTTCAAAAGGTCGTCGGCGACTAGCGTGACCTGCGGGGTCAGTGCGGATGTGCCGGCCGCGAGATGCGCGACGATGGCGCCATCCCACCAGAATTTGCCATGCTCGCTCAGGCTGATATCCTTGTCCGGGGCTTCACCCAGCGCGCGTGCGCGTGACAGAAACTCGCTCTCCAATCCGCGCATCGCCGCTGTTCGCAGCATGCGGGCATGCAGCGCGCCATTGCCGTCATTGGCCGCGCGCGGGTCGGGCGTGAAACGAAAGCCGTCCAGCCGCCCCACAGCTTCACCGGCGATCACAACGCCGCCATCTTCCTCCAGCTTAACATCGGCGAATTCGTCCTCGCGCAAATGCCTGATCAGCACCGATGTCCTGCGGTCAATAAATCGCTGTGTGAGTTGTTCATGCAGCGCATCCGACAGCCGGTCTTCGATGGCGCGGGTTTGATTTTGCCAATTCGCGCCGTCACGGGTCCAGCCCGGGCGATGGGCGACATAGGTGAAGGTGCGAATCTGGGCCAGCCGGCCCGACAAGGTGGCGACGTCGCCTTCGGCGATATCCAGGCGCGCGATCTGCCGTGCCATCCAGTCATCGGGGATATGGCCGGCGTCGCTCATCAAATATAAAAACAGGGTGCGCACGGTCTTGGCGTGTTCGTCCGCCGACAATTTCCGGAAATCGGGAAGCTGGCAGATTTCCCACAGGCGCCGAACGCTGGCGCGGGACGTGGCCAGCGCCTGGATCTCGGGCTCGGCCGCCAGATGATGCAGGGCAATCACATCCGACGCGGGACGCGCCCGGCCCAATCCGCGCTCTGGCGGCGGTGCCTCAAGGCTCTCCAGCAGCGCGCCGATTGAGTGAAAATTCAGCACGGCATTGCGCCATTGCAGCACCTTGACCGGATCGTAGCGGTGACCTTCGACCCGGCTCACCAGTTCGTTCTCGAACGGCTCGCATTCGCCGGTGACGCCGAAGGTGCCGTCATTCATGTAGCGTCCGGCCCGGCCCGCGATCTGTCCGACCTCCGATGCCATCAGGGGGCGAAAGCAATGGCCATCGAATTTCTCGGCGCCGGCGAAGGCGACATGATCAACATCCATGTTGAGACCCATGCCGATGGCATCGGTGGCGATGAGGAAATCCACGTCACCGGATTGATAGAGCGCAACCTGGGCATTGCGGGTGCGCGGCGACAGCGCACCCAGCACCACGGCCGCGCCGCCGCGCTGGCGGCGCACCAATTCGGCGATGCCGTAGACATCCTCGGCGCTGAAGCCCACGATGGCGGAACGGCGCGGCAAACGCGTGAGCTTTTTCGCGCCGGTATAGGCGAGGTCGGAAAAACGCGGCCGGGTGATGAACCAGGTTTTGGGAATGAAACGCTGGAGGATGCCGCGCATGGTCTCGGCACCCAGGAACAGCGTTTCCTCCAGTCCACGGGCATGCAAAAGCCGGTCGGTGAAAACATGTCCGCGCTCCGCGTCGGCGCAGAGTTGAATCTCGTCCACTACCAGACAGGCCACCGGAATTTCCAGCGGCATGGCCTCGACGGTGCAGACATAGAAGCGCGCCGCCTTGGGCAGAATTTTTTCTTCGCCGGTGATGAGGGCGACTTCGCCCGGCCCCTTGAGCCGGACGATGCGGTCATAGACCTCGCGCGCCAGAAGGCGCAGCGGCAGGCCTATCATCCCGGATTTGTGCGCCAGCATTCGCTCGATGGCGAAAAAGGTCTTGCCGGTGTTGGTCGGTCCCAGGATCGCGCTCACCTTGGGAGGAGAGATGCCGCCGACAGGTCGTTGGGTCATGATTGCAATATGGGGCGAGGGTGCGGACCCGGAAAGCGCCTTTCAATCAAGGACTTGTTTTGTGCTGCTGTGGATGCCCGGTAAAGGATCGGAACGGTCAGTGAACAAAGCGGGGCCGAATCACCAACCCTCGTGATATCTGCGTTTGTTCTCATACATTTAGCTGTTTGTCAAGAAACGTTAACCACCACATCTTGTTGATAAGGCCAGTCATGGAGTCGGGGCAGACCTGCGGGGACTCGATCTTCCGTAGGCGGAAAGAATCCACCAGGATTTGCGCTTCGCCGCCGCTTCGGGAACATGTACCCATGACCGACCGCCGCAAGGAATGGGAAGAGGCCGTGACCCGGGAGCTCAAGGCCCGCGATGTCGCCGGCCTGGGCTGGCGCAGCCCCGAGGGGATAGCGGTCAAGCCGCTCTACACCGAGGCCGATCTGGAGGGGCTGGAGACCGGCACCTGGCCGGGTCAGCCGCCTTTCACCAGAGGGCCCCGCGCCAGCATGTATGCCGGCCGGCCCTGGACCATCCGGCAATATGCCGGTTTCTCGACCGCCGAAGAATCCAACCTTTTCTATCGCCAGAATCTGAAGGCGGGACAGATGGGCCTGTCGGTTGCCTTCGATCTTCCCACCCATCGCGGCTATGACAGCGATCATCCCCGCGTGGTGGGTGATGTCGGCAAGGCAGGCGTGGCGATCGATTCGGTCGAGGACATGAAAATCCTGTTCGACGGCATTCCACTGGATCGCATGAGCGTATCCATGACCATGAATGGCGCGGTGCTGCCGGTGCTGGCCAGCTTCATCGTCGCGGGCGAGGAGCAGGGTGTGCCGCCAGAGCGGCTGTCGGGCACCATCCAGAACGACATCCTCAAAGAGTTCATGGTGCGCAACACCTATGTCTATCCGCCCGCGCCCTCCATGCGGATCGTGGCGGACATCATCGCCTTCACGGCGGAGCGGATGCCGCGCTTCAATTCCATTTCCATCAGCGGCTATCACATGCACGAGGCCGGCGCGACGGCGGTGCAGGAGCTGGGATTCACCTTGGCCGACGGCATGGCTTATGTCCGCGCCGCCAAGGAGCGGGGATTGGACATCGACGATTTCGCCCCGCGGCTCAGCTTCTTCTTCGGCATCGGGATGAATTTCTTCATGGAAGTGGCCAAGCTGCGCGCGGCGCGGCTGTTGTGGTCGCAGATCATGGAAAAGCTCGGGGCGAAGAATCCGGAAAGCCGGATGCTGCGCACCCATTGCCAGACCAGCGGCGTCTCGCTCACGGAACAGGATCCGCACAACAATATCGTGCGCACGACCATCGAAGCGCTGGCGGCGTTGCTGGGCGGCACCCAATCCTTGCACACCAACGCCTTCGACGAAGCCATCGCGCTGCCGACCGAAGCATCGGCGCGGGTGGCACGCAACACGCAGCTCATTCTCCTGCATGAAAGCCAGATCGCCCATGTCGTCGACCCGCTGGGCGGCTCCTATTATGTCGAAGCGTTGACTAATTCTCTCGCAGAAGCCGCGCGCGGCGTGTTGGCGCGAGTGGAAGAAGCGGGCGGCATGACTGCGGCGGTGGAAGCGGGCTGGCCCAAGCTGGAGATCGAAGCATCGGCGGCGCGGCGCCAGGCCCGCATCGACCGGGGCGAGGATGTGATCGTCGGCGTCAACAAATTCCGCCTCGAAAATGAAACTGCGATCGATATCCGCGCGATCGACAACAGCCAGGTACGCGAGGCCCAGATCGCAAAGCTGGCGAGACTGAAAGCTTCCCGCGATACTGCAAAAGTGGTGGGCGCGCTGGATGCGCTCAGGAGCGGCGCCAAAAGCGGCGCCAATCTGCTGGCGCTTTCGGTCGAAGCCGCACGGGCCCGTGCGAGTGTGGGCGAGATTTCATCCGCACTGGAAGACGTATTTGGCCGCCATGAAGCGAAAATCCGTTCGGTGCATGGTGTCTATGGTGAGAATTTCGCGGCGCTGGATGAAATCATCGCGGACGTGAAATCATTTGCCAAGGAATTGGGCCGCAACCCCCGCCTTCTGATCGCCAAGCTGGGCCAGGATGGCCATGACCGGGGCGCCAAGGTGGTGGCGACGGCCTTCGGCGACATGGGCTTTGATGTCGAGATCGGCGCCCTGTTTCGCGATCCCGAGGAAGTGGTGGAGGACGCGCTAACCGCCGGTGTCGATGCCATCGGCATTTCCAGCCTGGCCGCTGGCCATCTCACTCTGGTGCCGCAACTGGTCGACGCATTGAGGGCCAAGGGCCGGGACGATATTCTGGTGCTGGTGGGTGGCGTGATCCCGCAACAGGATTATGAGGCGCTGCGGGCGGCCGGCGTGGCGTCGATCTTCGGCCCCGGCACCAATATCCTCGATGCCGCACGCTCGGTGCTGGGTCTCATCCGCGCCCGCCGCCGCCGCAACGCGCCCTGAGGATCAGTGCTTGGGCGCCGGTTTTTGGCGCGCGGTGCCGATCATAATGGTGCTGAGATTGAAGAAGATCTGACCTTTCTCGCCGCTCTTGGCATCGGTGATGCTGATTTTGTCGACCGGCCCCTGTTCGGTGGTGAGAAGCGTGCGGCCCGTGCCGTTCAGTCCCGCGACGGCCAGCATCACTTCTTCTTCGTGCAAGGTAACAATCCGGAATGCGGTGTCGGGGCTTTCGCCATCGCCGCTGATGATGAGGGAATCGAAAAGGCCCTGCGCGATCGCTTCCTCGCGCTTTTCTCCTGTCTTGTCGCCCGCCTGTTCCAGGCAATCGGCCGCCAGCGCATGGGCGTCGGAAATGGTGAAATCCAGCGCGATGGCGGCTCTGAATTTCTCCAGGGCGGTTTTGCAATCCTTGGCAACATAGGCTGCCTGGCCGTCCCGCATCAGGGTGTTGGTCTTTTCGCCGTAAGGATCATAACTCGAGATCATGGCATAGGCCTGACGCATGGCGGTGTAGTCGGTGCCGGGATCGCCATCCTGCGCAGCCGTCACCAGCGCGGCATAGTCGCCGGCCGGATCGGCAATCGCGGCGGCGGGTCGCACAAGCAGCATCGCCAGACAGAGGGACGCGATTTTTCTCATATCCAGCCTAATTCGCCTTCGGCGTCTGACCGTCGATTTTCAGGGAATTGGCCACCACCGACACCATGCCATAAGGGGTGTCGGCCCAGACCCGGAGCGGGACCACATAATCGCTGCCCCGCACCGCGCTGGGATAGCTCACCACCCAGGCATTGATGGCGGGAAAACTCTCATTGGCCTTCAGGACATGGGGTTTGAATCCGGAAAGCTGGTGATACTTGATCTGGCAAAGCAGGGCATGGCCGGCATAAAGGCCGTTGTCCATCTTGATATCCACGTCTTTCGCCTTGCTCATCTCGATATTGTAGCGGCGGCGGCCGTCGAACACCGGAGCGGTGACGCTGCAAGGCGTTCCGGACGTGCCGGCGCCGGACACGATGAACATCACCGCCGAAAGCGGATCGAGGGTCGCCTTTTGATCGTCCGGCTTCACTTCATAGCCGGTGGTGGAATAGGGCGGATCGGCATAAAGCCGCGGCGGGTCGGCGCTGTCATAGGTCAGCGATACTTCCTGCCTCTTGCCCGTGCGGTTGATGTCGAAGGAATCGTAGAGCGCCGGATTGAGGTTTTTCGGACTTACCTTGCCGGACGAGGTGGCCTGGATTTCCGCCTGCCAGAAGGCGTTGACCACCCCCGAGGTCTCCAGATTGGAGACGGCATGGTAATCGCCGCCGCGCACGGTGGCGTCGATGTCCATTTTCCCAAGGGTGATGCCGCCGGCATAGATGGTCATCGTCATCTGAAACTGGGAGGCAGGACCCATCGAATCGGACCCGGCACCGCCGGCGGCGAAGACCGGCCCGCCCAGGGCCATCAGGGGGATCAGGCCAAGGAAAAAATGACGCGTTTTCATGCTTTCTCCCGACTGCCCCGATTTAAGCCACTGGCGGCTATCCGGCGGTTATAATGTTTCCAGGCCGGCGGGGGCAAATGCTTGACCCCAAGAGCCGCCTCCCGTATGAACCGGCGCTCAAAATTGCGTGTTTGGCAGCCGCCAAACCCCTGGAATCCGAGAGAATAGCTATGGCACGCCGCTGCGAATTGACCGGTAAAGGCACCCTGGTTGGCAACAATGTCAGCCATGCCAACAACAAGACCAAGCGGATCTATCGCCCCAACCTGCAGACCATAGACCTGGTCAGCGAGGCGCTGGGCAACAGCTACAAGCTCAAGATCGCCATGAACACCCTGCGTTCGGTGGACAAGGTTGGCGGCCTGGACCCCTTTCTGCTCAAGGCCAAGGACGGCGTTCTGTCAGCCAAGGCGCTGCGCCTCAAGCGCGCCATCGCCAAGAAGACAGCCGCCAAGGCCGCCTAAGGTATAATCTCAGAATATTCCGGCAAGCAGCTGTTTTTGGCTGACGATTGTGCGTGACTGCCCCTCAGCGGCCGGCACGGCGGCGGCTATGCTCATCGCGCGCCCGGTCTTCCTCGAACAGGGAAATGAGTTGGGTGGTCATTGCCCCGCCCAGCTGTTCGGCATCGACGATGGTGACGGCGCGCTTGTAGTAGCGGGTGACGTCATGACCGATGCCGATGGCGGTCAGCTCGATATTGGAGCGGATCTCGATATCGTCGATCACCCGGCGCAGATGCCGTTCCAGATAATTGCCCGCATTCACCGACAGGGTCGAATCGTCCACCGGAGCGCCGTCCGAGATCACCATCAGGACCTTACGCTGCTCGGGACGGGCCATCAGCCGGTTATGGGCCCACATCAGAGCCTCGCCATCGATATTCTCCTTGAGCAGTCCTTCGCGCATCATCAGGCCCAGATTCTTCTTGGCCCGCCGCCAGGGCTCGTCGGCGGACTTGTAGATGATGTGGCGCAGGTCGTTGAGTCGTCCCGGGCTGGCGGGCTTGCCATCATGGGTCCATTTTTCCCGGGACTGGCCGCCTTTCCAGGCCCGGGTGGTGAAGCCCAGAATCTCTGTCTTGACGGCGCAGCGCTCCAGGGTGCGGCCCAGGATGTCGGCGCACATGGCAGCCACCATGATCGGGCGCCCGCGCATCGAACCGGAATTGTCCAAGAGCAAGGTGACCACGGTATCGCGGAAATTGGTGTCCTTCTCGCGCTTGAAGGACAAAGGATACATGGGATCGATGATGATGCGGGGCAGGCGCGACGTATCGAGCAGGCCTTCCTCCAGATCGAATTCCCAATGCCGGTTCTGCTGCGCCAGCAGAAGACGTTGCAACTTGTTGGCCAGCCGTGACACCACGCCCTGCATCTGGGAAAGCTGCTGATCGAGAAAACTGCGGAGCCGCGTCAGCTCTTCATTGTCGCAAAGGTCGGGGGCGGAGATTTCCTCGTCGAATTGCGGCGTGTAGATTTTGTAGCCCCAGCTTTCCTGCTGCGAGAAGGGCGGCTGGGCGCGATTGGGCTGCATGCCGTCTTCGGGTTGTTCGGTTTCGGCCAGATCCTCGGACTGTTCGCCGCTGCCTTCGGCTTCGCTGTCTTCGCCATCCTCACCGCGATCCTCGGTGAGTTCGGTCTCGCCGGTGTCACCTTCGCTCTGGCTTTCCTGTTCGTCGCTGCCCTGGTTCTCATTCTGGGAGCTTTCGCCTTCGGCATCGTCCTCGCCGGATTCCTGGCTGTCGTCGCCCTGGGAAAGATCTTTCAGGATAGTACGGGTAAGGCGCGCAAAAGCTTTCTGATCGCGCATCACGTCCGGCAACTTGGCGAGATCCTTGCCGGCGCGCTCTTCGATGAACGGCCGCCACAGCTCCACCGCTTTTTCGAGGGCCGCAGGCGGTGATTGCCCCGTCAGATGCTGGCGCATCACCAGGCCGACAATGTCCGCCAGCGGCGCTTCGTCCTTGCTGGCGGCCCGCGACAAGCCCTTGGCCGTCAAGCGCTGCTCCAGCTGCGCCGCGAGGTTCTGCCGCACACCTTCCATCGCCAGGGCGCCGATCGCCTCGACCCGGGCCGACTCGGCGGCCTCGAAGATCGCGGCATTGTCGGCGCCGGACGGCCGGAAGCGATTGTGGATTTTCTCGTCGTGATAAGCCTTGCGCAGGGCATAGGCATCACCCGTGCCGCGCACAAAGGCGACTTCGTGTGGCGGCAAGGTGCGGGTGGGCGCAGGCAGACGCGCCTTCAGACCTTTGAGCGAGGGCGGCTCGGACGAGAAATTGACTTCCAGTTCCGGTTCGCCCGCCAACGACCGCACCGCCACGGAAACGGCGCGCTTGAAGGGCTCGGAGGGGCTCTCAGGTTTGGCCATAGCGGCTTGCCTTGTTCAACTGGATCCCCCGCACAAAGCGGGGGATGCTTGTCGCTTACGCAACAAGCACCTTCGCGGCGCTCTCCGGCAACTCCTCGCCAAAGGCGCGCTGGTAGAATTCTGCCACACTGGCGCGTTCCAGCTCATCGCATTTATTGAGAAAGGTTAGCCGGAAGGCGAAACCGATATCGCCGAAGATTTCCGCATTCTGCGCCCAGGTCATCACGGTGCGCGGGCTCATCACGGTCGAGAGATCGCCGTTGGTGAAGGCGTTGCGGGTCATATCGGCGACACGCACCATCGCGGCAATCGTCTTCTTGCCTTCCGGCGTGTTGTAACTTGGCGATTTCGCCAGCACGATTTCAGCCTCGGCGTCATGGCTGAGATAGTTCAGCGTGGTGACGATGCTCCAGCGGTCCATCTGGCCCTGATTGATCTGCTGGGTGCCGTGATAAAGGCCGGTGGTGTCGCCAAGGCCAATGGTGTTGGTGGTGGAGAACAAGCGAAAAGCCGGGTGCGGTTTGATCACCTTGTTCTGGTCGAGCAGGGTAAGCTTGCCCTGGACTTCCAGGACACGTTGAATCACGAACATCACATCCGGGCGTCCCGCGTCATATTCGTCGAACACCAGCGCAACCGGCCGCTGCAACGCCCAGGGCAGCAGGCCTTCGCGGAATTCGGTGACCTGTTGACCGTCCTTGAGGACGATGGCGTCCTTGCCGATCAGATCGATGCGGCTGATATGGCTGTCGAGATTGATGCGGATGCACGGCCAATTGAGACGCGCCGCGACCTGCTCGATATGGGTGGATTTGCCGGTGCCGTGATAGCCCTGAACCATGACGCGGCGGTTGTAGGCAAAGCCCGCCAGGATGGCCAAAGTGGTCTCCCGGTCGAAGCGATAAGCATCGTCCCGGTCGGGCACATGTTCCCCGGCTTTCTTGAATGCCGGCACCTGCATCTTGGTCTTGATGCCAAAAAGCTTTCCAGCGTCCACCGTCGTATCGGGCATCGCGGTGGGATCAAGGCCGGCGTTGGGGGTGCTCATATGTTCGTTCCGGATGGTATCCGCCCGGCGTTGGGGCGGCGGAAAACCGGTCAGATCAGGCCGGAGGCGCGCAGCACGCCATAGGCCTTGATGACCTGTTTCAGACGCTCTTCAGCGCCCCGGTCGCCGCCGTTCGCGTCGGGATGGAACCGCTTCACAAGCTCCTTATACCGCGCCTTAATCTCGATCAAGGTGGCGTTGTGCGCGAGCTGGAGCGTGTCCATTGACATGATCTGAAGCCGCGTCAATTGGCGTTCCGGACGGCGCGGCTGGCCGGTTTCGTCATCCTCGTCCAATACCGCATGGCCGTCATGAAAATGCAGGGGGCCTTGGCCGTTGCGGGCGCGGGCCGTACGCTTGCCCATCGGCCAGGTGGGGCGATGGCCGAACATCGCCTCCTCGCGGAACCTTTCAATGTCGCCGTCCCCCATGCCCTTGAAAAAGTCCCAGGACTCGTTGTGGGCGCGGGCATGGGCGGTACAGAGGAAGACATAATCGGAAAGATTTTCACGCGATTTCGGCACGCGGCAGTCGCCCGGCTTGGCGCAATTCTTCACCGCACAGGGCCGACTGTCGTCTTTGACGACCGGTTTGGCCGAGTCCTTCTTGATGCGGATGTCGCTTTTGAAACGAGGCCGACCTTGAGTCATGTCTCAATTATGGGTGGAGAAGGGCAAAAGACAAGTAAACCTATTGCTTGACATTATCGCGGCGCCGTCGCTTCGTCGCATTTATGAGCATTGCCGACGCGATCCGCGACAAACTCATTCAGGCTTTCGCGCCCAGCGCGCTCAGCGTTAACGACGACAGCGCCAGCCATGCCGGCCATTCGGGCGCGACACGCGACGATGGCAGCCGGGGCGAAACCCATTTTTCCGTGCGCATTGTATCGGAAAAATTCGCCGGCCTGTCGCGGGTCGAGCGCCAGCGGCGCATCTACGCCGTCCTGGCGGAGGAAATGGCGGGCCCGGTTCATGCCTTGTCGCTGACCGCGCTCAGCTCCGCCGAAGCCTAGAATATTTATTTCAAGCGACGCGGCAAACCTGCGTCGCATTCCCGAGTCTTGCCAAGTTCGGCAAGAAGCGTCGCCGATGGCGCTGGCCGGATCACGCCGGAATAGGCGATGTTGCCACGGGCCCCGCCTGGAAATGCATTTTGCAAAGCCGTCTGGAATTGGAGCGCGGCACCTGGCCAGAAGCCTTCTGATTTTATGCCCACATGGGCCAGATATTCACGCGAAGGCACCCAGCCAATGAACTGTGCCTTGAAGTTGATATAGGCCTTCCCGGCCGGGTTGTGTGACGTCAACGAATAGCAATCGATCCCCAATTGCCGTTGCGAATCCAGCAGCAGGGCGGGATCGACCCGAGTGCCGGCCAACAGCTGGCGTTCCTGTGCCGCGGTGCTGGCATAATTGTCCGCAACGTCCTTGCTCCGGGCCGCAGGCACCATCGCCAGGCGCGATGTCGCGCTGCTGGAGAATATCACCAATGCGCCGGGTTGCACGATTCGGCGCGAAGCCGCGACGAAAAGATAATTCGCGCAGGGCCCCGCGCACAAGCCATCCACGATCAGCGTGCTATGACTTTGCCGTATATCCTGCGCCAAGCTCAATGCCGGCAGATCGTCGCCGCCGGAACTGTTGACGCGCAGGATATGCGCCTTACCGTCGCCAAGAAGAACATGCAGGCGCGCGGCGATGTCGGCGCCGATATGGCCGGTAATCGGCAGTTCGCCACCCACAGGCGGTGTGGCGGATCGCGCGGCGCCGATTGTGGCTGTTAAGCAGAACATCAGCAGCGGCATGATATTTTTCATGTTCACCAATCCGCCCGTCAGCCGGCGGGAAACATTTCGCTTTTGCTTGGCGGCGTCACGCGCAACGCGGTGATCTGATTACGCTGCCGGCGCAGGACTTCGAATTTGTAGCCGAAAAAGGCAAAGCGCTGGCCCGGTTCGGGGATGGTCTGCGATTCCTGGATCACCAGGCCCGCGATGGTGGTGGCACCTTCATCGGGCAAGTTCCATTCCAGTTCGCGGTTGATGTCGCGTATCGTCACCGTGCCGTCGATCAGATAAGAGCCGTCCGGCCGCCGCCGCACATCGGGGCGTTCCACGATCTGGTGTTCGTCCGGCAATTCGCCAAAAATCTCGGCCAGGATATCCTCCAGGGTCACCAGGCCTTGCAGCGCGCCATACTCGTCCACCACCAGCGCGAAATGGGTGCGCTGTTCGCGGAATGCGTCCAGCTGTTCCTCCAAGGTGGTGGTGTCGGGCACGAACCATGGCGGCGTCGCCAGTCCGACCACGTTGCAGGCGGCGAGATCGCCTTTGTGCTCCACCAGCGCCAGCGCCAGATGTTTGGTGTGCAGGATGCCGATGATGTTCTCCGGCTCGCCCCGCCAGAGCGGCACGCGGGTGTGCTGACTGTCGATCACCGCGGCTACGATGTCGCGCGCCGGCAGGTCTGCGTCCACGCTGGTCATATGGGTGCGATGCATCATCACATCGGCAACCGTGAGTTTGCGCAGATCCAGAATGCCGCCGATCATGTCGCGATGCTCGCGTTCGACGCCGCCTTCCCTGTGGTGAAGCGCGATGGCGCCCCTGATTTCTTCATGCACCGCTTCGGTGGTTTCATCCTCGCGCGGTTCGACTCCGAACAGGAACAGCACCCGCCACACCAGCCATTGAACCGCCGCCGCGATGGGCGCCAGGATACTCACCACGCGGCGGAGCGGTCCCGCCACCGCCAGTGCGAAACGGTCAGTGCGGGCGATGGCCAAGGTCTTGGGTAGGACTTCGGCGAAGACCAGGATCGTGACGGTCATTACCGCCGTGGTCACGGCGACGGCACGTGGCCCGAACCGGGTCTCCAGAAGCTGGGTCGCCAACGAGGAAGCCAGAATATTGATGAAGGTGTTGCCCAGCAGCAGGGCCCCGATCAGCTTCTCGCGATCGGCCACCAGGCGGTTGACGTTGCGGGCGGCGCGGCTGCCGTCTTTTTCAAGCTGGTGCATTCGTCCACGGCTGACGGCGGTGAGCGCTGTCTCCGAGCCGGAGAAAAAGGCCGAAACGATGAGCAGCAGGGCAATGACGCCGAGCGTGGAGAGCAGCATGGTCTGAATCCCGAAAACCAAGGCGAGAATGCCAGTTTTCAGGCGCTCAGAACATCTTTCACCGCTTCGAGCGGCACATCGCTGGTGACAAATGCCTGGCCCAGCCCGTGCAGGAGGATAAAGGTAAGCTTGCCGTCCTTCACCTTCTTGTCATGCCCCATGGCGGCAATCAGCGCTTCGAAGGCAGGGCGGGGCCCGGGAATGTCGGAAATGGCCGACGGCAGGCCGGCCGATTCCAAATGGCGGGCGAACCGCTCTGCATCCTGGCCCGGGCAAAGCCCCAGCCGCACCGAAAGCCGGAATGCCAGCGTCATGCCGATGGCGACACCTTCGCCATGGATCAGCCGGTCCGAGAACCCGGTGGCCGCTTCGAGGGCGTGACCAAATGTATGGCCCAGATTGAGCAGGGCCCGTTCGCCGGTTTCGCGCTCGTCACGCCCGACGATCGCCGCCTTCATGCGGCAGGAATGCGCAACGGCATGAATCATCGCGTTCTTGCCGCCGGCCAATGCCTTGGCGCCGTTGACCTCCAGCCAGTCAAAAAAATGCGCGTCGCCCAATGCGCCATATTTGACCACTTCCACATAACCGGCCAGCAATTCGCGCCGTGGTAGGGTGTCAAGCAGGGCGGTGTCCGCGATGACGATGCGGGGCTGATGAAACAGGCCGATCAGATTCTTGCCCTGCGGCGCATTGATGGCGGTTTTTCCGCCGACGGAGGAATCCACCTGCGCCAGCAAGGTGGTGGGAATTTGCGCAAAGGCAACGCCACGCTTGAGGACGCCGGCGGCAAAGCCCGTGAGGTCGCCGATCACCCCGCCGCCCAGCGCCACGATCAGTCCGCCCCGGCCCACGCCCGTCTCGAGCAAGGCGATCGACAAATTCTCCAGCCCCGCAAAACTCTTGGTACCTTCGCCCGGCGGCATCACCACCGGCCGCGCGTCGATCCCGGACTTGCTGCAAACGTCCAGGAAAGATGCCAGATGGATTTCCCCCACGGTCGCATCGGTCACCACCGGCACCGGACCGCGCGCCAGGGGCTTCAACAGCGCGCCTGCCTCGGTCAAAAGTCCGTGGCCGACATGAATATCGTAACCGCGTCCTTCCAAACCGACCTGGATCACTTCGCTCATGCGTCCTCGTACAATCCGCGTTCCTTGAGGGCCGCGATGATGCGCTCGACCGCCGTGCCATGCGGCTCGTCGGCGCATTCCAGCACCATGTCGGCGGTGGCATAGACCGGTTCGCGGGAGGTGAGCAACCGCTCCATGGTGGCGCGGATGTCTCCGTCTTTCAGCAATGGCCTGACATCGCGTTTCTTGACCCGCGACAGCAGCAGACTGACCGGCGCTTTCAGCCAGATTGTGAACGCAGCTTTTTTCATTCTGTCGCGGGTCGCATCGTCCATGAAGGCGCCGCCGCCGGTGGCCAGGACATGGGGCGGTTCTTCCAGCAGGCGGGCGATGACCTTGCGCTCGCCGTCGCGGAAATAGGGCTCGCCAAAGCGCTCGAAGATTTCCGCCACGGCAAGGCCTGCGGCGGCTTCGATCTCGTGATCGGCATCGCGGAAGGGCACTGCCAGCCGCGCGGCCAGCCGCCGGCCGACGGAGGTTTTGCCAGCCCCCATCATCCCCACCAGCGCCACTGTGCGGTTCAATTTCATGGCGATCCGCATACACGAAAGCTCCGGCGGAACGAAGTACCGGGCCAAAAAATGCTAAAGTTGAGTCATGAGTCCGCAAAACAGCCTGATCGAGGCCTTCCTGGAAATGATGAGCGCAGAGCGGGGCGCCGGCGCCAATACCCTGGCGGCCTATGCCCGCGACCTTGCCGATTTCGCCGCTTTCCCAAAGGCCGGCATCGCCGCCGCCAGCCGGGACGATATTCGCGCCTATCTGGTACAACAGTCGGCGTCCGGCCTGGCCGCTTCGTCCCAGGCACGGCGGCTATCGGCGCTGCGTCAATTTTTTGGCTTTCTGTATGCCGAGGATATGCGCAAGGACAATCCCACCGATGCGGTGGAGGCTCCCAAGGCATCCCGGCCATTGCCAAAAATCCTGTCCACTGCCGATCTGGAAGCGATGATCAATGCGGCAGGCGCGCAGGACAGCCCAGACGCCAAACGGCTCACCTGTATTATCGAGATGCTGTACGCGGCAGGATTGCGCGTGTCGGAATTGGCGGGGCTGCCACTGGCGACGATCAAGAACCGGGACGGATTTATCCTCATCAAGGGCAAGGGTGGCAAGGAACGGTTGGTACCGCTCAACATGTCGGCCCGCGCGGCGATCGCGGCTTATCTCGACGTGCGGGCGGAGTTTTTGCCAAAAGGTCCGCGCCGAACACGTGCCGAGCGCTATCTATTCTGTTCCCGGGGCGCGGAAGGATTTTTGACTCGCCAGCGGCTCTATCAATTGTTGAAAGGCTTGGCGGCAAAAGCGGGACTGGATCCCGCCAAGGTTTCGCCGCATGTCTTGCGGCATGCCTTCGCCACCCATCTAGTGGAAGGCGGTGCCGATCTGCGTTCGGTGCAGACCTTGCTGGGCCATGCCGATATCGCCACCACCGAGATCTACACTCATGTCGCCAAGGACCATCTCAAGAAGGTGATGCACAAGGCGCACCCTCTCGCCAGGGCGCGAAAGCCCAAATAAAGTGTAACAAAATCGTCCCCTTTCCTTTTCAAGCGGGGATATGGCATTTTCCGCCCGTTTTCAGATCAGAGTCCCATGCATTATTTGGATTTCGAACGCCCTATCGCGGAACTGGAAGGCAAAATCGTCGAGCTGAGAAAACTCGCCGAGGATGATCCCAACATCGATATCGATGGCGATGTGGCGCGGCTTACGTCGCGCGCGGAGCAGCTGGTCCGCGACACCTATACGCGGCTGACACCGTGGCAGAAGGTTCTGGTGGCGCGTCATCCCGAACGGCCACATTTTCTCGACTATGCGCGGCAGATGTTCGAGGAGATGACGCCTCTGGCAGGCGACCGCTCCTTTGGCGAGGACCAGGCGGTGATCGCCGGCCTGGCGCGGTTTCGCGGCCGGCCGGTTGCATTCCTGGGCCAGGAGAAAGGCAACGACACCAAGACAAGGCTGCAGCACAATTTCGGCATGTCGATGCCGGAGGGCTATCGCAAGGCGGTGCGTCTTTTTGAATTGGCCAATCGTTTTGGACTGCCGGTGCTGTCCTTTTGCGACACGTCGGGCGCCTATCCCGGCGTCAGCGCCGAGGAACGCGGCCAGGCGGAAGCGATCGCGCGCTCGATCGAAGCGGGGCTGGCGTTGAAGGCGCCCTTCATCGCCACCATCATCGGCGAAGGCATGTCGGGCGGCGCCATTGCCATCGCCGCCGCCAATCGCGTCTACATGATGGAACATGCGATCTATTCGGTGATCTCGCCGGAAGGGGCCTCCTCGATCCTGTGGCGCTCGGCGGAGAAAGCGCAGGAAGCTGCCACGGCGCTCAAGATCACCGCCCAGGATCTGCTTCAGCTCAAACTGATCGATGCCGTGGTTCCAGAGCCTGAGGGCGGCGCCCATCGCGGACCGATCGAGGCGATCGAGGCGGTCAGCGATCAAATCGCCCGCGGGCTTTCCGAGATGGACAACCAGACCGGGGATCAATTGCTGCGAGCGCGGCGGGAGAAATTCCTCGCCATGGGCCGGAACCTCTGAAACGAAAAGGCCCGCGTCAAACGCGGGCCTTTGTTTGTTATCGGATGGATGCCGCTATTTGGCCAGCGCCAGCGACAGCGACGATACCCAGCCCTGATTGCCGAGTTCATCCTTCACTTCCCACCACACGCCTTCCTTGTTGCCGGTGGGATAGAGCATCATGCCGGGGTCAAGCGGGCGCACGACCTTGGATTTGTCCGAAGCGGTTGTGTAAAGCCGGCCGGCGCGCTGCATGCTGACCGCCTGGGACGGCGCTTCCGCGGAGGCGCCCGAGAGGCCGCCCAGATCGCCCACCAGCTTGGTATAAGCTTCGATATAGGCCAGCACCACGACCTGACCGATGGCGGTGTTCTGGTAATTGGATATGCCGGCGCCGCCGAAGCCGCCCCAGCCACCCCAGCCACCGCCGAAATTGATGCCGACATCGGTCTTGGAGCCATGGCCTTCTTCCATCGCCTGCTGCTCGGACGTGCGCACATTGGTGATGGTCAACACCACATCCGCCGTCTTGGAGGAAATGTTGATGCTGGAGACCAGCGCACCCACGCCGCCGCCGATGAAGCCGCCCAGAATGCCGCCGACATTGGTGCCGCTGGCATTGCCGTTCTTGGAAACGATGTCAGGTACCATGATATAGTCGGCCGCCTTTACTTGACCCATTCCGATGTTCGAGCCTTGCTGCAGCTGACCGCCGCTGGCCAAGGCTCGCTCCTGCTGGGCCATCTCGAAACCCTTGCCGCGATCCAGCAAGGTGAAGCAGCCCGACTTCATCACGAAAACTTTGATCAGTGCTTCGGGCGATTCCAGGCCCAGACTGTCCCACCAGCGATTCTGCGGCTCGCGCACCGCGAGCGTGCCGATCTTGTGGGAGCAATTGGGAATCTCGGCCTGTTTCTCGGCGGTCTTATCGCCGATCGAGGCAGCCTGCGCGGGAAGCACGCAAGCAACTGCAAGTGCCGCGCCGATGGCGGTGGATATCCCGAAGCGCATAACACACCTCATTTTCATAATGATGGCCCCAAGCCGCGAACGTAATCCGCGCTGGCGCCATGCTACCTTACTGTGAAAATTCTGCAATATCCCGCGCCGCAGCATGAAGGGAGAATTACGGGTGCTACCACCAGCCCCGGATTTTGAACCCGGCGCAAGCATCCCAGCGACAGCGTCGGGATGCGCTGCGGCGCGAACACTGACTTGTGGCCGTCACCACCAGCCGCGGATTTTAAACCCGCCGCAAGCATCCCAGCGACAGCGTCGGGATGCGCCGCAGCGCGAACGCAGGCTTGTGGCCGTCACCACCAGCCGCGGACCTTGAACCAGATTATCGGGATTACCGTTGAAAGCAGGATCAGGAACAGGCCCCATTGATAGCCCCAGGCCCAGCTCAATTCCGGCATGTTGTGGAAATTCATCCCATACATGCTGGCAATGAAGGTGGGCGGGATGCCAACCACCGAGGCGATGGTGAGAACCTTGAACAAATTGTTCTGCTCATTATTGATGAAACCCAGCGCCGCATCGAGGAGAAATTGTATCTTGTCGGTGAGATGAACTTCGTAATCGTTCAATGACTGCACATCGCTGGCGGCGGTCTTCAGACGTGTCCGGACAGCATCGCCGAGCCAGCCATGGCCGTGCTCGGCAATGAAAGGCACGGCACGCTGCAGAACCAGCAGCGTGTCGCGGATATGGGACAGGCGTTCGCCCATGTCGCCAATTTCCACCAACGTGTCGCGCAGCATGCGAGAGGCCCGGGCGACATTGCGCTTGTGCGGACGGCCAATCTCGGCGTGGAAAATCCGGTTGGAGAGCGCCAGCGCCTCGGCGCGCAATTCTTCCAGCCGGTCGGCGCCGTAATCCACCAGCGCTTCCAAGATCACCATGAATATGTCGGGTGCGTTTCTGGGCCGCCGTTCAACCCGCTTGATGATGCCGGGAAAGGTATGCAAATGGGCAAAGCGGATGGTGACCAGGATGTCCTTGGTCAGCATGAAGGCAAGAGGCGAAGTGAGATCGCCGTCATCTTTTGAATGGGGCGTCACCGGCACGGAAATCGTGAAAATATTGTCTTCGTATTGCAGGCGGCTGGAGAATTCGATTTCCTCCAGCTGGCTGCGCGGCGGAATGTCCAGGCCGTAATCGGTGCAGGCCTGGGCCAGTTCCTGTTCGGTGGGTTCGCACAGATCCACCCAGACGGTCTTGCCGTCGGACTTGTGTACGGTCAGCACAGATCATTCTCCCCGCGGTCGCGCGCATAACGCGATAATCCGCGGCAAAGCGCAACCGTATGAAGGTTAAACCAGCGCGCCGTGGCAGTGCTTGTATTTCCTGCCGGAACCGCAAGGGCAGGGTGCATTGCGCTGGACCTTGGACCAAGTGGTGGGGTTGTTGACGTCCACCACGCCGGTCGGCACATGCCGGAATTCGCCGGGCGGGGGCGCCATTTCATCTTCCCCGGTGAGGGGATCGATGTGACTGGCCTGCATCGGGGGCAGGGGGCGCGGCGCCAGATCGGGCGGCGGCGCGCCGGTCTGGATCTGCACATGCATCAGCTGATCAACCACTTCGCTGCGCAGCTTGGCCAGCAGCGCCTCGAACAATTCAAAGGCCTCGCTCTTATATTCGTTGAGCGGATCGCGCTGGCCGTAGCCGCGAAGCCCGACATATTGGCGCAGATGGTCGAGATTGACGATGTGCTCGCGCCAATTGGTGTCGAGCGTCTGCAGCAGGATCGCCTTTTCGACATAGCGGGTGACGTCGATGCCGAAATTTGCGGCACGCTCGGCGGCGCGCGCTTCCACCGCCTTCAGGATGCGCTCGCGCACTTCCTCGTCGGCGATGCCTTCTTCCTTGGTCCAATCCAGCACCGGCAGCTCGAGGCCGAAGATTTTCCCCACCTCGTCATGCAGTCCGGCCGCGTCCCATTGTTCGGCATAAGCCTTTTCCGGAATATGACGGGCAACCAGACTTTCCACGACTTCCTCGCGGAAATCGGCGATCTGGTCGGAAACGTCATCGGAATTCATGATCTCCTTGCGCTGTTCGAAGATCACTTTGCGCTGGGCATTGAGCACATCGTCGTATTTCAGGATGTTCTTGCGGATCTCGAAGTTGCGCGCTTCGACTTTCTGCTGCGCTTTTTCCAGGGCCTTGTTGACCCAGGGATGGGTGATGGCCTCGCCCGGCTCAAGCCCCAGGCGGGTGAGGATCGCATCCATGCGCTCCGAGCCGAAGATGCGCATCAAATCGTCCTGCAGGGACAGGAAGAATTTGGAGGCGCCGGGATCGCCCTGGCGTCCGGAGCGGCCGCGCAGCTGATTGTCGATGCGGCGGCTTTCATGGCGTTCGGTGCCGATGACATAGAGCCCGCCCGCCGCCAGCGCCTTCTGCTTTTTGGCGGCAACTTCGTCGCGAATAGCCTGAATCGGACTCTCGCGCTCAGCCGGATCGGTCACCGTCGCAAGCTCATGGGCGATGCGCATGTCGGCATTGCCGCCCAGCTGAATGTCGGTACCGCGGCCCGCCATGTTGGTGGCGATTGTCACGGCGCCGGGCACGCCCGCTTGCGACACGATGAAGGCTTCCTGTTCGTGATAGCGCGCATTCAGCACATTGTGGGGAATGTGGCGCTTCTTCATCAGCTCGGAAAGCTGTTCCGACTTCTCGATCGAGGTGGTGCCGACCAGCACTGGCTGATCCTTCGCACGGCAGGATTCGACCAGCTTGACGATGGCCTCGTTCTTTTCATCGGCGGTGCGATAGACTTCGTCGTCATAATCGATGCGCGCCACCGCGACATTGGTGGGAATGTCGCGAACATCCAGCTTGTAGATGTCCATGAATTCCGCCGCCTCGGTCATGGCGGTGCCGGTCATGCCGGCCAGCTTGTTGTAGAGGCGGAAATAATTCTGGAAGGTGATCGAGGCCAAGGTGACATTCTCGGACTGGACCGTGACCTGTTCCTTGGCTTCCAGCGCCTGATGCAGACCTTCGGAATAGCGGCGGCCTTCCATCATGCGGCCGGTGAATTCGTCGATGATGACCACTTGGTCACTCTTGACGATGTAATCCTTGTCGCGCTGGAACAGCTTGTGGGCCTTCAGCGCCTGGTTGACATGGTGCAGCACCGTGATGTTCTCGGTGTCGTAGAGATCGCCCTGGACCAGCAGACTCGCATTGCGCAGAAGCTCGACCATATGTTCGGCGCCGCTTTCGGTCAGCGTCACCTGCTTGGATTTTTCGTCAAGATCGTAATCGGCGGGGTTGAGGCCGGACATGGTGGCATCCACCGCCCGGTACATCTCGGTGAGATCCTGGGTCGGACCGGAAATGATCAGCGGTGTACGCGCCTCGTCGACCAGGATGGAATCGACTTCGTCCACGATGGCATAGGCATGGCCGCGCTGGGACATCGCGTTCAGCGTGTATTTCATGTTGTCGCGCAGATAGTCGAAGCCGAATTCGTTGTTGGTGCCGTAGGTGACATCGGCGCCATAGGCTTCGCGCCGCTCCTCGTCATTGAGACCATGCACGATGCAGCCGACCGAAAGGCCCAGGAAGCGGTAGATCTGGCCCATCCATTCGCTGTCGCGGCGGGCCAGATAATCATTGACCGTCACCACATGGACGCCTTCGCTGGTCAGGGCGTTGAGGTAGGTGGGCAGGGTGGCGACCAGGGTCTTGCCTTCGCCGGTTCGCATTTCGGCGATATGGCCGTCATGCAGCACCATGCCGCCCACCAGCTGGACGTCGAAATGCCGCTGGCCCAGGGTCCGCTTGGCCGCCTCGCGCACCACCGCGAAGGCTTCCGGCAGCAGATCCTCCACGGTTTCGCCCGCCGCCAGCCTTTCGCGGAAGGCGGGGGTCATGGCCTTGAGCTCATCATTGCTCATTGCCTGGAAGCGGGGTTCCAGGGCGTTGATCTTGGCCACGACAGCCCATAAGGGCTTGATTTTGCGTTCATTGGCCGAGCCAAAGAACTGTTTGGCGAGCGCGCTGATGCCCAGCATGAAATCCTCTGTCGGGCCGTCTTGAAGGGCGTGACCGCCATTTCCGCGAATGCGGCCGCGCCGGAGACATAAGAACGGCCTATCCCATTGTCAAATTTGGCCTAAGGCCAAATGAGGCCTTGTCAAACCGGGCGATTTCCACACTATCCCGGGCCAACAGCCGCAGGGACGGCTATTTCCGGGGGACAGGTCATGGCCAAGGGAAAGAAGGCGCCGGCGGGAAAAGCCGCCGTTGCCAAAATCTCGCCCTTGGCGCCCAAAAGCTTTGCCCATCTGCCGCCCCTGGCGGGGGTCAGGCTGGCCACGGGTGAGGCAGGGATCAAATACAAGAACCGCACCGATGTGCTGCTGGCGATCCTGGCGCCCGGCACCGAGGTGGCGGGGGTCTTCACCAAATCCAAGACCGCATCGGCGCCGGTGGATTGGTGCCGCGCCCAGCTGAAACGGGGCCAGGCCCGCGCCCTGGTGGTCAATAGCGGCAACGCCAATGCTTTCACCGGCCAAGCCGGCCTGGCGGGCACGCGCGCCGTGGCGGACGCGGCCAGCGCGGTGATCGGTTGCAAGGCGTCGGATGTCTTTCTGGCCTCGACCGGCGTGATCGGCGAGCCGCTGCCGTCGGAGAAGATCACCAAGATCCTGGGCCGCGTCGCCGATGACGCATCGGCGTCGGGCTGGCGCGCCGCCGCCGAAGCGATCATGACCACCGACACTTATCCCAAACTTGCCACTGCAACCGCAATGATCGATGGGGTCAAAGTGACGCTCAATGGCATCGCCAAGGGTTCGGGCATGATCGCGCCCGACATGGCGACCATGCTGGCCTTTGTCTTCACCGATGCCGCTCTGCCGTCGCACATATTGCAAGATTGCCTGAACGCCGGCGTGGGACCTTCCTTCAATTCCATCACGGTGGATTCGGACACCTCGACTAGCGATACGCTGCTTCTGTTCGCCACCGGCAAGGGCGCCAAGCATGGCGCGGTGTCAAAGGCATCCGACAAGCGGCTTTCGGCCTTTCGCAGGAGTCTGGATGCGCTGCTGCTTGAGCTGGCGCTTGGCGTCGTCAAGGATGGCGAGGGTGCGGAAAAATTGATCCAGGTGGATGTGACGGCTGCGGAAAATGATATCGCCGCACGTCGGATCGCGCTGGCAGTGGCGAACTCGCCGCTGGTCAAGACCGCCATCGCCGGCAACGACGCCAATTGGGGACGGGTGGTGATGGCGGTGGGCAAGGCCGGCGAGGCAGCAGACCGTGACAAGCTCAAAATCTCTTTCGGCGGTCATGTCGTTGCCGAGAAAGGCGCGCGCGCTCCCAGATATGATGAGGCCGCCGCCACCAAGGCCGTGTCGGGGCGCGAAGTTCAGGTCGCCATCGATCTGGGCCTTGGCAAGGGCGCGGCCCGGGTTTGGACCTGCGATCTGACGCATGGCTATATCGACATTAACGGGTCCTATCGCAGCTGACGGCCGGATCGAAGCTAACGGTCCGGTAATTTGGCCCCGTCTAGTATAAGCACACCATGACCGACACCAACCGGGGACCGACACGCCGCGCCGCGCTGGGCGCCGCTGCGCTTTTGCTGCCGGTGCCGGCTTTTGCCATCGACGAGGGCTATGACGCGCCGGGCAGCGGCCTGGCCGCGATGGAGAAACAGCTCGGCCTGCGCATCGGGTTGGCGGCGCTCGATACCGGCAGCGGCAACTCCATCTTCTATCGCGAAAGCGAACGGTTCCTGATGTGCAGCACCTTCAAGGTGATGCTGGTGGCGGCGATCTTGGCGCGCGTCGATGCCGCAAAAGAGCATCTGGATCGGGTGATCCATTATCAGAAAAGCGATCTGCTGGAATACGCGCCGGAGACCACGAAAAATCTTGCGCGCGGCATGAGCGTGCAGGCGCTCTGCGCGGCGGCGGTCATGGTCAGCGACAACACGGCGGCAAATCTTCTGTTCACCAGTATCGGCGGGCCGGGCGAAGTGACGCGTTTTGTGCGGAATCTCGGCGACAGCCGCACGCGCTTTGATCGGATTGAAGGCGCGCTGAATGTGCCCGATGGCGATCTCGACACCACCATGCCATCGGCGATGATCGCCAATTTGAAGGATATTCTGCTCGGCAAGGCTTTATCCGCAGCCTCGCGCAAGCAGCTGACCGACTGGATGATCGCCTGCAACACCGGACTGACGCGCCTCAGAGGCGGGTTGCCGGCGGGCTGGAAGGCCGGCGACAAAACCGGCTCCGGTTCAAGCGCGCTCAACGACGTCGCCATCCTGTGGCCGCCAGGCAACCGCGCGCCGGTGCTGGTCTGCGCTTACACGGTGGGCAACAAACCGAACGACACGGCTGACGAACGCGCCCTTGCCGATATCGGGCGGATCGTGGCCACGGCGTTCGCATAGCGCTGGGTCAAACCAGCTCTGCGTCCAGTGTTATCTCTGCCTTCAGCAGTTTCGAGACCGGACAGCCAGCCTTGGCTTTGGCGGCCAGCTCGTCGAACTTGGTCTTGTCGCAGCCAGGAATTTTTGCCTTCAAGGTCAGATGGACCTTGGTGATGGCGAACCCATCGGCGAGTTTTTCCAAGGTCACATCGGCCCTGGTGTTCATCTCGTCGGCGGTGAGGCCCGCTTCACCCAGGATCAGGGACAGGGCCATGGTAAAGCAGCCGGCATGGGCGGCGCCGATAAGTTCTTCGGGATTTGTGCCGGGTTTGCCCTCGAAGCGGCTGGCGAAGCCATAGGGATACTGATTGAGTGCGCCGCTTTTGGTCGAAATCGCGCCTTTGCCGTCCTTCAGCCCACCATGCCAGACGGCTGTTCCAAATGTGGTCATCTTTTTATCTCCTTGTCTTTGCGGCGACTTTCATCCTCGCCGCCGATGGAAAGTTCCGTTAATGAACTTTTACCACGACATTTAATACGCCCTTAGCCCTGGATTGTTGACCATGACACCTGACAACGCCAATTCCGTCATTGTGGTGGTGGCAGTGGCGCTGATCGATCCGGATGGGCGTGTGCTGATCGCACAGCGGCCATCGGAGAAAGTGATGGCGGGGCTATGGGAATTTCCGGGCGGCAAGATAGAGGTCGGGGAGACGCCGGAACAGGCGTTGATCCGCGAGCTGGACGAGGAACTGGGTATTTCGGTGCAGGAGCCTTGTCTGGCGCCTTACACCTTTGCCTCCCACAGTTACGACGGGTTTCACCTTCTGATGCCGCTATATCTGTGCCGCCGCTGGGACGGCGAACCCATTGCGCGCGAGCACAGGGCGATCAAATGGGTCCGGCCGCGCGATCTCATCGCCGATCCGTTGGCCTATCCCATGCCCGCAGCCGATTTGCCGCTGCTTCCGATGCTGCGCGATCTGCTCTGAAACATTTTGCCGCCGACGCATCCGGCGCCACCGCGATCGAATATGCCTTGATCGCGGCAATGATATCGATGGTGATCGTCGCGGCGGCCAGCAGCATGGGAACGCAGCTGCAGGCCATTTTCACAACCATATCGGGCGCGTTCTCCTAGAGCTTCCGCTCAACCGTGCCCAAGACATCGCTGAGCCGGCTTTTGGCGCTGCCGGGCTTCAGCGGCTGCTGTTGGCTCTCATGTGGCGACCATCCCGTCAAATAAAGCGTCTCGAACGTGGCATTGAGTTTGCCGCCTTCGCTGTGCTTCGTGACATAATGGGAAATAACGGCCTGGAGCGTTCGGCGATTGACGGCGCGCCTGCTGCGTGCCGCCAGGGCATTGCTCAACCCATGCGCGCGCAGATCGCGCACCAAATTCGTGAAATCGGAATAACGTATGCGCAGCCGCTCGACATCGGCGACCGGTAAGGCAAAGCCAGCCCGTTGCAATAGCGCACCCAGATCGCGCACACCGGCAAGCGGCGCGACGCGGGGGCTGACGCCGCCCAGAATTTCACTTTCGGCGACGGCAAAGATTTCGCGCAATTCGCTCAGGGTGGCGCCACCGAACAGCGCCGCAAGAAACAGGCCGTCCGGCTTGAGCGCACGGCGAAGCTGGATCAAGGCGCCCGGCAGATCGTTGATCGCCTGCAAGGAATAGAGGCTGATGGCGAGGTCGAATGAAGATTCGCCCACATCCAGAATTTCCTTCGCGTCGAAATCCGCGACGCGCCAATGTTCGGCGAAAGGCATGATCGTCCGAGGGAGGGTCTCACCGATCCAGAGTCCCCGTTGGAACCGCCGCGTCACCGCCGCCAACCGGTCGGTCAAGCCATCGAGGGCCGCCTGGTCCAAAAACCGCTCGCCGCCGATGCGGCCGGCCCGCGCACGGGCGGCGCGGGCTGTGCGAAAGTCAAAAAGAAGCGGGCGTTCGGCGGCCATGGCGTTACATTAGAGCGCGATCCGGAAAAGTGTGCAGCGGATTTGCGAAAGATCGCGCGACAAAAAAGAAAATTGAAGCAAAATCGCCTTTCTTCTGCGATTTTGCTTCAATGCGCATGTTGCCGAAATTGAAATCCGGGTTGCTGGACCTGCTGTTCCCGCCGCTCTGCATCATCTGCCGCGAACCGCTGGGTGGCGGTCATGGCTTCTGCGCGGCCTGCTGGATGGAAATTGTCTTTCTGGATGGACCCGTATGCGATTGTTGCGGCTTGCCCTTCGGCGTTGATCCGGGTGAGGGAACCTTGTGTGCGGCTTGCCTGGCAAAGCCTCCCGCCTATGACCGGGCGCGCGCCATCCTGGTTTATGATCAGGCCAGCCGTGGGCCCATTCTGGCGCTGAAGCATGCGGACCGGCTGGAACTGGTGCCGGGCTTCGCCCATTGGCTGGAGCGCAGCGGCCGGGCCCTTCTGGCAGATGCCGATCTGATCGTGCCGGTGCCGTTGCATCGCTTCCGGCTCTGGCGGCGGCGCTACAACCAAGCTGCGGAGTTGGCCCGCGCCCTGGCGCGGCGGACATCCAGGCCCCTGGCGGTCGGTGCGCTGGAGCGTACCCGGCCCACCCAAAGCCAAGGCGCCATGAATTCCGCCAAGGGACGGCGCCGCAATGTGCAGGGCGCCTTCCGGGTTCCGCAACCGGCCTTGGTGGTGGGCCGCAATATCCTTGCCGTCGATGACGTCCTGACCACCGGGGCCACCGCCGAAGCCTGCGCCCGGGCGCTCAAGCGGGCCGGGGCAGCTAAGGTGCAGATTCTGGCCCTGGCGCGCGTTGTGAAGGCTTCGGACGTACTTATATAAATTCCATCGCATGGCCGGATGGAATCATGGTCCGGTCCGGCAATGAACGGTTTGGAAAGATCCGCGCCTTAATCTTAGCTGATACGCCCATGAAGCCCGTCACGATCTACACCACGCCGATCTGCCCCTATTGTGTCCGCGCCAAGTCGCTGCTGGGCAAGAAGGGTGTCGCTTACGACGAAGTCGATGTGATGATGGACGACAAGGCGCGGGACGAGATGCTGGCCAAATCGGGCGGCGCGCGGACTGTCCCGCAGATCTTCATCGGTGACACCCATGTGGGGGGATGCGACGAGCTATGCGCCCTGGAACGTGACGGCAAGCTCGATCCGCTCCTGTCCTGATCTGGACTTTCCCGCGGACGGCTCCGACAATGGGGCCGAATTGGGAGGGTCTCCATGAAAAAACTCTTGCTTGCCGCCGCAACGCTGCTTGTTTGCGCACCCGCTCTCGCCCAGACCATTCTGCCGACGCCCAGCGCCGAGGAAGGCCGCGCACCCAGACCGGCGCGGGCCCGTGGCGTTCCCACCGCATTGGCCGTCGAGGCGGCCCAGTCCGCCATCGCCATGTGCACGGGGCAGGGCCTGAAAGTCACCGCCTTGGTGGTCGATGCCGAGGGTGTGCCGATTGCGATGATTTCCGGTGACGGCGCAGCCGCTATCACCCAGCGCATCGCCTCGGGCAAGGCTACCACCGCGCTAAAAATGAAGATGACCAGCGGCGAGGCAGCCGACCGGGCCAAGACCGATGCAGCCTTCATGGCCCAGTTGATGGCCGACCCCGCCATGGGCACGCCGCGCCAGGGCGGCGTGCCGGTCATGGCCGGAAGCGATATCATCGGCGCCATCGCGGTGTCCGGTGCGCCGTCCGGCGCCCAGGATGAGCCGTGCGCCAAGGCGGGCATCGCCAAAATTCAGGATCGCCTGCATTGAGCAAATTTCGCGCCGCTTGCATCCAAATGCGATCCTGTGACGATGTCGCGGCGAATATCCGCGATGCCGAGAAATTGATCCGCGCGGCCGCAAAGGATGGCGCGCATTTCATCGCCACGCCGGAGAACACCACCCTGATGGCGCCGGATGGCGGCGCCAAGCTTGCGCATAGTTTTGACGAAACGCATGATCCCGCGCTGCCGGTATTCAGCGATCTGGCCCGTGAGTTGGGCGTGTGGCTTCTGGCAGGATCGTTGGCGATCAGGGTGAGTGAAACCAAGACCGCAAACCGCTCTTTCCTGTTTTCGCCGGAGGGGCAGATTACGGCGCGCTACAGCAAGATCCATCTGTTCGATGTCAATCTTCCGTCCGGCGAAAAATATCGCGAGTCCAATACGGTTGCGGGCGGCGACGAAGCGGTGGTGGCCAGCACACCATGGGGCGGGATCGGGCTTTCGATCTGCTATGACATCCGCTTTCCCCATCTCTATCGCGATATGGCGAAAAAAGGTGCCTTTGCGTTCACCGCCCCATCCGCCTTCACCGAAACCACCGGCAAAGCGCATTGGCATGTCCTGCTGCGGGCGCGGGCGATCGAAAATGGCGCTTTCATAATTGCGCCGGCGCAGGGCGGTTTGCATGCCAATGGCCGGCGCACCTTTGGTCACAGCCTGATCATAAGTCCTTGGGGGGATGTGTTGGTGGAAGGTGGAACCGAGCCCGGCATCTTCGCCGCCGAGATCGATCCGCAATTGTCAGTCGAAGCGCGCGCCAAGGTTCCAAGTCTGGAGCATGACCGGAGTTTTATCTTCCCGTGAAATGATCCGGCCCCGCGCTTGCGTAAATCCGCAATCTGCATAATCTCGACTCGTCGGCCTGGGGGCAGGCCGTTGGAGCATTACCGGCGGTGATCGTTTACAGTCTCCGTTGCAAGAACGGCCACGAATTCGAAGGCTGGTTTCGCGACAGCGCGTCCTTTGACGTTCAGGCGGAGGAGGGCAAACTGTCTTGCCCGACCTGCAATTCGCGCCGCGTGGAAAAGGCCATCATGGCGCCCGCCGTGGCAGCCAGCGACCGCAACCCCGCTCTGTCCAATCCGGACGCGCGCAAGATGCGTCAGTTCATGACGGGCCTGCGCAAATATGTGCAGGAGAATGCCGAATATGTCGGGCCGAAATTCGCCGATGAGGCGCGCAAGATCCATTACGGCGAAACGGTAGACCGAAGCATTTACGGCGAGACGACATTGGAAGAGGCGCGCGAACTGGCGGACGAGGGCGTCGATGTCGCGCCGCTGCCGCCCGATCTCGACAGCGCCAACTGAGTCCGCGACCGGCCAAGCTCTTTTGACGCAATCCGGAGGCGCGCCGATAAATCCCGCCTTATCCTTAGCGCATGACTTTGGGTGGGACCCATGAAGCTGCCGTCCGCGAATATCTGGACGAAACGGGGCCGGTCCTGGCCGGTGGTCTATACCCAGGTCAACGCGGCGAAGGCGTCTTGAGCGCGACCACCATGTAATTCACGTCCAGATCGGACGATAGCCGCCAATCCCAGGTCAAGACGTCGAAGAAAACTCCCTGGGTTTTCAATGTGGTTAGCCCCACTTCTTGGAGTGATTTTTGAAGTTCGGCGGGCGGAAGAAAGCGATTCCAATCATGGGTGCCGCGCGGCATCCAGCCCAGAACATATTCTGCGGCGAATTTGGCCAGGGCCAGCGATTTGAGCGTCTTGTTCAAGGTTGCGACAATGGTCATCCCACCCGGCTTGACCAGACGGGCACAGGCCGAGAGATAGGCCCCGACATCGGCGACATGCTCGACCACTTCCATATTGAGCACGACGTCGAAAGCCCGACCTTCCGATGCCAGGGTTTGCGCCGTGACGGCGCGATATTCCACTGTCACCCCAGATTGGGCGGCATGCGCGCTGGCGGTGGCGATGTTGCGGGCTGACGCATCCGCACCGGTGACGGCAAAGCCCAGCCGCGCCATCGGCTCCGACAAAAGGCCGCCGCCGCAACCGATATCAAGCAGCGAAAGCCCTTCAAACGGAGCGAGCGATCGGGCATCGCGTCCGAAGCGGGCCGCAGCCTCCTGACGGATGAAACCGAGCCGCACCGGATTGAATTTGTGCAGTGGCGCGAATTTACCATTCGGGTCCCACCACTGCGCCGCCAAGGCGGAGAATTTGGCGACTTCGCCAAGATCCACCGAAGGGTCTACCGAACTGTCCAGGGAGGTCGAATCCGTCATCGCGCTTCGAGGGTTGAGCGGGGAGGCCGCGCCGTCTATGTAGGCCGCCGCAGTGGGCAGGGCAAACCGGGTTTCGAGCGCAAATGGCGAAAATAGCGATGAAATTTGGCGGCACCTCGGTGGCCGACCTGCCGCGCATTCGCCATGTCGCCTTGCTGGTCAAGCGCGAGGTCGAACGCGGCCACCAGGTGGCGGTGATTGTCTCGGCCATGGCCGGCGAAACCAACAAGCTGGTGGCCTGGACCAACGAGGCGGCGCGGCCCGATCCGGGCAGCAATGTCCTGACCCAGGCGATCCCCGACCAGCGCGAATATGACGTGGTGGTGGCGGCGGGCGAGCAGGTCACGGCGGGCCTTTTGGCGGTAACCCTGAATGCGATGGGAATCCAGGCGCGGTCCTGGATGGGGTGGCAGGTGCCGATCCAGACCTCGGCCGTCCATGGCGCGGCCCGCATCGAAGCGGTGCCCGGCGAGGAAATGGCCGCCAGCATGGCGCGGGGCGAAGTCGCGGTGGTGGCGGGCTTTCAGGGCGTTGCCCCTGGCGGCCGGATTTCCACCTTGGGCCGCGGTGGCTCCGACACCTCCGCCCTGGCCGTGGCGGCCGGCATCCAAGCCGAGCGCTGCGATATTTATACCGATGTGGACGGTGTTTATACGACCGACCCGCGCATCGTGCCCAAGGCCCGCCGGCTGGAAAAAATCACCTATGAAGAGATGCTGGAGATGGCGTCCCTGGGGGCTAAGGTTCTGCAGACCCGGTCAGTGGAAATTGCCATGCTGCACCGGGTTCCGACCCGGGTGCTTTCGACCTTCACGCCCGATCTGGGTGGTACACTGCTTTGCGACGAGGAAGACATTGTGGAAAAGAAACCGGTTACCGGCATCGCCTATAGCCGCGACGAAGCCAAGATCACTCTGCACAAGATTCCGGACCGCCCCGGCATCGCCGCCACCATTTTCGGGCCGCTGGCCGACAGTGGCGTCAATGTCGACATGATCGTGCAGAACGTCTCCGAAGACGGCAAGCAGACCGATCTTACCTTCACGGTGGCGCGCAGCGAATTGGCGCGGGCGCTGGCCGCGATCGAGACCCATGGCAAGGAAATCGCCTATCGCGACGTGACGCATGACGCCAATGTCGCCAAGGTCTCGATCATCGGCATTGGCATGCGCGCCCATCCCGGCGTCGCCCAGACCATGTTCCGCACCCTGTCCGAAAAGGGCATCAACATCCAGGTGATCTCGACCTCCGAGATCAAGGTCAGCGTGCTGATCGACGAGGAATATGTCGAGCTGGCGGTCCGTGCCCTGCATTCCGCCTACGAGCTCGACGCCGTCTAAGAGGTGTAAGAAAAATGTCTAGTGCCGGCGGCCCGCGATTACTGCTGCGTCGCCTGCGCGAAATCATGGCGGAGCAGACCTCCGCCCAGATGCGCCTGGACAAGCTGGTTGGCGTCATTGCTTCCAACATGGTGGCGGAAGTTTGCTCGATCTATCTGCGCCGCGCCGGCAAGATGCTGGAACTGTTCGCCACCGAGGGCCTCAATCGCGCCGCGGTCCACAACACAAGACTGCGCGAAGGCGAGGGCCTGGTGGGCCTGGTGTCGGAAACCGCCGAGGCGGTCAATCTCTCGGATGCGCCGTCCGACCCGCATTTCTCCTATCGGCCGGAAACCGGCGAAGATCCCTACAAGACTTTCCTCGGCGTGCCGATCGTGCGCGGCGGCCAGGTGTTCGGTGTTCTGACGGTCCAGAACAAGGCCGAGCGGATCTACGCGGAAGAGGAGGTCGAAGCGCTGCAGACCGTGGCGATGGTGCTGGCCGAAGTGGTGGCGCAAGGCGGCTTCTTCAATATTGCGGAGTTGGATGAGCCTGAACTGCGCGGCGACCGGCCGCGTAAATTCATTGGAGAGGGTCTCTCCGAAGGCGTCGCGGTCGGACATCTGGTGCTGCACGAGCCGCGCGTCAAAGTCGACCGGATGATCGCCGACAATCCGCCCGAGGAATTGAAGCGGCTGGAGGAAGCGATTGCCTCCTTGCGCGAAAGCGTCGACCAGATGCTGGTGTCCTCAGAGCTCGATCTCACCGGTGAAGGCCGCGAAGTGATCGAAGCCTATCGCTTGTTCGCCTATGACCAGGGCTGGCGCCAGCGGATGCGCGATGCGGTGCGCACCGGCCTGACCGCGGAGGCGTCGGTAGAGCGGGTACAGGACGAGACACGCCTGCGGGTGCAGCGGCTGGGCGATCCGATGTTGCGCGAGCGGGCGCACGATCTGGACGACCTGGCGCGCCGTCTGCTGCGTCATCTCACCGGCGACAGCCATCCGATGGAGAGCCTGCCGCGCGACGCCATTCTGGTGGCGCGCAACATGGGGCCGGCGGAACTGCTGGATTACGGGCGAGAGAAATTGCTGGGCCTGGCGCTGGAAGACGCGGCGGCAACCTCGCACGTTGCCATCGTGGCCCGTTCGATGGGCCTGCCGCTGGTGTCTTCCCTAGAGGGAATTACCGACAGCGCACGGTTTGGCAACGCCATCGTGCTGGATGGCGAGAGTGGGGAGGTCCATCTGCGCCCGGCCAGCGAGATTGTCGCTGCCTTTGAAGAAAAGCGCGTCCTCAGGCGTCAGGCGCAGGAACGGTTCGCCGCCATCCGCGAATTGCCTGCCGTCACCAAGGACGGCGTCGCGATCCGGTTGATGATGAATGCCGGGCTTGAATTCGACATGCCGCATTTGAAGGAATCCGGCGCCGACGGCATCGGCCTGTTCCGCACCGAACTGCAATTCATGCTGGGCGAGACCATGCCGCGGCTGGCCGATCAGTGCGCCTTCTACAAATCCATTCTCGATGCCGCTGGCGACAAGCCGGTGGTGTTCCGCACCCTCGATCTGGGCGGCGACAAGGTGCTGCCCTATGCGCGCTGGGAGCGGGAGGAAAACCCCGCTTTGGGCTGGCGCGCCATCCGCATCGCGCTCGATCGCCCCGCTTTGCTGCGCTACCAGGTGCGCGCATTGCTAATGGCATCGGCGGGACGCACGCTTCGCATTCTTCTTCCCATGGTCAGCGACGTCGACGAATTCAACCGCGGCCGCGCCTTGATCGACCGCGAGCTGGAACGGGCGCGGCTGATCAATCTCACCCGTCCCACCCAGGTGCTGGTGGGGGCGATGCTGGAAGTGCCGGCGCTCGCCTTCATGCTGCCGCAGCTGATGCGGTCCGCCGATTTCGTCTCCATCGGCTCCAACGATCTTCTGTCGCTGGCATTCGCGGTGGATCGCACCAACCCCCGGGTGGCGCGGCGCTATGACAATCTCAATCCCGCTTCGCTGACCTTGATCCGCCTGATCGTGCAGAGCGCCGCGGAGAATTCCGGCGATCTGTCGCTGTGCGGCGAAATGGCGGGCAGGCCCCTGGATGCGATGGCGTTGCTGGGGCTTGGACTGCGGACCCTTTCCATGCAGCCGGGCCAGATCGGTCCAATCAAGATGATGATTCGCAGCCTGAATTTGGGCGAAGTCTCGGCCTTTGTGGACCGGCTGTGTGGCCGGACGGACCATTCGCTGCGGACCCGCCTGTCGGCCTTTGCCGCGGAGCGCGGAATCGTCCTGAAGTAGACCTGAAGCAATCAACTAGAAGTTTTCGTGAATTATCAGGGCTTTGGCGGCTTTCAGAGGGGTTTGGGTTGTTCCGCCTTTGAATTAGGATATGATTGGCGCAACAATGTATTAGCCAGAACCATCCCGGATTAGCGCTGTCCGGGCAGATGTTCTTATGACAAAGGCCACGCAACTGAACGCTGACGAGAAGAGCGGTCGCCGCCGCATTCACCTGCGCGAAATATCAGGCGACAGCGACACGCCATCCGAAACCGTGGGTCAGGACCTGCGCGCCGCGCGCCAGCGCCGGGGCGATGACCTTGCCACGGTCTCCAGGAGCTTGAAGATCCGCAAGGATCATCTGGACGCGGTCGAGGAAGGGAGGCTCGAAAAGCTTCCCGGCAGAACCTATGCCATCGGTTTTGTGCGCAGTTATGCCGGTTATCTCGGCCTGGACGCGGTGGAAATGGTCGAGCGCTACAAGCATGAAATTTCAGGCCGCAACGATGATCATGCGCCCACGATAGCCGCGATGCCCGACGAGCAGCGCCGGTTGCCGCACGGATGGCGGATCGTGGCGGGCGTGGTGCTGCTGGCGGTTGGTTATGGCGTCTGGCACCTGTTGTCGGCGGGATCGGCGCCGCAATCCGTGCCGCCCGCGCCGTCGTTGACGCCGTCCAAGGTTGCGACGGTTTCTCCCAAACCTGCTCCGCCGCCAGCGGTTCCCGACCAGACGGCCACGCCCAGTCCGGCGGCCAATGCCACGCCGGCTGCTCCCCCACCGCCTGCGGCTGCAACGCCGGCTGACAAGCTTGCGGCCGCCGCGACCGTGGCCCAGGCCGCCGCCACGCCAAGCCCCGCCCAGCCGGGGACGGCCACGACCCAGGTGGCACCGAGTTCGGGAACCGTCTATGGCAGGACCAATCGCAATCCGCGGGTGGTTCTAAAAGCCAAGGCCGACACCCATATTGTCGTGCGCGACTCCAGCGGGGTGGTTTATATCAACCGCAACCTGAAGGTCGGCGATACCTATCAATTGCCCAACAAGGTGGGGCTGTTGCTGTCCACTTCGGATGCGGGCGCGATTGAATTGGATCTGGACGGTCAGGCAATGGGCCCAGCCGGAAGCGACTCGCAGAGCGCGTCCGATGTTCCGCTGGATCCGCAGTCAATTGCCGATCGTTTCAGTCACTGAGGCGGCGGCAGAAGGACGAAATATGAGCGTTCGTGCATATCGTGACATTCACCGGCGCAAGGCGCGCCAGATCATGGTGGGCAAGGTAGCGGTGGGCGGGGATGCGCCGATCACGGTGCAGACCATGACCAACACGATCACCGGCGACGCCCGCGCCACCATCGACCAGATCCGCGCCATCGAGGAAGCCGGCGCCGACATCGTGCGGGTGTCCTGCCCCGACGAAGACGCCACCAAGGCGATGAAGGCGATCACCAAGGCGGCGGCCATTCCGGTCGTGGCCGATATTCACTTCCACTACAAGCGCGCCATCGAGGCGGCGATCAACGGTGCGGCCTGCCTGCGCATCAATCCCGGCAATATCGGCAATGCCCAGCGCGTGCGCGACGTCGTTCAGGCGGCCAAGGATCATGGCTGTTCAATGCGCATCGGCGTCAATGCCGGTTCATTGGAACCGGATCTGCTGGAAAAATATGGCGAGCCTTGCCCCGAAGCGATGGTGGAGAGCGCGCTCAATCATGCCAAGATTCTCGATGACCTGGATTTTCACGAATACAAGATATCCGTGAAAGCATCCGACCCCTTCCTGGCGGTGGCGGCCTATCAGGCGCTCTCCGAAGCGATCGACTGTCCCCTGCATGTCGGCATCACCGAGGCGGGCGGTTTGCGCTCCGGCACCGTCAAGTCGTCCATCGGCATGGGCTCGTTGCTGTGGGCCGGCATCGGCGACACCATCCGCGTCTCGCTCTCGGCCGAACCGGCCGAAGAGGTCAAAGTCGGCTTTGAAATGCTGAAGTCGCTCGACCTGCGTCACCGCGGCGTGCGTATCGTGTCCTGCCCGAGCTGCGCCCGCCAGGGCTTCAATGTCATCAAGACCGTGGAAATTCTGGAGCAGCGCCTCGCCCATATCGCGACGCCAGTGTCGCTGTCGATCATCGGCTGCGTCGTCAACGGCCCGGGCGAAGCCCGCGAGACCGACATCGGCCTCACCGGCGGCGGCAACGGCAGCCACAAGATGTATATCGGCGGCGTCCCCGATCATAACATCGACGACGGCGCCAAGATCGACCACATCGTCAAACTGGTCGAGAAGCGCGCCGCGGAAATCGAAGCCGCCAAGGCCGCTGCGGGAACCCAGTCGCACGCCGCGGAGTAGCGGGCCATCCGGCCCTGCTACTCACCCCGCGTCGCTCGTTTCCCTTTTTTTCGAGGCCCTCCAGTGTCAAACCTTCAACCCGTCCGCGGCACCCATGACCTGATGTTCGACGACATCCGGCGTCACCGCGCGATCGAGGAGACTGCATTCGAGATCGCCGGCCGCTACGGTTACGGCGAGATTGCGACACCGGTGTTTGAAGCTACCGAAGTCTTCACCCGCACCTTGGGTGACACCTCGGATATCGTCACCAAGGAGATGTACACCTTCGAGACCAAGGGCGGCGAACGCATCACCTTGCGCCCGGAAGGTACGGCGGGCGTTGCGCGCGCCTTCATCTCAGGCGGCCTTGCCCAACAAACGCCGCTCAAGTTCTTCTACCGGGAATCCATGTTCCGCTACGAACGCCCGCAGAAGGGCCGCCAGCGCCAGTTCCATCAGATCGGCGTTGAACTGCTGGGCGTGCCCGGACCGCAAGCCGACGTCGAAGTCATCGCTCTTGGCCACCACATCCTCACCGCGCTCGGCGTGGCCGGGAACATCAAGGTCGAACTGAACTCCCTGGGCGACGGCGACAGCCGCACCGCCTATCGGGACGCGCTGACGGCGTTCCTGTCCGGGCATATGGAAAAGTTGTCGCCGGATAGCCGCGAGCGGCTGCAGCGCAACCCGCTGCGGATTCTTGATTCCAAAGACCCCGCCGACCGGGCGGTGGTGGCGGATGCGCCGCGCTATAGCGATTACCTCAACACCGCATCGAAGGATTTCTTTGCGGCGGTGCAGGACGGCCTCGCGCGGCTGGATGTGCCGTTCGCGCTCAATCCCGCTCTGGTGCGCGGTCTCGACTACTACTCTCACACCGCTTTTGAATTCACGACCGATGCCCTGGGCGCTCAAGGCACGGTACTGGCCGGCGGCCGCTACGACGGATTGATCCCGTCCATGGGCGGTCCCGCGACCCCGGGCGTGGGCTGGGCCGCGGGCATCGAACGCCTTGCGATGCTGATCCCCGAGCCGCCGGCGGCGATCCGTCCGGTGGCGGTGATTCCGGTCGGTGACGCCGAAATCCCCGTGGCCGAGAAACTCGCTCACGACTTGCGTTTGCAAGGCTTCGCGGTGGATCTCGGCTACGGCGGCAACATGGGCAAGCGCATGAAACGCGCCGACAAGGTGAAGGCGCGGGCCGCCATCATCCTGGGCGCCGATGAAGTGCGCGAAGGCGTCGTGACGCTGCGCGATCTCGACAGTGGCGAACAGCGAAAAGTCCCCCAGGCCGATTTAGCTCAAGCACTGAGGGCCTGACCATGGCGTTTGCTTTCGAAGAAAACCTCAGCAAATTACTGACCCGATACGACGAGCTTCAGGCGCTGATGAATGAGTCCGCCGGCGGCGCCAAGTTCGCGCAGCTCAGCAAGGAGTATTCGGACCTCGGGCCCATCGTCGAGCAGATCCAGGCTTTGCGTCAGGCGCGCGCCGAACTGGCCGATGCCGAGGCCATGGCCGGTGGCGACGATGCCGAAATGCGCGCCCTGGCGGAGGAGGAGACCCACCGCCTTAAGGCCCATGTGCGCGACCTAGAGGCCGAGGTTCAAATGGCCCTGATCCCCAAGGACGAGGCCGACGCCAAGAACGCCATCCTGGAAGTACGCGCCGGTACCGGTGGCGAAGAGGCCGCTTTGTTCGCGGCCGAGCTGTTCCGCATGTACGAACGCTACGCCGCCCGCAAAGGCTGGAAGTTCGAGATTGTCGACATCAGTGAAACCGGAATCGGCGGTTTCAAGGAAGCCATCGCCAATGTCACCGGGCGCAACGTCTTCGCCCGGCTCAAATTCGAATCCGGCGTGCACCGGGTGCAGCGCGTACCTGCGACTGAAGCCAACGGGCGCATCCACACCTCCGCCGCGACGGTGGCGGTCATGCCCGAGGCGGAGGACGTGGATATCCAGATAAACCCTGATGACCTGCGCATCGAGACCATGCGCTCCCAAGGCTCCGGCGGGCAGCACGTCAACAAGACCGAAAGTGCCATCCGCATCACCCACGTGCCGACCGGGTTCTTCGTCAAGTGCCAGGAGAACAAGTCGCAGCACAAGAACCGCGAGCGGGCCATGAGCATCCTGAAGGCGCGGCTTTACGACGTGCAGCGCCAGGCGCTCGACGCCAAGCGCTCCGCCGACCGCAAGAGCCAGGTAGGCTCCGGCGACCGCTCCGAGCGCATCCGCACCTATAATTTTCCGCAAGGCCGCGTCACCGACCACCGCATCAATATCACGCTCTACAAGATCGACGAGGTGATGGACGGCGGCGGCCTCGATGAGCTGGTGGACGCGCTTTCCGCCGAGGACCAGGCCGAGCGCCTGGCGGCGATGAATTGACGCGGGCATCGGACGCGCCAAAATGAAGATCGCGGATGCGGTCACGGAACTGACCCGGGATTTCATCGCCGCCGGTTTCCCCTCCGCCCGCCTCGACGCGCGCATCCTTGTCGGCCATGTCACCGGCTTTGAACCCAGCATGTTGTTTGCCCGCGGCGATGTCGCGATCAACGATGCCCAAATGGAATCCATTCGTGGATTGGCGCGCCGTCATCTCGCCCATGAACCGGTATCGCGCATCCTGGGCGAGCGGGAATTTTACAGCCTGGCGTTCAAGATCACCGCCGACACCCTCGACCCGCGGCCCGATACGGAGACCTTGGTCGACGCCGTCCTCGCGCTGCGCCCTGCCTTCAAAGCACCCCGTATCCTGGATCTCGGCACCGGCACCGGCTGCATCCCGCTCGCGATCCTGCACGCCTGGCCCAGTGCTACGGCTGTAGGCGTCGACATCTCTCCGGGCGCGGTGGCGGTCGCCGCCGAAAATGCGCGGCGCCTGGGGCTATCGGCGCGGGCGCAGTTCCACGTCGGCGACTGGACGAAGGGCCTTTCGGGTCCATTCGATATCGTGGTCAGTAACCCACCCTATGTCACCGAAGCGGAGCATGCAGTGCTCGCGCCGGAAGTGCGGCTGTACGATCCCGAAGCGGCCCTGACGGCGGGGGACGACGGGCTTGACGCTTACCGCGCGCTGCTCGGGCCGGCGGCGGCACTTCTGGCCCCGGGCGGGCGTATTTTCGTCGAAATCGGCGCCGGCCAGGCGGCGGCGGTCACCGTGCTGGGGGCGGCTGCGGGCTTGCGAATCCTGGCCCGCCATCCGGACCTGGGCGGCATCGACCGCTGCCTGGCTTTCGCGGTTTAGGGCCTATTTTCAAGTCTTCTTGAATTGATCAAAAAAGAGGTTGGAAAACCCCCCTAAGCTGAATACCATCAGGACCTGGAAGCGAATTCCCGACGTTGATGCCCTCTGGGAGGGGCGCTGGTGGTGAAACCAGCCATGGGAATTCGCGAGGCACCCCCAAAATGAGCCGTGCTGACGTGGTCGTAAGTGCCGCGTCATGAACATAAGGTCTCTGGCAGGGGGTATTGTGTCCCAAAGGGAACTACTCAATTGATGAACAAACAGAACAATATGAAGGGCCGTCAGCGCGGCCGTAACGGCGGCAAACCGCGTCCGATGGGCGGCGGGGGCGGGGGCGGCGGTGGCGGCGGTGGCGGGCGTAACCCGAATTACGACGGCGGCCAGCGCATGCGCGGCAACGCGCAGCAGCTGATGGAGAAATACCTTTCGCTCGCTCGCGACGCCAGTTCGGCCGGCGACCGCGTCCTGGCAGAGAATTACTTCCAGCATGCCGACCACTACTACCGTGTGCTCAATGCCCGCTTCGAGCAGAACAACGGCAACCGCCCCAACAACGGGCAGGGCGGTAATCAGGGCGGCTATAACCAGGGCGACGATGGCGATCAGCAGCCCAATTTCAATGATCACAACCAAGGCGGCCACAATCAGGGCGGCTATAACCAAGGTGGTCATAACCAGGGTAACCAGGGCAGTCCTAACCAGGGCGGGCAAGGCGGTCATAACCAGGGTGGCCAAAATCAAGGTGGCCATAACCAAGGTAACTACAACCAGGGTGGGCACAATCAGGGCGGCCACAACGAACATTCCCAGCCGGCCCAATCCGATCAGCCGCAGCACCAACCCCAGCACCAACCCCAGTACCAGCAGGTGACCCCGCCGGCGCCGCCACCTGTCCAAGTACAGGAACCGCCGCGCTCCCCGTCCAACCCGCCGACTCACAATGAGGATATCGGGTTGCCGCCGGGCATTCTCGGCATTGGTCCGCCGCCGGGTGTTCCGCTTTCGGATCCGCGTCCCGCTGTCCGCAGCGAAGGCGCCGAGGGCGAGCCCCGCAGCCAAGGCAGCCGCAGGCGCCGTGGCCGTAGCGACCGGCCCGGAGCGGCGGATGCCGGAGAATAGGCTTAGCCGACACTAGATATGGGCGATTTCGTTAAAGGCGGCAGGGGAACACCCCTGCCGCCTTTGGCTTTTTATCCCCGGCCCTTGCAGGCGGAAGGTATGGTTACCAAATATTCCCGCATGAAGGGCGTTCCGCCGCCGTCATGAGGCCCCGGCTAAACCGTGCCCGCCTAAACCTTGAGAGCGTCCAATGGATCTTGAGAAATTCACCGATCGCGCCCGTGGATTCCTGCAGGCGGCGCAAACCATCGCCCTCCGGGAAAACCACCAGCAGGTGACCGCCGAACACCTGCTCAAAGCCCTGCTCGACGACAAGGAGGGCATGGCGGCGCAACTGATCGAGAAGGCCGGGGGCGATCCCGTCCGCGCGCTGACGCTTACGGACACCGAACTCAAGAAGCTGCCCAAGGTGGAAGGATCGTCTGCGCAGATGTATCTCGCGCCCGATCTGCAGCGCCTGCTCGATCAGGCGTTGCAAGGCGCGCAGAAGGCCGGTGATTCGTTTGTCACCGCCGAATACATGCTGCTGGCGCTGACGATCGCGAAAACCGGCGCCACCGGGCGCATTCTCAAGGATGCCGGCGTCACGCCCACCGGCCTCAATGCCGCCATCCGTGAACTGCGCAAAGGCCGCAATGCCGACAGCGCCGGCGCCGAAGATCAATACGAAGCCCTCAAGAAATACACCCGTGATTTCACCGAACTGGCGCGCGCGGGCAAGCTCGACCCCGTAATCGGCCGCGACGAAGAGATCCGCCGCACGATTCAGGTGCTGTCGCGCCGAACCAAGAACAATCCGGTGCTGATCGGTGAGCCCGGTGTCGGCAAAACCGCGATCATCGAAGGCCTCGCGCTGCGCATCGTCAACGGTGACGTGCCCGAAAGCCTCAAGGACAAGCGCCTGCTGGCGCTCGATCTCGGCTCGCTCATTGCCGGCGCCAAGTTCCGCGGCGAGTTCGAAGAACGCCTGAAGGCGCTGCTCAATGATGTCACCGCCGCGGCCGGCCAGGTGATCCTGTTCATCGACGAGATGCATACCCTGGTGGGGGCCGGCGCCGCCCAAGGCGCCATGGACGCCTCGAACTTGCTCAAGCCGGCGCTGGCGCGCGGCGAACTGCATTGCGTGGGGGCAACCACGCTCGCCGAATACCGCAAGCATGTGGAGAAGGACGCCGCCCTGGCGCGCCGCTTCCAGCCGGTATTCGTATCCGAGCCCAATGTCGAGGACTCGATCTCGATCCTGCGCGGGATCAAGGAGAAATATGAGCTGCACCACGGCGTGCGCATCTCCGATAGCGCCCTGGTGGCGGCCGCGACCTTGTCGCAGCGCTATATCACCGACCGCTTCCTGCCCGACAAGGCCATCGATCTGATGGACGAGGCGGCCTCGCGTTTGCGCATGCAGGTCGACAGCAAGCCGGAAGAGCTGGACGAACTCGACCGGCGCATCGTGCAGCTCAAGATCGAGCGCGAAGCCCTCAAGAAGGAAAAAGACGACGCCTCCCGCGACCGGCTGCAGAAGCTGGAAGGCGAGTTGTCCGAACTGGAACGCGAGTCCGCGGACATCACCGGGCAATGGCAGGCGGAAAAAGCCAAACTCGCGGATTCCACCAAACTCAAAGAGGAGCTGGATAAGGCGCGCATCGAACTGGAGCAGGCCCTGCGGCGCAGCGAATATGAGCGCGCCGGCCAGTTGCAGCACCAGTTGATCCCCGAGATGGAACGCCGCATCAAGGCCGCCGAAGCCCGCCAGGTGGGCGGCATGGTGGCGGAAGAGGTCACGCCGCAGCATATCGCCGGCGTGGTGTCGCGCTGGACCGGCATTCCCGTGGATAAGATGCTCGAAGGCGAGCGCGCCAAGCTTATCCGCATGGAAGAGTCC
>CAIUCH010000043.1 GCA_903897605.1 uncultured Alphaproteobacteria bacterium
ACAACACGATCAGGCCGCACTCAGCGCTTGGATATAGGCCACCAGCACCGCAGGCATCGAACCCGTTCCTAAACCCTCTGGAGCAAAACGGGCATATGCAGTAGTCTCAATCAACTTGGTACAAAAAATACGTCAGGCCAGCGGTTGATGACGCGCGCCACCACGTTGCCTTTGCGCTCTACAGCACCAATGACAATGGTTTTGCCTTTGCTGCCCTTCTTGTTCTTGAGGTGCCGGTTGCTGTCGTCGCCGCCAATAAACGTCTCATCGACTTCCACCACGCCCATCAGCTTGCGAAAATCCTCGTTAGCGAGGCCAGCGCGGACCCGATGGCACATATACCAAGCGGTTTTGTAGGAGCCGAAACCCATCGTCCGGTAAATCTGGAGGGCAGAAACGCCCTTCTTGCTGGTCAGCATCATGTGGATGACCCGAAACCAGTCCCGAAGGGGCTTGTTCGTGTTCTCGAAGATCGTCCCGGCGATCACGGAGAAGCGATAGCCATCAGACGAACAGGAATGGCACTGCCAGTGGTGTTCGCGGGTGAGGTGATAAATCTTGTCGTTGCCGCAGCGCGGGCATTTGACGGCACCGGAAGGCCAGCGGTGGCGGGTCAGATAGTCACGGCAGGCTTCCTCGGTAGGAAAGGCGGCTTCCCACTGGGAAATCGTCATCTGCTGGATAGTTTTCCTAGTAGCCATGGCCTGCAACCTCAGTTTGCAAAGGCAATATAGCCATGAAAGGGCTAACTGTCAAGTCCGGGATAATCGCCCAGAGATCATTTAATTGCTGGCACGCTCCTACACCGCCGATTAATCCGGGGCGGGCCACAATCGGCGCGGGTCACAACCACCGCCATCAGTTCAAATCTCATGACGCTTCAGACACCTCGCTTCGCCATGCTGGCCGATTTCGCCAAGGAAACCACCAGCGAGGGACGCCGGGAGCTTCTGCGCAAGGTGACCGAGGCGCTCAATCCCGCCACCCCACTGGCGGAAAATGAAATCGCCGAATTCGACGATGTCCTGGCCACCATTGCGTCGGATTATTCGGCCCAGGTCCGTGCCCAGATCGCGCGCCTGATCGCCAGCAATCTTTCTCCATTTAGCCGTTCGGCGCAGCGATTTGCGATGGACGACATCGAAGTGGCACGCCCGATCCTGGAGCATTCCGATGTCCTGAGCGAAGACACACTGCTGCGGGTGGTCGAACAGAAGTCCCAGGACCACATGATGGCGGTGACGCGGCGCAAACGGATCAGCGAGGCAGTCTCCCACGCCCTGGTCGAGCGCGGCGATGATGCCGTGGTGACTTCGCTGTTGACCAATGAGAAGGCGGAAATCGGCGCCACCGCCTATGACATTGTGGCCAAGCGGGCCGAAACCAGCACGGCCCTGCAGGCGCCGCTGGTGCGCCGGTCGGGCGTGCCGCTGGAGTTGCTGAACGATCTTTACATGAAAGTCGAAGCCGATCTGCGCCGCGTGATCGTCGGCAAGTATGAATCCGTTCCACCCGAGGAATTGGAGGCGGCATTCCAGCGCAGCCGGACGCGCGTTTCCAACCGCTATGCCCAGCCGGATGATTTCGAAACTTCAAAGCGCCGGATCGACGGCCTCGAACGCAAGGGCGCCTTGACCCCGCCAGTGCTGATCGCGCTGATGCGCGAAGGCGTCTCGGCGCGCACCTCGTTCAAGCTGGCCTTCGCGCGCCTGGCGGATGTGGATTATGATTTGGTCGAGCGGGTGGTCGAAGGACCCGACCTGGACACCATCGCGCTGCTGTGCCGCGGATCGCAATTCGACCGCGCGCTATTCATCTCGCTGGCGGCCGGTCTCAGTCATGCCGAAAATGCGCTGGCGGGCGCCGAGGATTTCGGCAAGCTTTATGAAAGCGTGCCGGTACAGGCGGCGCAGCGCGCGATCCGCTTCTGGAAAGTCCGCGCCGCAGCCTGAGGGCCGCCAGTCCTTATCGCCTTTCAGCGACAGCTCGGTTAAAACCGCGCATGCCCGAAACGCCGCCAGACGATGATGACCGCGACGCCAAGACCTTGGCCGGTTTGGCAGTCGCCATCGTGCTGGTGGTGATCACGGTCTTCTTGCTGGTGGAACTGAAGCGCGGCACGGCCACGCTCGACTGCATCGCAGCAGGTCACAAGAATTGCGTGCCGGTCGACACGTCAAAAATGTAAGCGGCGTCAAAACAAGCCCCGCCGTTTCCGGCGGGGCTGTTGTCGCATTATTTCGCGGGATGCAGCGTGATCTTCTGCACCCGCCAGTTCACCAACTCGGCCGCGAAAAGCGTGTTCTCGTCCGGGCAGGCCAAACCGTGAATCCAGCCGAATTCCTTTAGCGACTTGCCTTCGCCGCCCAGCCAACCGATCACATGGCCGTCCAAACTCATCTTGAAGATGCGAAACGCGTCCGCGGCGAAGAGATATTGCGGCGATCCGGCTTTCGGCGGTGTGATGCAGACCGACCAGGGCGCGCCCGGGAAGAACAGAGACAGGTTTGATCCGGGCCCGCGCAAATCCTTGCCATACATAATCAGGTGCTTGTTGTTGTCTGGAATGTCTATGGTGATGATGCGTTTGACATGGCCTTCATCGTCGAGAACCTGGATGCGGCGATTGGCGCGGTCCGCGACATAGAGATTGCCATCCTTGTCGGCAGCGATCGCATGCACCGTCCGGAATTGACCGGGATTGCTGCCACGTTCGCCGAACGATGTCACCCAGTTGCCGTCCTTGTCGAATTTCGCGACGCGCGAGTTGATATAGCCGTCGCTGACATAGATGTTTCCCTGCGGATCCCAGGTCATGTCCGTGACTTGGCGGAACATGCCGTCAATCGGCTGTAAGGGCGGATTGGGATGTTCCCAGGGATGGGAGTTTTCGTCCGATGCTTCCGTCTTGCGGCCCAGCACCAAGGTCACGCGGCCTGCGGGATTGAAGCGGACCACCATGTCCGAGCCCTTGTCCGCCACCCAGACATTGTCATGGCTGTCCACCCGCACGGCATGGGCATAAGACCAGGCATAAAGATTATGCCCGATCTCACGGACGAATTTTCCGTCCGGCGCGAATTCCAGAAGCTGCGAGGCCGTGGCGCCATAAGCCGGTCCCGTGGAACTGCCACGGCTGTAGATGAAGACATGGCCCTTGGAATTGACGGCCACGCTCGAGGCTTCGCCCATAAAGATATTCGATGGCAATTGCCCGAACTCCACCGACGTGAACGGGATCTCCGGCGCATTCGTCTGCTTCGGGCTGGTCGGGACATCGCTTTGCGCCCAAAGCGGCGTCGGGCCCAAAAGAAGCAACGCCAGTGTGGTGACTGTCTTCCTGATCGTCATGACATCCCCCCTGAAAGCCGCTGTGTCCGCGGCAGGTGAGCAACTCTTCCAGATCACAGGCCGCCCGTCCATCGGGCCAAAGCCGAACGAACCGCTATTTTTCCATCAAGCTTTATCTCTCCGTAAGTCTGGGCATGATCTCGATGAAATTGCAGGGACGGTGGCGGACATCCAATTGCCATTTCAGTATGCCGTCCCAGCCGTCCTTCACCGCGCCGGGCGAACCGGGCAGGGCGAAGAGATAGGTGCCGCCCGCCACCCCGGCACACACGCGTGACTGCACGGTGGAGGTGCCGATCTTGGCGTAGGAAATCTGGTGAAAAAGAGCCGCGAAACCGTCGATCTCTTTCTCGAACACGCTTTTGAACGCTTCGACGGTGACGTCCCGCCCGGTCAGTCCCGTGCCGCCGGTGGAAATCACCACATCGCAGCGCGAATCGTCGATCCAGGTTTTGAGTTGCGCGGCGATCCGGGCTTGGTCATCGGGCACAATGGTGCGGGCGCAAAGAATATGTCCCGCCTCCTGCAATCGCTTCACCAAGGTATCGCCCGAAACATCGTCATCCTTGGTGCGGGTGTCCGACACGGTAAGGACGGCGATATGCACCGGCACAAAAGCGATGCTGGTGTCTATTCTATCCGCGTCAGAGAGTGCTGGCATCGGGATCTTGCGGTGTTGGGTTCGGGACCGGCGCGGACGGTGGTGGCACGGGCGCTAAGGCGGGATGATAGATCGGCCATTCGCCGTGCGCGATCTGGTCGAGGCTGCGGGCATCTTCGCCGAACCGGCGGCGGTACATCCATTGATATTCCATCAATCGGCGGACATAGGAACGGGTCTCGGCGATGGGGATGCTTTCCACGAACAGCAAGGGATCGTCCTTGCCTGCCTTGGTCTGCAGCCAGCGTGCCGCCGCGCCGGGACCGGCGTTATAGGCGCCGCCCAGTTCCAGGAGATTGCCGTTCAGATGATCCAGCAATTCCGAGATGTAACGCTGGCCCAGCGACAGGGAATAGGCCGGGTCATCCAGTTGCGAGACCGAGCGGGGTCCGGCCAGAAGTTTGGCGGTGGCGGGCATCAGCTGCATGACGCCATGGGCGCCCGCGACCGAGGTCGAGCCGTTCTGGAACCGGCTTTCGATCCGGGCAAACGCCAGTACCAGCGAATTGTCGATGCGATAGCCGCCTTCGGGTTGATAGGGCGGCACTGGAAATAGGCCGGTAAGCAGAAGCCCGTGCGCCACACTGGCCTCGCTGGCGCGCAGTTCGATATTGGTGATGCCCAGATCGTGCGCCAGCGCCGCCATCGCCGGGTCGAGCGCCTCATTGTTGCCGACGAAGGCGCGGTTGAGTTCGGTGCCGACATTTTCGCTCTCGCCGATTTGCCAGAGCGCCACCGCGCGATGCGCCGCCGGCACCCTCATCAAGGCAGCAAAGTCGGTCTGGCTGAGAACGGGATCGGAAAAGCCGGTATGGGTATCCACCCCGATCATGCGTTCGGCGATCAGGCCGTAAAAAGTGGGCTCTTCCTTCGCCGCCGCCGCCAGCAGGCTCAACACGCGCTCGGGCTCACCCGCCTGCATATGGGCGCGCGCCGCCCAGAACGCGGCTTGGGCGCGCATCGTGCCTTGCACATTGCCGTTCTGGGCCAGCTTCTCCAGATGCGCTGCCGCATCGGCCCAGCGGCCCAGCCGATAGGCGGAAAAGCCCGCATCCCAATCCAGTTGCGGCGCCGGATTGGTGTTGCCAACCCCGGATGCAAGCTGGAAGGCTTGGGCGTCCATGCTTTCCGCCAGATAGGAGGCCGCGATGCGGTGGGACAGAATGGCAATGTCGTCGGCGGTTCCCGCGCCCGAGGATTGAAGCCCGCGCAGCCGCACGGAGGCCGCATCGGGTTGCCCCGCCTTGATGTCGGTCAGGATCTGCCCCAGCGCGGCGCGTGCCGCCGAGCCGGAAGGCGTAGGCTCCGGCAGTTCCTGGTCTTCAAAGCCGCCGGTGCGGCGCGGTACGGCGGAAGGAGCGGGAATATTTGTCACCACCGCGACGGTGATGGTCTTGTGATGTTTGCGGATCTTCTTGGTCGAATGCCCGACGGCCAGGCGATAGACCTTGTCGGCAACCGACAATTCGCGGTGCTGCCCAAGCCAGCTCACCAACTCCTGGATAGTCACGTGTTTGGCGGACTGAAGCCTCGCAGCCTCGGCATATCCTTCAAGTATTGGATCGGAAGCCTTCGCCAATAGCTTATTGGCCTTTGATATTCCGCCATTCCGTTCAGCGGCAAAAATCTGGCGGTACAAGGAAACATCGCCGGGGCTCAGCACCTGGGGCCTGACGGAAATGGCGGGCGGCGGCGTCAACACGGACTGAAGCGGATTGGCTGGCTGAACTGGCGCAACGGCGGGAGCGGTGGCGGGCGGCAGGACGAGGCTATTGTCCTGGCCGCCTTGCGCCAATGCGGCCTGCGCAAAGATCAGCGTGAATCCAAGCGTTAATGCGATCCGCATCCGCGCATCCCTTCGACACGAATCCTAGTTACTCCGCACTGCCGGTTCCGGCAACCCGAGCGATTCCATGCGGGCCGCAACCGCCTGCAGATCGCGCCAGGCCAATCTCTTGTGTGCGGGTTGGCGCAGAAGATAGGCGGGATGCAGGGCCGGCATCACCGGGACCATGGCGTTCCCGACCCGATATTCCATCCAGCGGCCGCGCGTTTTCATGATCCCCTCGGTGTTGCCCATCACATGCCGGGCCGCGACCGCGCCCAGAAGGACGATCAAGCCAGGATTGGCGAGTTCGATATGACGGCGCAGAAAGGGCAGGCAGACCGCCGCTTCCTCCGGCGAGGGATCGCGATTGTCCGGCGGACGCCAGTTGATGACATTGGTGATGTAGCAATTGCGGCCGCGGTCCAGCCCGATACTGGCCAGCATCTTGTCCAGCAATTGCCCGGCGCGGCCGACAAATGGCTTGCCGATGCGATCTTCGTCGCGCCCGGGCGCTTCGCCGATGAACATCACCCGGCCCGCCGCCGTTCCGTCAGCAAAGACTGTGTTGGTGGCGGTGCGCTTCAGGGCCGAGGCATCAAAGGCTTCCATCGCCGCCTTGAGTTCGACCAGGCTGGTGGCTGCGGCAGCGACTGCCATGGCATTTCCGATCGGGTCACCACTGGAAGACGCAACATTCATCGGCGCGGCGCGCGGCGCCAAAGGCACCGGGTTCGGCGATACAGCGGCGGCCACCGGTTTTGCCGTCAGGCGGTTGACCGGGTTTTCCCCAGCCGCCTCATCGGCGCCCGCCTCGACCAGCCAGGCCAATGTTGCCAGTGCGTCCTTGTCCTGCATGGCGCCATTGTAATGGGCAATCGGCCCGAGGCGACAGGCCCCGCAGGGCGGTGTTAAATAATCCCTGAAAAAATCCGCCGATTCCGATGAGCCAGCAGCGCGAAAGCATGAATTATGACGTGGTGATCGTGGGCGGCGGACCGGCAGGCCTGTCGGCTGCCATCCGGCTGAAGCAGCTGGCGCAAGCCAAGGGCGGCGAGATCAGTGTCTGCGTGCTGGAGAAGGGTTCGGAGATCGGCGCCCATATCTTGTCCGGCGCGGTGCTGGACCCCGGCGGCCTCAATGAACTTATCCCGGATTGGAAGGAAAAAGGCGCTCCGGTCGAAACCGAAGCGACCGACGACCGATTTTATTTTTTCACGCGCGGCGCGGCGATCCGGATACCCAATTTCCTGTTCCCGCCGCTGATGAGCAATCACGGCAATTATATCGTCAGCCTGTCCAATCTTTGCCGCTGGTTGGGGTCCCAGGCTGAGGCCTTGGGCGTGGAAATCTATCCGGGCTTTCCCGCGCGTGATTTGATTATCGAAGAAGATGTCGTCAAAGGCGTCATCACCGGCGATCTGGGTGTGGCGAAAGATGGCCATCACAAGCCCGACTTTCAGCCCGGCATGGAGCTTCGTGGCAAATACACATTGTTCGCGGAAGGGGCGCGCGGATCGCTGTCGAAAATCCTGGGCCAGCGTTTTGCTCTGCATGACGGGCGCGAGCCGCAGAAATACGGCATCGGCCTGAAGGAATTGTGGGAGCTGGCCCCCGGAAAACATCGCAAGGGCTTGGTGGTTCATGGCTTCGGCTGGCCGCTCCAGAACGATACCGGCGGCGGCCTCTTCATGTATCACTGGGGCGAGAATTACTGCTCCATCGGTTTTGTGGCGCATCTCAATTACAGCAACCCTTATCTGGAGCCCTTCTCGGAATTCCAGCGCGCCAAGACCCATCCGGCCATCCGGACGTTCCTGGAAGGCGGCAAGCGGGTGGGATATGGCGCGCGCGCCATCACCGAAGGCGGCTTTCAATCGGTGCCGAAACTGGCTTTCCCGGGTGGGGCGCTGATCGGCTGTGCCGCCGGCTTTGTAAATTTGCCCAGGATCAAGGGCAGTCATAACGCCATTCGCACCGGCATGATGGCGGCGGAGGCGGCCTTTGCCGCCATAGCGGCGGGAAGGGCGGGCGACACGCTCGAACGTTATGAAGACGCCTATGCCGCCAGCATCGTCGCCAAGGATCTGAAACAGGTCCGCAATGCCAAGCCGCTATGGTCGAAACTGGGAACTTTGCTGGCGCTGCCGTTCATTGGCCTGGATCTGTGGACCAACCAGCTTCTGGGGTTTTCCTTCTTCGGAACCCTCGGCCATGGCAGGCCGGATTTCGCCACCTTGGAGAAAGCGAAGGATTCCAGGCCGATCGCCTATCCCAAACCGGACGGCATACTCACTTTCGATCGCCTGTCCAGCGTTTTTGTCTCAAATACCAACCATGAAGAAGACCAACCCGTGCATCTGGTGCTGCGCGATCCGACAATTCCGATTAGAGTGAATCTGCCGGACTATGCGGAACCGGCGCAGCGTTACTGTCCGGCTGGTGTCTACGAAGTTGTGGAGGAGGCCGGTGCTGCACGGTTCCAAATCAACGCGCAGAATTGTGTTCACTGCAAAACCTGCGACATCAAGGATCCGGCGCAGAACATCACCTGGGTCACGCCCGAAGGCGGCGGCGGTCCCAATTATTCGAATATGTGAGGCGCGCTTGAAAAATACTCTTCTTCCCATCGCGGCACTGCTGCTCTTGGCGGGCTGCGCCAACATGCAGGGATTCAAGCATCCCGCCAACACCGATGCCGACCGCGAGGCGAATGCCTTTTCGACCTATCTGTCGGCGCGCTTTGCCGCCGGTGAACATGAGATGCCGCGGGCGGCACGATACTATGCTCAGAGCCTCAAGAACGATCCGGGCAACGCCAGCATCCTTTCGCTGGCTTTTTTCTACGCAACGACTTCGGGCAATGTGGAAGGGTCCGGCAAATTCGCCACCCAGATCATAGCCCAGACGCCCGATGAACGTTCCGCGCGCCTTGCCCTGGCGGTGATTGCCTTCAAGCACAAGGATTTCGCCGAGGCGCGCAAAAACCTTTCGCTTTCGGCCAAAGGCCCGTTCCAGGCCTTGGTGGTGTCGCTGTTCGACGGCTGGGCCGCCGCCGCGGGCGGCGATGCCGCCGGCGCCATGGCCGATATGAAGCAACTTTCGGCCCAAAGCGGCGCCGAAGGCCTTGCCGCGTTTCACACCGCCCTGATTGCCGATTTTCTTGGCCGGCCTGAAGCAGAGGCCGATTACCAGAAAGCGATCCTGACCAACCGCGTCAGTCCGCGGGTGATCCAGGCCTATGGCGTTTTTCTGGAACGGGCCGGACGCGGCGCCGATGCACGGGCGGTTTATGATAAATTCCTCGGCGAAGGCGCGATCACGCCGATCGCCAAGGAAGGACTGGCGCGCATTGCCGCCGGCAAAAAGCCCGATCCCTTTATGCGCAATGCCGAGGATGGTGTGGCCGAAAGCCTGTTCGGCATGGCTGCGTCGCTCAACGACCGGCAGAGCGCCGATGTCTCAATTCTCTATCTGCGGATGGCGCTCTATCTGAGGCCGGACCTGGCACTCGCCAACCTGCTGCTGGCGGACCGTTTCGAGACCTTGGGCAAGTATGACGATGCGGTTGCGATCTACCGCCAGATCGACAAATCCTCGCCCTATTACCGGATGGCGGCGACACAGGCCGCGATCGATGAATCGCGTCTCGACAAGAAATCCGTCGCGCTCGCCGATCTGCGCATACTGGCACAGGCATTTCCCGACGACACCGAAAACTGGATCGCGCTGGGGGACGCTTATCGCGATCAGAACGATCATGACGCGGCGATCGAAGCCTATGATCATGCCGAAAAAACCATCGCCAAGCCCGACAAGCGCGATTGGCCGCTGTTCTATGCTCGCGCCATGTCGCAAGACGCCGCCAAGCATTGGGACAAGGCGGAAGCCGACATCAACATCGCCTTGAAATTGTCACCCGATCAGCCGGAGTTGCTCAATTACCTGGGTTATTCCTGGGTGGACCGCAACCAGCATATCGCCGAAGCCCTGGTGATGCTGGAGAAGGCGCGGCAGCTTCGGCCCTATGACGGTTATATCGTCGACAGTGTCGGCTGGGCCTATTACCGGCTTGGCCGCTACGATGATGCGGCACGGACCTTGGAAGCCGCCGTGCTGCTGGTGCCCGGCGATCCCACGGTCAACAACCATCTGGGCGATGCCTTGTGGAAGGCTGGCCGCAGGATCGATGCCAGATTCCAATGGAATCATGCCCTGACCTTCAGCGCCGAAGGCAGCGAGAAGATCGAGATCGAGCAGAAGCTCAAGACCGGATTGACCGGATAATGGCGGTGTCCGGTTTGGGCGGCGTGCAGCCGGCGAGCGCCAAGGTCAACCTGTTTCTGCATGCCGGTGCCAAACGCGCTGATGGCTTTCATCCCTTGCAAAGCCTGGCGGTCTTCACCGAATGCGGTGATCGGCTTGAAGCCGAAGACTCCGATAATCTTTCATTGTCGCTGCAGGGTCCTTTCGCATCGGCGCTGGCGGACGACGACAATTTGGTCTTGAAGGCCGCCAGGATGCTGGCGGACCGCGCCGGCCGGAATGTGGGCGCAAAATTGACCCTCACCAAAAATCTCCCGGTCGCGTCGGGGATCGGCGGCGGCAGCGCCGATGCCGCAGCCGCGTTGCGGGCATTGGCAGGCCTTTGGCGGCTGGATCTGGACGAAGGCGCCTTGCGGGAAATCGCGGCGATGCTGGGCTCCGATATTCCCGTCTGCGTTTCCAGCGCACCCGCCTTCATGGAGGGGCGGGGGGAAATTCTGACACCGATTGCGGCTTTGCCGCGCCTGCCGCTGCTGCTGGTCAATCCCGGCGTGGCGGTGCCGACCAGGGATGTGTTTGCCATGCTCGTCGACCGGCACGGCACGGATATGACGCTGCCTCGCGGACAGTTCAACGATCTGGCGGATTTGTTGCGGTTCCTGGAAATCACGGCGAACGATCTGGAAGCGCCGGCGATCAAGCTGCAACCGGTGATCGGCGAGGTCTTGTCTGAATTGAGATCTCTGCCGGGCGCGCTTTTCACGCGGATGTCGGGATCGGGCGCAACCTGTTTTGCACTGATGCCCGACGATGACGGTTGCAAACGGGCCGGGGCCTTTTTGAAAAAAAAGCATCCCGGCTGGTGGGTTCAGTCGACCTTCGTAGCGGAGACCGGTCTTGTGCACGAGGATCGCGGCCAGGACATCGGTCCCACCCCGGACGGGCTCTAGGAGCATCGGCCAGGAAAAGCGCGATCACGAGCGGCAGCGTGGTGACGTTTTCCGTCAGGCCGTCAGACCGAAATAAATTCAGTGGGCGCGTTCGACGCAGAAATCCGCGATGTCCGACAGCGCGTGATGAATCTCGCTTTGCGGCAATTCCGCCAACGCCGCTTTCGCGCGATCGGCATAGTCGCGGGCCCGGCGCATGGTTTCTTGAATGCTGCCGGTCTGTTCGACCAGGCTGATGGCATGATGCAGATCCGCCTCGGTCTGGTTGCCGGTCTCAATCACCCGCTGCCAGAAGGCGCGCGCGGGTTCATCGGCGCGGGCGAAGGACAAAATGATCGGCAAGGTCATCTTGGCTTCACGGAAATCGTCGCCGACCGATTTGCCCATCAGCGCCTGGCGGCCGGAATAATCCAGCGCGTCATCCACCAGCTGGAAGGCGATGCCCAGATTTTCGCCATAGGCGCGCATCGCCGTGACGAAATTGGCGCCGCGCGCCGCCAGCACCGCGCCACCTTCCGCCGCCGCGGAGAACAGGGCGGCAGTCTTGGCCGATACCACTTTCATGTAATGCGCTTCGCTGACGCCCAGATTGCGCGCCGAGCCCAGTTGCATGACCTCGCCCTCGGCGATTACCGCGCTGGCGCCGGAGAGAATGCCCAGGACGGTGAGATTGCCGGTCTCCACCATCAACTGGAAGGCGCGGGAGAACAGATAGTCGCCCACCAGCACGCTGGGCTTGTTGCCCCACACCAGATTGGCCGAAACCTTGCCGCGCCGGAGCGTGCTTTCATCCACCACATCGTCATGCAAAAGCGTCGCGGTATGAATGAACTCTACCGCCGCCGCCAGGCGGACATGGCCCTCACCCTGATAACCACCGGCCTTGGCCGCCGCCAAGGTGAGCAGCGGGCGCAAGCGCTTGCCGCCCGAATCGATCAGATGCCGCGCCAGGTCCGGAATCAGCTCAACACTGGACGCCATGCCTTTGTGAATCAGCTTGTCGGCTGCCTTCATATCGGATGCGACCAGCGCATTGAGCCGCTCGACCGGGGAAATCCCAGCCGGGCTCGAAATCGTGCGGTCCTGTGTCAGCATGACAAATCCTGCCCCTCCGGGGCCGTATGAGCCGACATTAAGAACGACCCATAAGCGGGGTCAAGCAACCGGACAGACTGTCGCGGCGGGGAGGGGTTTCGGTTTATACCCCTGTCATGCGTGTGGTGCTGAAATCCAACAATCCCGTCGTTCTGAGCTATGCCTCGCATGTGCTTGAGGAATCCGGGATCAAGGCACTGGTCTTCGACACCCATGCCAGCATCATGGACGGAAGCATGGCCATGGTGCCGCGCCGTCTGATGGTGGCGGACGAGGATTTCAGCCGGGCCGAAAAGCTGCTGCGCGACGCAGTCCCCGAAGCGATGCCATGAGCGAGGAGAGATTTCTTGGCGGAAGCCTCATCGTGCGTCAGCCGGAGAAAGGATTCCGCGCCGGTTTGGATGCGGTGATGCTGGCGGCGGCGGTGCCGCAGGGCGCCACCGCGCTGGAATTGGGCGCGGGCGCGGGCACCGCTAGCCTGTGTCTGGCGGCGCGGCTTCCGGCGATTACAATTACCGGCATCGAGATCGATCCCGAACTGGTGCGTCTGGCCAATGGCAACGCCGCTGCCAATGCCATGCAGGAGCGGGTGCGCTTCGCGGCGGCCAACATCTTTGCCCTGCCGCTGGAATTCAAACGCGAATATGACTGCGTGTTGGCCAACCCGCCTTTTCATGGCGAAGGCCAGGCCTCACCCGATCCGGGCCGCGCCCGCGCCTTGATGGATGATGGGGCTCTCGGCGACTGGCTGGCGGCCGGACTGAAGCGCACGATTTCGGGCGGCACATTCACCGCGATCCTCCGCGCCGACCGCCTGAACGAGGCGCTGGCAGCGCTGCCTTTGACGGGCGTCAGCGTGCTGCCGCTTTGGCCCCGGACAGGTGAGGCGGCCCGTCGTGCGCTGGTCCAGGTCCGCAAATGTTCCAATGCCGCTTTCTGCCTGTTGCCCGGCCTGTCTTTGCATGACAATTCAGGGGCTTACACGCCGCAAGCGGATGCGATATTGCGCGGTCAGGCCGCGCTTGCCCTGGGGGTACCCCGTCTGTAGGTTCCGGCCCATTCCGGAGAGCAGCGACTCGTGCCCAAACCGCCCAAGGCAAAGACTTTCCAGGACCTGATCCTGACCTTGCAGGATTTCTGGGCGTCCAAGGGCTGCCTGATCCTGCAGCCTTACGACAATGAGATGGGCGCGGGCACGTTTCATCCCGCCACGACCTTGCGGGCACTGGGACCGAACCCGTGGAAGGCGGCTTATGTGCAACCCTCGCGCCGGCCCAAGGATGGCCGCTATGGCGAGAACCCCAACCGGCTGCAGCATTACTATCAGTTCCAGGTGATCCTGAAGCCCGCGCCGGAAAATGTGCAGGAGCTTTACCTGGAGTCGGTGAAGGCGATCGGCCTCGATCCCGCGCTGCACGATATTCGTTTTGTCGAAGACGATTGGGAAAGTCCGACCCTGGGCGCCTGGGGTCTGGGATGGGAAGTGTGGTGTGACGGGATGGAGATCACCCAGTTCACCTATTTCCAGCAGGTGGGCGGAATCGATTGCGATCCGGTGGCGGCCGAGATCACCTATGGCCTCGAACGCCTGGCCATGTATGTCCAGAATGTCGAGTTCGTTTACGACCTCGCTTTCAACGATCAGTTCCGCTACGGCGAAGTTTTCTTTCAGAACGAACAGGAATTCTCGGCTTATAATTTCGAGCGGGCGGATACTGAAATTCTGTTCCGGCATTTCATCGATGCCGAAAGACAGTGCCAGGAATTATTGGTCGGTAAAAAGTTAGCGCTGCCCGCTTATGACCAGTGCATCAAGGCCAGCCATGCCTTCAATCTGCTGGATGCGCGCGGCGTCATCAGCGTAACCGAACGCGCCGCCTATATCGCCCGCGTCCGGGCGCTGGCGAAAGCCTGCTGCGAAGCCTGGCTGCAAACGCCGATGGGCAAATACAAATCCCGCGACCAGGGGGGCCGCTGATGCCCGATCTGTTGCTGGAACTGTTCAGCGAGGAAATCCCAGCCCGCATGCAGGCCGGCGCGGCGCGCGATCTGGATCGCCTGGTGGTCGGTGGGTTGTCGGATCGGGGCCTCCTGTTCGAAGGCATCAAGGCCTTTGCAGGGCCGCGCCGCCTGACTTTGGCGGTCAGCGGGCTGCCCGCGAAGCAAGCCGATGTGAAGGAAGAGCGCAAAGGCCCTCGCGTCGGCGCGCCGGAAAAAGCCATTGAAGGCTTTCTGCGTGGAGCCGGCGTCACACTGGATCAATGCCAGAAGCAGAATGACGGCAAGGGCGAGTTTTATGTCGCGGTGATCGAGCGCGAGGGCCGCGAGACCGCCGCCGTGCTGGCGGAGATCCTGCCGGAAGTGATGGCAAAATTGCCCTGGCCCAAAAGCATGCGCTGGAAACCGGGTGTGACGGCCCGCTGGGTGCGGCCGCTGCATTCCATTCTCTGCACCTTTGACGGCGAGGTGGTGCCGTTCGGCTTTGCCGGCGTCTCCAGCGGGCGGCATACCTTGGGCCACCGTTTTCTGTCACCCGGCAAGATCGAAGTCCGGCGTTTCGATGACTATGCCGCCGCGCTGAAAAAGGCCCATGTGGTGCTGGAGGCGGAAGAACGCGCCGCCATAATTTTCGAAAACGTCAAGCAGGCGGCCTTCATTCATGGCCTGGATTTGATCTCGGACGAGGGACTGCTTGCGGAAGTCAGGGGCTTGGTGGAATGGCCAGTGGTGCTGATCGGCACCATTGAGGACCAGTTCATGGATTTGCCGCCGGAAATCCTGCAGACCTCGATGCGGACGCATCAGAAGTATTTCGCGTTGCGCGATCCAAAGACCGGGAAAATGGCCAACCGTTTTGCGTTGGTCGCCAACATGGTGGCGGAGGATGGCGGCAAGGAAATCGTGGCCGGTAATGAACGCGTTCTGCGGGCGCGCCTGTTCGACGCCAAATTCTTCTGGGACGAAGACCGCAAGCGCAGTCTGGAAAGCCGTGTCGCCGATCTCAAGGGTATCGTTTTTCACGCCAAACTCGGTACCCAATATGAACGGGTCGAGCGCATCGCCAAGCTGGCGGGTGAAATTGCCGCCAGGATTGGCGCCGATCCCAAAAAGGCGGAACGTGCGGCCAGGCTGGCCAAGGCCGATCTCACCTCGGGCGTAGTGGGTGAGTTTCCCGAACTGCAAGGCGTGATGGGCCGCTACTACGCACTGCACGACAAGGAAGATGCGGATGTCGCCGACGCCATACGCGATCACTACAAGCCAGTCGGCCCCTCCGACGCCGTGCCATCAGGCAAGACTTCGATAGCCGTGGCGCTTGCCGACAAGCTGGATGCTCTGACAGGATTTTTTGCGGCTGGCGAAAAACCAACCGGCTCCGGCGATCCATTCGCGCTCCGCCGCGCCGCGTTGGGCGTCATCCGTATTCTGTTGGAAAACAAGTTAAGGCTGCCGCTCGCGCTTTCGGATGAATTGCTTTCCTTCATCGCGGATCGCTTGAAAGTCGCGCTGCGTGAAAAAGGCATCCGCCACGACCTCATCGATGCCGTATTCGCGCTGGGTGGCGAAGACGATCTGGTGCGGCTGGTGGCGCGGGTCGAGGCGCTGCAGGCGTTTCTCAAGACCGATGACGGGGTCAATCTGCTGGCTGGCTACAAGCGTGCCGCCAATATCCTCAAGGCGGAAGAGAAAAAGGACGGCAAGATCTTCTCGGGCAAAATCGATGAGAACAAATTAACGGACCCGGCGGAAAAGACTTTGTTCGCTGTGCTCCAAACGGCAAAGGGTCAAATCTCTGCGGCCCTGCAAAAGGAAGATTTTGCCGCCGCCATGCGCCAAATGGCGGGGTTGCGCGTTCCGGTGGATGGGTTTTTTGAAAATGTGAAGGTCAATGCCGAAGATGCCAAGATCCGGGAGAACCGATTGCATCTTCTTGCCGCCCTTCGCGGTGTGATTCATCAAATCGGAGACTTCTCCAAAATTGAAGGTGGTTCGGTATGACGAAGTGGGTTTACGCATTCGGCGACGGCAAGGCGGAAGGCCAAGCCGGAATGAAGAACCTTCTGGGCGGCAAGGGCGCCAATCTGGCGGAGATGAGCAATCTCGGCCTGCCGGTGCCCCCGGGTTTCTCCATCACCACCGAAGTCTGCACCTATTACTATGCCAACAAGGAAAATTATCCCGCCGAATTGAAGGACCAGGTCGCCGAGGCCTTGCGCCAGATCGGCTATCTCGCCCATGGCAATTTTGGCGATCCCGAGAAGCCGCTGCTGGTTTCGGTGCGCTCGGGCGCCCGCGTTTCCATGCCCGGCATGATGGATACGGTGCTCAATCTGGGCCTCAACGCCGTCACCACCGAAGGCCTCGCCCAGCTTACTGGCGATGCGCGCTTTGCCTATGACAGCTACCGCCGCTTCATCCAGATGTATTCCGACGTGGTGCTGGGCGTCGAACATGCCCTGTTCGAGGAGATCCTGGACGAGGAGAAGGATGCCAAGGGCGTCGAGCTGGACACCGATCTGGACGCCGACGATCTCAAACGCATCGCCGGCAAGTTCAAGCAGCGGGTCGAGAAAGAGCTGAACAAGCCCTTCCCGGAAAATGTGCAGGAGCAATTGTGGGGCGCCATCGGGGCGGTGTTCGGTTCCTGGCGCAGCCCGCGTGCCAATACCTATCGCAAACTGCACAACATCCCCGAAGACTGGGGCACAGCGGTGACCGTACAGGCGATGGTGTTCGGCAACCGGGGCGAGACCTCGGCCACCGGCGTCGCCTTCACCCGCGATCCCGCCACCGGCGAGAAGCTGCTCTATGGCGAATTCCTCATCAATGCCCAGGGCGAAGACGTGGTCGCGGGCATCCGCACCCCGCAGCCCATTTCCAAAGTGGTGCGCGAGCGCCAGGGCGGCCGCAAACCCTCGATGGAAGAGGCGATGCCCAAGACCTTCGCCGAGCTGAAGGCCATCGGCGAAAGGCTGGAGCAGCATTACCGCGACATGCAGGACGTCGAATTCACGGTGCAGGAAGGCAAGCTCTTCATGCTCCAGACCCGCTCGGGCAAACGCACGGCGGAAGCGGCGTTGAAAGCGGCCGTGGACATGGTGGGCGAGGGCCTGATCGATCAGGACATGGCCGTCAGCCGCGTCGATCCCGCCGCGCTGGACCAGTTGCTGCATCCCACCCTCGATCCCGACGCCGCCAAGATCGAAATCGCGTCCGGCCTGGGCGCATCGCCCGGCGCCGCCACCGGCGAAGTCGTGTTCACCGCCGACGAAGCGGAAAAACTCGCCGCCGATCACCATGCGGTGATCCTGGTGCGCACTGAAACCAGCCCGGAAGACATTCACGGCATGCATGCCGCCAAAGGCATTCTCACCGCGCGCGGTGGCATGACCAGCCACGCGGCCGTCGTGGCGCGCGGCATGGGGCGCCCTTGCGTTTCCGGAGCGGGCTCGCTGAAGATCGACATCGCCAAGGGGGAAATGACCGCCGGCGGCGTCACCATCAAACGCGGCGAGATCATTACCATCGATGGCGCGGCCGGCAAAGTTTACAAAGGCGCCGTCAAGATGCGCCAGCCGGAACTGACCGGCGACTTCAGCACTTTGATGGCCTGGGCCGACAAAGTGCGCACTTTGAAAGTCCGCACCAACGCCGACACGCCGGCGGACGCCGCCACCGCCCGCAAGTTCGGCGCCGAGGGCATCGGTCTTTGCCGTACCGAGCACATGTTCTTTGAATCCGACCGCATCATCGCGGTGCGCCAGATGATCCTGGCGGACACGGAAAAGGAGCGCGAGGCCGCCCTGGCCAAGCTGCTGCCGATGCAGCGGGGGGATTTCGAGGCAATCTTCAAGGCGATGGCGGGCCTGCCGGTCACCATCCGCCTGCTGGACCCGCCCCTGCATGAGTTCCTGCCCCATAAGCCGGCGGAGGTCGAAGAAGTCTCCAAGGCCAGCGGGGTTTCCGTGGAAAAGCTCCAAGCCCGGGCTGCCGCCCTGCATGAATCCAACCCCATGCTGGGCCATCGGGGCTGCCGGCTGGGTATTACCTACCCGGAAATCTACGAAATGCAGGCCCGGGCCATCCTGGAGGCAGCCGCCAATGTCGTGGCTGCCGGGGGCAAGCCCGTCCAACTCGAGATCATGATCCCCCTGGTGGGGTTCAAGGCGGAATTGGACCGGCTTTCGGCCCGCATCGCCCAGGTGGCCGAGGACATCAAGACGGCCCGCGGTTCGGTGCCCGAATACATGATCGGCACCATGATCGAATTGCCACGTGCCGCCTTGCGCGCGGCCGAGATTGCCGAGACCGCCGAATTCTTTTCCTTCGGCACCAACGATCTCACGCAAACAACTTTGGGTCTGTCACGCGACGATGCCGGAATGTTTCTCAACGAGTATCTCAACAAGGGTGTGATCGCGCGCGATCCTTTCGTCACGATCGATGTCGAAGGCGTTGGTGAGCTGATCCGCATCGCGACAACGCGCGGCCGTCAGACGCGCAACAGTCTCAAGCTCGGCATTTGCGGCGAACATGGCGGCGATCCGGACTCCATCCGCTTCTGCCATGACACCGGTTTGGATTACGTCTCATGCTCTCCATTCCGCGTGCCGGTGGCGCGCCTGGCTGCGGCACAAGCAGCTCTTGCTCAACGTGGTAAAAAAGCCTGACGCGTAACAGCCAAGAAAACATTGGGTTTTCTTGGTTCATGAGCATGGTTCATGACGCCGTGTCAGATTTGTGAAAATTTTCATTTGACGATTCGGGCTTGCTTGATGCAAACCGCCGTGCCCGTGCGTGGACCATTCGGAACTTTTTGAGGACGTAGCGAAATCGAACCAGCCTAATCGAAATAGCAAACGCGATGCGATGCCATCAAGGGGCAAAGAAACGCGGGACGCGAAATAGACCAAGCCAGATAGACGAAGCGAAACCAAAAGCCGAAAGAGCCAGTTTTCCAATGACGAAAAAAACCAATGATGCGTTATCGCGGTCGGACCGCGTGCTGATCGCCGCGCTGGCGATCGTTCTTGCAACGGCCAGCGCCGCTGTCGGTGCGTCTCTCACCAATCATGCCGCCATCGCCAAGCTGGCGATGGCCAAGCCCGTCAGCATCAAGATGGACCCCGCGCCGGTCGTCAAAACACTCACCACCGACGCGGCGATGAACCAGCTTCTGGCCGAGCATCGCTGCCTGTCGGAAGTGCTTTATTACGAAGCCCGGGGCGAGGGCGATAAGGGCCAGAAGGCGGTCGCCGAGGTGGTCTTTCACCGCATGAATTCCGGCAATTACGGCCATTCCATCTGCGCCGTGGTCTATGAGGGCGCCAGCCATCCCGGCTGCCAGTTCTCCTTTGCCTGCAATGGCGACCTGAACCGCGAAAAGGACGCCCGCGCCTGGACCGAATCCGAGCGTCTGGCGGCCGAAATCCTGACCGACCAGGCCTGGCGGAAAGATTCCACCGGCGGCGCCACCAATTATCATGCTTCCTCTGTGAGCCCGGACTGGGCGCCGACCCTGGAGAAGACCGGCCAGATCGGCAACCACATCTTCTATCGCGGCAGCGTCAGCCATTCGCGCGACAGCTGACCGCTAGAAGTCCAATCCAATATCGAGATTGGCGGCGCTGTGTGTGATCGCGCCTGAGCTGATATAGTCGACGCCGGTTTGCGCGATGGCGCGCACGCTTCCCAGCGTGACATTTCCCGACGCTTCCAGCACCGCACGGCCCTTCGCCAGCGCGACGGCGCGCCGCAAATCATCAATTGTCATATTGTCGAGCAGGATCGTGTCAGCCCCGAGCGACAAGGCCTCCTCGAGTTGCGCCAAGGTATCCACTTCGATTTCGACCTTGACCATGTGACCCAGGCCCTTGCGCACGCGCGCCAGGGCCGGACCGATGCCGCCAGCCGCCGCGATGTGATTGTCCTTGATCAGCACCGCGTCATCCAGGCCGAAGCGATGGTTGAAGCCGCCGCCGCAGCGAACCGCATATTTCTGCAGAATTCTAAGATTGGGGAGGGTCTTGCGGGTACAGACGATGCACGCCTTCGTCCCCTTGACGGCGTCGACAAGGGCCGCGGTCGCGGTGGCGACCCCGGACAGATGGCCGGCAAAGTTCAACGCCACTCGTTCTGCCGTGAGAATGCCGCGGGCTGTACCGGAAACCGTGGCGAGCAGGGTGCCCTTTTCAATCGCGCTGCCGTCGGGCGCCGCGACCACGAAATTCAACGACGGATCGACCAGCCGAAAAGCAATCTCGGCCGCGATCAAGCCGGCGACGCGGCCCGGTTTGCGCGACACCAGCCGTGCTTCGGCATTCTGGTCGGACGCAATGGTGAGCTCGGACGTGATATCTCCGGCACGGCCAATATCTTCTTCCAGCGCCGCCCGGATCTGGGGCTCGATCAGCAATCCGGCAGGCGGTCTGGTGAATTCCAGGGCGGTCGGCATCATGAGTGCACGCGGCGCTGGGCAAAGTCTTCGACGCGCCCAACATCGGCCAAGGTCACGAAGGTGCGTGCGCCACTTTTTTGCGTCAGCGGGAAATCGCTGCGCCAATGGCCACCGCGCGATTCCCGGCGCGCCAGGGCGGCCGCCGTCACCAGCCGCGCCGTCGCCAGCATGTTGAGCAATGCCGGTTCGCCGCCACTGGCCTGTTCCAGGCGGGCAATGGTGGCGAGGGCTTCGCCCAGGCCTTCGGCGTTGCGTTCCAGGCCGACATGACGGTTCATCGCGGCGCGCAGGACATGCGGCGGCGCAGGCAGGGCAAAGGCGATCGGCGCGGGCGGCAGGCCCCGATTTGTCCCGCTGGAGATGGTTGCCTTGACGTCCTCTGCGACGCGCGCGCCGAACACCAGCCCTTCCAGCAGGGAATTGGAAGCCAGCCGGTTGGCGCCATGAAGGCCGGTGGCCGCGCATTCACCTGCCACCCAAAGGCCCGGCAGGGACGTACGGCCTTCGGCATCCGAGGCAATGCCGCCCATATGGTAATGGGCGGCCGGCGCCACCGGAATCGGCTGTACCGCCGGGTCGATGCCGGCGGACATGCAGGCGGCATGGACTGTGGGAAAATGATTGGCGAAATGCGCGCCGATGGCCGCGCGGCAATCCAGGACCACGCGATGGCCGCCGGCGATCTGGCGATGGATGCCGCGCGCCACCACATCGCGCGGCGCCAATTCCGCATCGCTGTGCAACGCGGTCATGAACCGTTCGCCCTTGTCATTGATCAGCACCGCGCCTTCGCCCCGCAGCGCCTCGGTCGCCAGCGGCGCCGGGTCGCGGCCGATAGCGATCGCGGTGGGATGAAACTGGACAAACTCCGGATCGGCGATCAGTGCGCCCGCGCGCGCCGCCATCCCCAAGCCTTCGCCGCGCGCTTCCAGGGGATTGGTGGTGACGGCATAGAGCGCGCCCAGCCCGCCGGTGGCGAAGATCACCGCCCGCGCCTTGAACATGACCAGCCGGGCGTCAGCGCCGGTTCCTTGCCGGGCGAAAAGACCGACCGCGCGGCCATCTTCCATCGCCAGTTCGACGGCGTGAAAGCCTTCCAGGATCTTGATGGAGGGTGTCGCCAGGGCACGCGCGGCTAGGGTGCGGGAGATTTCCGCACCGGCGCGGTCGCCCGTGACATGCACGATACGAGCCCTGGAATGCGCCGCCTCGCGCCCCAGCGCCAAGGCACCGCTGGCATCGCGGTCGAACGGCGTGCCCATCGCCACCAGATCGGCGATACGGTCCGGTGCTTCGCGCGCCACCAGATTGACGATTTTGGGATCACAAAGCCCTGCGCCGGCCGCTATCGTATCGGCGGCGTGGCTAAGCCAGTCATCGCCTTCGCCCACCGCTGCGGCGATGCCGCCTTGGGCCCAGGCACTGGAGCCGGACGTGCCAGGCCGCGAACTGGCCAGCACCAAGGCCGGGAAGGGCGCCAGTTTCAGCGCCGTGAACAAGCCTGCGATGCCGGCGCCCAAGATGAGCGCGCCATCGGTCTCAATGACGTTGTCTATGGCGCGATTCATGCCGTCAGGCTTTCACCGCCAGCATGCGCTCGATCGCCACCCGGGCGCGTGCCGAGACCGAGGGATCGATCACCACTTCCGTGGTCATGGTCTGCAGCGAATGAAGAATGCCGTCCAGGGTGATGCGCTTCATATGGGGGCAGAGATTGCAGGGGCGCACAAACTCGATGTCGGGATATTCCACCGCGACATTGTCGCTCATCGAACATTCGGTGATCATCACCACCCGTGCGGGATGATGCTTTCCCACATAACCGACCATGGCGGCGGTCGAGCCGGCGAAATCGGCTTCCGCCACCACTTCTGGCGGGCATTCGGGATGCGCCAGAACAGTGACGCCAGGATGCTGCGCGCGATAGGCGCGGATTTCCGCGGCCGTGAAACGCTCATGCACTTCACAGGAACCCGCCCAGGTGATCACTTTGATGCCGGTCTTGGCCGCGACATTGCGCGCAAGATATTGGTCCGGGATCATGATCACCGTGTCGGTGCGAAATTCCTTGGCGATGATCTCCACGATCCGCACCGCATTGCCCGAAGTGCAGCAGATGTCGCTTTCCGCTTTGACATCGGCGGAGGTGTTCACATAGGTCACCACCGGCAGGCCGGGATGCTTTTGGCGCAACAGCCGCACATCGGCGCCAGTGATGGATGCGGCCAGCGAGCAGCCGGCCTTGGCATCCGGGATCAGCACGGTCTTTTCGGGTGAAAGAATCTTCGAGGTCTCAGCCATGAAATGCACACCGGCCTGCACGATAACGTCGGCATCGGTACGGGCGGCTTCGCGCGCCAGGGCCAGACTGTCGCCGGTGAAATCGCTGACGCAATGGTAGATTTCCGGCGTCATGTAGTTATGACCCAGAATGACCGCGTTCTTCTCCCGCTTGAGGCGATTGATCTCGGCGATCAAAGGCGCGTGAACCGGCCATTCGATTTGGGGAATGACCCTTGCCACCCGGGCGTACAGGCCGCTCGTGGCCCGTGCGACGGCGTTGGTATAGGCAAGCTCGACTCCCATGCGACTCTCCCGTGTGTCCCTTGCTACCGTCTAATAATGCTCAATTCGAGTATATATCTGGGGCAAAAAACCCGGCATTCAAGAGCCGGTCAGCAGGTTAATGCTACACCTGAGCATAAGGAGGTCAAGGCCACCGACCCCACCGTCCGGCATGGCTGACCCTCTGGAAGGGCCTTTTGCCCGGGCCTCCCGACGGGATTTGCCGCGCTTTCCGGGCCTTTGCGGAACGCGATCAGGTCTCCAGCAAGCGCGCCAGCTTGTCGAAGCTCTGGCCCCAACCCTGCTCCATGCCCTGCAGCATGCCGACCGCCATGGGGACCAGCGCTTTGGCAACGGTGGTCATCTCCATCAAGGTCCCATCGGGGTGATCGGAAAAAGTGACGGTGGTGAGAGCATCCATGAACCGCTCGCCATTAGGTCCGACCGGTTCATTCTCGAACACCAGCCTGCGGCCCGGAACGATTTCGCGATAGCGCTTCACCATCGGCATATCCATGTCGTAGGGCGTATTCTTGGGCCCATGCATGGTGATGTGAAGGACACCGCCGACCTTGATATCGCCGTCCACCACCGGATTGGTGAATTGCTCCGGACCCCACCATTGTTTCAGCATGGCGGTGTCGGTCCAGGCCCGCCACACCAGATCGCGCGGAGCCTTCAGCACGCGGGAGATGGTAACACTGCGCTCGGCGTGAATCGTCGGCATTGCGGTCATGATTTTTTCCTTCCCGTGGGAGCCGGTAATTTGCTGGCATGGTGTTGCGGCCTGGTCTTGCGCCTTGGCTTTGCGACCCGGTGCTGCACTTTGGCGAGATAGGCTTCCAGCCGGTCCAATCGTGCTTCCCAGAGCCGGCGATAATCCTCCAGCCATTCGTCGACGCTTTTCAAAGCTTGCGGCTCCAACCGGCAGGGCCGGGTTTGCGCGTCCCGGCTTCTGGAAATCAGACCGGAGCGCTCCAGCACCTTTAGATGCTTGGAGACGGCCGGCTGGCTCATGTCGAACGGCGCGGCAAGTTCACCCACCGATGTCTCGCCCAGCGCCAGCCGCGCCAGGATCGCGCGGCGGGTGGGATCGGCCAAGGCTTGGAATGTGCTGGACAATCTGTCCATAAAACCATCCAGTTAAATAACCATATGGTTATATTCAGGCCGAACAAAGCCGTCAACCACGCATTGGGAAGTTTTTCAGCGCGGCGCGGAGCCCGTGTTTCCGGGCATGGCGGAACCGCTGGTGCCCATCGCGGGCGAGTCGGACGGCAAGGACGCGTTGGGATTGTAAGTCACGGTGCCGTTCGTGCGGGGCGGATTGGCGGCGCTGTCATAGGTGCCGCCATGGCTTCCGACATAGACGTCGCCGTCGGGATTTCCCGCATTCGGCGATACGCAGGCACCAAGGCCAAGACAAAGCGTCCCAATGACAAGTACCGGATATTTCATGAAATCCTCCACAGACTTAGGGACGGTAAAAAGCATAATGACACGATTGGTTTCAACGTCGCACCCCCAGGCGCAGGCCGGGCGCGGGCCGTTCCCGCAACACTTCGCGGCGAAACCGGAAAAGCTCTGCTGGCCGGCCGCGGGCGGAGGCCGCGAATTTCCCGGTGCCTTCGACCAAGCCCTGTTCGCCGACCAGGCGGCGGAAATTCTGTTTGTGCAGGCGCCTGCCCAAAAGCGATTCCACGGTGCGCTGCAATTCCAGAAGGGTGAAGGAGGGCGCCATCAGTTCGAACACCACCGGGCGGTATTTCATCTTGGCCCGCAGGCGCGCGATCGCGGTCGCCAGAATGCGGCGATGATCGAACATCATCGCCGCGCCCAATGTTTCTTCCGCCCGGCCGCCATTGTCGCGCGCGAACTCCTGCACCAGCCCCGCCTCGTAAAGAAGCTCATAGCGTTCCAGAACTTTCTCTTCGTCCCAGGCGACGCCGTCGGTGCCAAAACACAGACGAACCCGGTCGCGGCGCAGTTCGGCTGCCTTGGCGTCGTTCGCGGCTTTCACGAAAGATTTCAGCCGGGGCAGGATGACGCCCTCGATCATTCTGGGCTTGGCGTCGCGCCAATCCTCCCACGGGAAATAATGATACCAGCCACGCCAGCGCGTATCGCGGGCCGCCGCAGCAGCAGCGTCCTCATCCTGCCGCGTCAGCGCCAGATATCCGATCGAGACCACACGCCCGTCCGCGCCGCCGCCCGCACCGGCGGGGGCGCGGCGGCCATGATCGCCGAAGGTGTAGAGCTGTTCGGTGTAGCCCAGATCAAAATGGGTTTGTTCGCCCACCCATTTGCGCAGGCCCTGTTCCAAGGTGCGCTGGGAGCCCGGATCGAATGGACCGAACGGCAGCGCGTCCTCGTCGCCGTCATGCGCAACCACCAGGGCGCAGGGCCGTTCGCCTTCGACCGACACGATCGCCGCCGAAAGGCCGATGCTGATAGCGCCGCGGCTCACAGATCGACCAATGGAAAAACCGTGGTGACGCCTTCCGCCACCATCAGCGGCTGGCCCATCACCTCCAAGGCCGCCGTCATGCGGCCGCCGCGCCCCAGGGCATCGTCGGCATGACGCACGAACAGGGTGTTGGGACTGGCGTGCGGGGCGCGCCGGCGCATCGCCAAGGCGATTTCGACTTCACGGTCCCGGCCCAGGCGGTCGCACAGCACCGTGAATGCCGACGCCATCGAACGGCTTATGCCCGCCCAGCAATGGATCAACAATGGAGCCCGCCCGTCCCAACTGCGGGCAAATGCGATCAGCTGGTCAACATGTTCGCGCCCCGGGGGATGCTCGGCGGTCGCCGGATCGCTGACATCGTTGATACCCAGGCGAAGGTGGCGGTCAGGGTCAAATCCGGACGGAGTGAGGATCATATGCTGGGGCGAAAGCAAGGTCACCAGATGTGAAGGCCGGTGGCTTTCAAGCGCATCGTCAAGACCGGACAGTGGGGCGACCAAAAGACGGGGCATGGCTGTATTTAGCACCTAGCGCGGCGAGAGCCGGTGAAATCGCTCCAGAAACTGTGCTTGGGCTTCGGCGGTGGGTAAAGGGACCAGCCGGGGGGATTTCATGCCACCGGGTGGAGCGCCAAACAGTTTGCGCGCCACTGGCTCTTCGAACCCCGCCAGCTGGGTGGCTTCGTGATAGGCCGAAAGATGATCGGCCTTCTTGAACAGGGCGGCCAAGGCCTTTGGCACCAGGGCCGGCAAGCCAAACCGTAGATGAATTGCCGCCTGAAGTCTTAACTCTAAGTCTTTGTAGTTGAAACCAATTGCCGATTTGAACGGACTGATGAGGTCCCCGACAACATATTCTGGGGCATCATGCAGAAGGGCCATAAGCTTGGCCTCCCGGCCCAGGCGGGGGTTGAGATCGGCCACCAGACGCTCCACCAGGACACAATGCTGGGCAACCGAGAAGGCGTGCGGGCCCTTGGTTTGGCCGTTCCAGCGGGCCACCCGGGCCAGGCCGTGGGCAATGTCCTCAATCTCGATGTCGAGCGGACTGGGCTCTAGCAGGTCGAGCCGCCGGCCGCTCAGCATGCGTTGCCAGGCGCGCGGGCGACCGGAACCCGGCATCAAGCCGTCAGCAGGCGAAGGCCGCTCACCGTCAAGGTAGCGGCAAGAACGAGACGCAGCGCCAGATCGGGCATCCGGGGGGCGAACAGGCTGGCAAGTACGACGCCGGGCAGGGAACCCACCAGCAAGGATTCCAGTACCGTGACGTCGATGCCGCCATTCATCAGATGGCCCAGCCCCGCCACCAGGGTCAAGGGCACGGCATGGGCGATATCGGAGCCCGCGATCTTGACCACTGGAAGCTCGGGATAAAGCAGAATCAGGGCGGTCACGCCCAGGGCACCGGCGCCGACTGAGGAGATCGTCACCAGCACACCCAAGACAATACCCGTCATCACGGTAAAACGAACAGTCTGCCGTTGACTCAGCACGCCGACACGGCGGGCATAGGAGGCCAGCAGCCAACGTCGGAATATCAGCGCCAGCGCGGTGGCCAGCAGCGCAGCACCCAGAACCCGGGTAATCAGGGCACCTGCGGCGGCCTGGTCCAGCTTGAGCACATGAAAGGCCAGCAGGGTGAGAAGCGAAGCCGGGATCGAACCCGACGCCAGACGGATCACGATGCGCCAGTTGATGGTGCGATTGACGGCATGCACCAGCGAGCCGCCGGTCTTGGTGATGCTGGCATAAAGAAGGTCGGTGCCGACGGCCGTGGTGGGATGGACGTGAAACAGCAATATGAGAAGCGGGGTCATGAGCGAGCCGCCGCCAACGCCCGTCATGCCGACCAGGAAGCCGACGGCAAAGCCCGACAGGACATAAAGCGGGTGCAAGGCAAACGGCATGGCGTTCAACAGGCTCGGTCTGGGATTTTAAGGTTGAGGCTACGCAATCTCTCATATCGGGGCGCGAGCGACAATCGCTCTGTATCCGGTGTTTTTTCGGAAGAAATGCTTTAGTAGAGCGCGCCATGACAAATACGCAGGCCCTGGTGTTGTTTTCCGGCGGGCAGGATTCCACCGTTTGCCTCGCCTGGGCGCTGTCGCGATTCGATTGCGTCGAGACGGTTGGTTTCGACTATGGCCAGCGCCACGCCGCCGAACTGGCGGCACGCCCGCGCCTGCTTGCGGAATTGAAAAAGCAGTTTCCGCAATGGGCGGACCGGATGGGCCAGGATCATCTCATCCCTCTCAGCGCCCCGGGCGCCATCGGCGGTAGTGCCTTGACCGATGTCATGGCGATCGAAATGGGGCGCGACGGCTTGCCCAACACATTCGTGCCGGGACGCAACCTGATGTTTCTCACCGCGGCTGCGGCGCTTGGTTATCGCCGCGGCATCGCCGATCTGGTCGGCGGGATGTGCGAGACCGATTTTTCCGGCTATCCGGACTGCCGCAACGACACGATCCAGGCGACCGCGAAAGCCTTGTCGCTGGGTCTGGCGCGCGAGGTGCGGATTCACACGCCGCTGATGTTCATCGACAAGGCAGCGACCTGGAAACTGGCGCAGGATCTGGGGGGCGCGGCGCTGGTGGACCTGATCGTGGAGGAAAGCGTCACCTGTTATGAAGGGGATCGCACCCACCGCCACGATTGGGGATATGGCTGCGGCGTTTGCCCGGCCTGCGGTCTGCGTGCCAGGGGTTATGTGGAATATCGGAGCGGAGCGACGGCCAGGAAAAGCGCAGACCCGTCCGCGCCCGTTTTACAGGACGAGGATCTGCGATTTTCCGTCCGGCCGCGTGACCTAAAAAATGACCTATAGCGTCAAAGAGATCTATTACACGTTGCAAGGCGAGGGCGCGCAGACCGGCCGCGCCGCGGTCTTTCTGCGGTTCGCGGGCTGCAACCTCTGGAGCGGCCTGGAAAAAGATCGCGGTCATGCGGCCTGCCAGTTCTGCGATACGGACTTTGTCGGCACCGACGGACCCAATGGCGGAAAATTTTCCGACGCCGCCTCGCTGGCGGGGGCCGCGCGGGCGCAATGGCCGGACCATGTGGGCGGCCAGCCTTATATCGTTTGCACCGGCGGAGAGCCGCTTTTGCAGTTGGACGATGCGGCGATAGCAGCATTGAAGTCACAGGGTTTCGAGATCGGCATAGAAACCAATGGCACGTTGTTGCCTCCGCCAGGGATCGATTGGATCTGTGTCAGCCCCAAGGCCGATGCGGCGCAAATCCTGACGCGCGGCAATGAACTGAAACTGGTCTATCCGCAAGACCGGGCAATGCCGGAGCGATTTGCCGGTCTGGATTTCGCCCACTTCTTCCTGCAGCCCATGGACAATCAGAATCGTGCCGCCAATACGAAGGCCGCAGCAGCCTATTGTCTCGCCCACCCGCAATGGCGGCTGTCGCTTCAGACCCACAAATTGCTGGGAATTCCCTGATCCGCGTGCGGAATTAGCCATGCAGGGGAGACATAACGCCCCCAGAGGGATCGCACCTCCTGCAATGGCTGGCCAACCCCATCTGACATTGTGGTTCAGAAGGGTCGTGTGATGGAGTCCTGGTATGTCTCGCTGGTTCCCGCCTCGGTGGCGCTGGCTGTCATCAGCTACAGTTTTTATCTGGCTTACGTCTGATCAAAAGTAACTGACGATCTTGTCCATTTCCGGCCGCGGCCGTTCCTCCAATTCGACAGTTGCCGTTCCGATATAGATGAAACCGGCAATGCGCTCGCCAGGCTTCAGTCCAATCTTCTCCTTCACCTTGGGGTGATAGGCATACCATTCGGTCAGCCAGTTGCCGACAAAGCCCGACGCATGCGCGGCAATCAGAATGTTCTGACAGACCGCGCCCGCCGACAATTCCTGCTCCCACACCGGTATTTTGATCGACTCGCGCGCCGAGGAAACAACGGCGATCACGGCGGGTGCGCGCAGAAAACGGTTGCGCTCGTCCTCGATCTGCTTGGAACGCTCATCCTCGGCCTCCAGAACTTGCGCCAGAACATCGCCAAATCGGCCGCGGGCATCGCCTTCGAAGACGACGAACCGCCAGGGAAACAATTTGCCGTGGTCCGGCACCCGCGCGCCCGCCTTCAGGATATCGGCCAATTGCTGCCTGGAGGGGCCTGGGTTGCCCATTGCTTTTGCGGAGCCGGAGCGGCGGGAGAGCAGCAAATCGAGCGCGGCTGGCGCCGGGTGGTTGAATAGGGGTTTGTCCGTCATAATCTCTCGCAGGAAGAAGAGACCCCATATAGCGCGGATTGCCGCGAAAACCACGCAGCCGCCCGGTTGTTTTGAAAATGCCCAAATCCCTATGCTAAAAGCAGGACCCATGGCGATCACCCGCGAGAAACTTGCAAGCGTCGATCCGGTCTGGGCGCAACTGCGCGCCGAGGCCGAGACGATGGCGGCGGGGGAACCGGCGCTTGCCGGTTTCATCCATGCCACCATTCTCAAGCATGACAGGCTCGAAAACGCGCTCTCGTATCATCTGGCGCGCAAGCTGGGAGGAGGCGATCTCGATCCGCTCCTGGCGCGCGAGACGTTCGAGGAAGCGCTTGCAGACGATGCTGGAATTGGAGAGGCAATCCGCGCCGATTTGTCCGCGGTATTCGACCGCGATCCAGCCTGCCATTCCTTGGTCGAAGCCTTTCTCTATTACAAGGGCTTCCACGCCTTGGAAAGCTATCGCGTCGGCCATTGGCTGTGGCGCCACGACCGTCACGCATTGGCTCTGTTCTTTCAGAGCCGGGTTTCGGAATTGTTCGCCGTCGACATCCATCCCGCGGCGCAACTGGGACGCGGCGTGATGATCGATCATGGCACCGGCGTCGTGATCGGCGAGACTGCCGTGGTGGAGGACGATGTTTCCATGCTCCACGGTGTTACCTTGGGCGGAACCGGCAAGGGCACGGGCGACCGCCATCCCAAGATTCGTCGCGGCGTGTTGCTGTCGATGGGTGCCAAGATTCTCGGCAATATCGAGATCGGAGAATATAGCCGTGTCGGCGCCGGTTCGGTGGTGCTGAAATCGGTGCCCGCCGGCTGCACCGCCGTGGGCATTCCCGCCAAGCTGGTCAATTGCACCGGGCCCCAACGTCCTTCGCACGAGATGAATCATCTCATCGACGAACAGGACGGACCGGGTTAAGCCGGCGCCTTGACCGCGCCGGGCGGTCATGCGACGTCAAAGCCCGCATTCCTATGAGGACAGCATGACCCGCGGCGAAATTTGGCGTCTGGAAAAATACCTGCGCAACCTGTTCCGCCTCGATACCATCACCATCGTCGAGCGGCCCAAGCAGCAGGATTCCGTCGAGGTCCATATCAATGGCGAATTCGTCGGCGTGCTGTTCAAGGATGAAGAAGACGGCGAAACCTCCTATGCCTTCAACATGGCGATCCTGGAAATGGATTTGCCCGAACCGCCGGCTGGCCGCGCGGGCTGAACGCTCTCGATATCATCGATTCCGTTTTATTTCCGGAACTCCGCGACCAGGTGGTTGACGCCGTCGCCGATCGCCTTCCAGCGCGCGAGCTGAGCGCGCTTGAAGCGGTAGGAGAGATTGACCCCCGGTGCGATCGGCTGGTCGATCGCCAGACAGTTGGGATTGGGCAAATCCTGAGCTGGGCGTTCGCACAAAAGCAGAGGCTCACTGCTCTTGCCCACATAGAGATCGTCGCGGCCATAGCCGGAATCGGGGCGAAAGACATAATGCGTCAGACCAAAGGGGGCGGGCTCGCCTTTCGGATCCACCACATACGGCAGATAAATGCGGTTGAGCCGTTTTTCTGGTTCCAGACTGTTGGTATCGGCCCGGATGACAAGATGCACCGCCGGTGAATCCGCCGCATTGCCCGTGAACAGAGCCGCTTCCGTATCGGTATAACCGCGCATATCCGGCAATGCGGCGAACAAGGGGACGACGTCCTGATCGCCACCGCCGCGCGCCGCCCGGGACTCGATATAGCGGGCAGGGACATGCAGTCTCAGCCCGCGGACACTGAGTTCGACCATGGTGGCCGCAGTCGTGGGTCGATTGTCCCGAAACGGGTCAGTTGGCGGGCGCAGATAGTAAAGCAACAGAATACCGCCAAGGGCGACGACAACGCCGAACAGGCCCAGCGGGATCAGCCAGCCGGAATGCTGGTGGATTTCGCTTTCTTCGCGCACGGGCCCCCGCCGATCTTTCCTGCCGGGTTCTACCATTCCCGGCCTTTGCCAATAAGCCGCCTGGCCCGGCCTCGCCCAATTCTTGCGATGCGTGACGTGGAAACATCATTTTCGCGTCAGTTTGGCACATGAGACCTTGGTGGAATGCAGCTTTTGGCAAAGCCCTTGAGGGGGCCGGTCCGGACCGTTTCGAAGCGGCCGTGAACCGTCATGCCCCACGGGCGCCGCGATGATGGAGTTTCTGGGGCATAATTTTCTGCGGGACATCACCGTGCTGTTCTTCGCGGTGAGCGGCGGTCTGACATTGTCAGGCATCATCGCCAACCTTTATCGCCTCCTTGCCGGCAAACCACGGAGTCGTTCCGGCACCGCGGTCTATTACGCGGTGATGGTTCTGGCCGGCGCCAGCGTGCTCTTCGAGAACGCCACACGCTCCTATCGCAAGAAGGACTGCTCGGCCCTTGCTTACGGCTTTGCCGTGGCAATCGTCGGCTATTGGTGCTTCATCCTCGGCATGGGCGTGCTAGCCGTGGCAATTCACATCTAAAGCACGGTCAGCATCGAAGCCACCAGCGGGTGGCGCACAATGTCACCTTCGGTCAAACGCACCACCGGCACCTCCGCGATCGGTTCCAGGCGGCGAGCGATGTCGTTGAGCCCTGACATGCCTGGCAGCAGATCGGTCTGATCGGGATCGCCGGTCAACACCATGGTCGAGCGCCAACCAAGCCTGGTTAGGAGCATCTTGATCTGGCCATAGGTGCAATTCTGCGCTTCGTCTATCACCACGAAACATTCGCCCAGGGTGCGGCCGCGCATATAGGCCACCGGCGCAATCTCGATCACGCCTTCCGCCAGCAAGGTCTTGAGGCGCTTGGTCCCCAGCCGTTCGGTGAGCGCGTCATAGAGAGGACGCAGATAGGGCGCCAGCTTTTCGCTGAGATCGCCTGGCAGAAAACCGAGGGATTCACCCGCCTCCACCGCCGGGCGCGACAGCACGATGCGATTTACCTTGCCGCTTTCCAGGGCTTCGACGGCCTTGGCGACGGCCAGATAGGTCTTGCCGGTTCCGGCAGGACCAAGCGCCAGCACCACGCTTTTGGTGTCAATCGCGTCCATCAGCTGCTGCTGGGTCGGGCTCATGGCCCGGACGTTCTTTACATAGCGGCGATCGCGATTTTCCTGATCGCGATCATGCGGACTCCAGGGGCGATTGGGGAAAAGGGGATGCACATTCTGGTTGGCGGAAAGATTGTCACGGGACTTCGAACGCTGCGAGCGCTTTGCCATACCTGCTCCATGTGAAAATGATTTTGCTGTGCGGAAAAGCGTGTGACATGGGGAAGGGGCGGCCAACTGGCCCCTGATGCCTGGTAAGATCCACAGTGCGATGCTGCACTCCGACCCCTAAGCGAATCACGACGCTTGGATTCAGCCTATCGTTTTTCGCACCGGGCTGGGGATAAATGCGCGGCCGGCGCAACAAGCTTTTGCGAAAGCGCGACGCGTCGACGAGATTCTCTAACGAGACGTTAAGCGCTGTTCCTGACAGCGACATTGTCGCGCTGCCACAGCCGGCGCACTTTGGTGTCGACTTCGGGACCGAAGTTGAACCAGGCGGCCTTATCGTTGGTCGTATCCACCACCATCAGCATATCGAGCTTGCCCAGCTTCTGGATCAGCTCGCTGCGCAGCGTGTTGAGGGAAACTTCCGTGGTCAGGATCCAGGCCTGTGGCATGACCTGATAAGAGGGGCCGAAATTCGAGATTTCCTCATCCAGCGCGCTGATCGAGCTGGATTTCATCTCGGCGAGGATGACATAGCGGTTGCGCTCACGCGGTGCCTGGGCGTCGCGCCCAAACGTTTGCGTTGCGGGTTCACTCTCTTGAACGGCATCAGGTTGCTGGAGCGCGGGTTGCGCCGGCGAAGGAAACAGCTGCGCCAATTCGGCATCCTCGGTGGCATAGCGAAATTGTTCCTCGCCATTGCGAACCACCAGGGAATGCAAGGCCAGCCGCCCTTCCACTTGGAAGGCCTTCATTTGTTCCAGGGAGTAGGGGCCGTAGGAGCGGCCGCCAACGCTGATCGTCCAGGTCACTGACATCGCGTGCTTCTGTTGGAAGTGAGTCCAATGCAAGAGTGCAATGGTTACCCAATTCTCTGGCCAAAATGCAAACCCGAGTCCCTGGGCCCGAGCAATCCGTCCGGTTCCAGGGACCCTGTCTTACAGGAATTCCCAATCGCCCCCGCGGCTGCGGCAGGCGGTGCCATCGCGGTCGAGCTCGCGCCCATGGCGATAAACGACCTGGGTGAAGTCGCGGCAGAGCCGGTGACCGCGATAATATTCGCGGTTGGTGACGACATAGCCGCGATCCGGCCCACGGTTCCATTCGTAGCGACGGCCCACCGGACCGGAGAAGCTGTCATGGTAGGAACCCACGGCGGCAGACCTGTCGTCGCAATCCATATCCCGGCTGATGGCATTTCCAGCCAAGCCGCCCAATAGCGCGCCGCCGACAATGCCCAGACCGTTGCCATGGCTGGCCAGGCCGCCGATAACCCCGCCACCGATCGCGCCCAGAACCGTGCCGCCGCTATGATCGCGGCCGCTGCATTCATCGGCAAAGGCGCCCGAACCGCTCATGACCAGCGTCGCCAAAGCAATCATCATGGTGCTTTTCTTAAACACGCGTGCCTCCCGATTGGAAATCTAAGACTCAATCAAACCGCCAATTGCCACCGGTTTCTCGGCAGGCCGTGCCGGTGCGCGTGACGTTGCGGCCATCGCGGCCATAGGAGGTCTCGGTGAAGTCGCGGCAGACCACGCCGCCCCGGCGATATTCACGGACCGGCGTGAAATAGCCGTAGGAATTTTCATGCCGCCAGTCATAGCGTTGACCCAGATTGCCGTTGAGACCATCGGCATAGACCCGGAAAGCATAGGGCTGGTCGTCGCAATCAATGTCACGCGACACGGTGTTGCCCAGGAGGCCGCCCAGGATCGCGCCACCGACAACCGCACCGCCATTGCCGTGCGATACTGCCCCGCCGATCAGCCCTCCCGCCAGGGCGCCGAAGATGGTGCCGGCGGCGGCATTGCCGCGATGGCAATCCGCTTCATAGCGGCCCTGCTGATAATAGGCGCCGCCCGGCGGAGGTGGCGGCGGGCCATAGGCACCGGGGGGCGGAGGCGGTGGCCCATTGTCGAAATCGCGATGACGGATGCGGCGATAACGGCCATCGCGGTCGTAATAGCCGTTCTGGTCATATTGGCTGTAATAGCCGTACGGATCGCTGCCCTGCGGCACAGGCTGGGCTTTCGCCGCCATGGTGCCAATCGACAGAACCGTCGCCGCTGCCATCAAAACGCGCTTCATGGACATATCGGGTCTCCCTTGATTTTCCGTCGTTCCACAATGTCTCCAGCTTTTGCAGATTTCGCTGAACCTTGTCTGAACGGAATGAGGCGGGAATGCGGCACTCCACCGGATCCTTGGCAATGCTAACATGCAGGCGGGGCGATCTGTTCCCCCAGACGCGCGGGATAAAGACTATTTGATGAAATAACCGATCACCGACCGGGCGTTTTTTCCGACACCAGGATTGCCGATTCCAACGGACGTGGGAAACAAATGCTCCGCGCTCAGTAAGTCCGCGCCTTGGGCGGAATATACTCGACGTCCTGCGTCAAGGTGTAGGTGTGCACGGGGCGATAATCGATCCTGGTCTTGCCGGTCTCGGGATCGAGCCAGGCGAGCGTGTGCTTCATCCAATTCTGATCGTCGCGCTGGGAAAAATCCTCGCGTGCATGGGCGCCACGGCTTTCCTGACGATTGGCGGCGCCTTCGATGGTGACAACCGCCTGCTGGATGAGATTATCGAACTCCAGGGTCTCCACCAGATCGGTATTCCAGATCATCGATCGATCGGTGACCCCCAGATCGGCGCGCTGGGCATAGATTTCCTGAATGCGCCGCTTGCCCTGTTCCAGACTCTCTCCGGTGCGGAACACGGCGGCGTCGTCTTGCATCGCCTTTTGCATCGCCTTGCGCAACATCGCGGTCGGCGTCTTGCCCTTGGCATGACGGAAATGATCGAAACGCGCCAGCGCGACATCGCCAGCGTTTTTGGAAAGCTCCTGATGGCCGCTGTTGCCGCGCAGTTCCTTGGCGGCTTGCAGTCCTGCCGCCTTGCCGAACACCACCAGGTCGATCAGAGAGTTGGAACCCAGACGGTTGGCGCCATGCACCGAGACGCAGGCCGCTTCGCCCACCGCCATCAATCCGTGCACCACCGTATCGGGATTGCCATCGGCCAGGGTCAGCGCATCGCCGGTATAGGCGCAAGGAATGCCGCCCATATTGTAATGCACCGTGGGCAGGACCGGGATCGGTTCCTTGGTGACGTCCACCCCGGCGAAGATGCGGGCGGATTCGGAGATGCCGGGCAGGCGCTCGTGAATGATCTTGGGATCCAGATGCGACAGATGCAGACTGATGTGATCCTTGTTGGGGCCGACGCCGCGGCCTTCGCGGATCTCGATGGTCATGGCGCGGCTGACCACGTCGCGTGAGGCAAGGTCCTTGGCGTTGGGGGCATAGCGCTCCATGAAGCGCTCGCCTTCCGAATTGGTGAGATAGCCGCCTTCGCCGCGCACCCCTTCGGTGATCAACACGCCGGCGCCGAAAATACCGGTGGGATGGAATTGCACGAACTCCATGTCCTGCAGCGGCAAACCGGCGCGCAGCACCATGGCGTTGCCGTCGCCGGTCTGGGTGTGTGCCCCCGTGCAGGTCGAATAGGCGCGGCCATAGCCGCCGGTGGCCAGAATGACGCGATGAGCGCGGAAGCGATGGATGCTGCCATCGTCCAGATTCCACGCCATCACGCCACGGATCGCGCCGTCTTCCATGATGAGATCCAGCGCGAAATATTCGATGAAGAAATTGACCTCGTGCTTGACGCACTGGCCATACAGCGTGTGAAGCATGGCATGTCCGGTGCGGTCCGCCGCGGCGCAGGTGCGCTGCGCAATGCCCTGGCCGTAATTGCTGGTCATGCCGCCAAAGGCCCGCTGATAGATTTTCCCGTCCTCGGTGCGTGAGAAGGGCAGGCCGAAATGCTCCAGCTCATAGACCGCGTCCGGCGCGTTGCGGCAGAGATATTCGATGGAATCCTGATCGCCCAGCCAGTCCGAACCCTTGACGGTGTCATACATGTGCCAGCGCCAATCGTCCGCGCCCATATTGCCCAAGGCCGCGGCCACGCCGCCCTGCGCCGCCACGGTGTGACTGCGGGTGGGAAACACTTTGGTGATGCAGGCTGTCTTCAGGCCTTGCGCCGCGCATTCCAGGGTCGCACGCAAGCCCGCGCCGCCCGCGCCGACAACGACGACGTCGAAAGTGTGATCGACAATTTCATAAGCGGACATGGAAAACCTTTACGCGAACTGTCAGGTGGAAGCGGCGATGCGGATGAGGGCGAAAAGGCAAGTGGATGTGCCGGCGATCCAGGCAAAGCGAATCAACAGCAACAGGAAAATCCGCATTCCTGCGCCATGGACATAATCGTCGGTGACAACCTGCAGACCCAGCGACATGTGGTAAAACATGATCGTGGCAAATGCCGCCATCAGAAGCGCGTTCCACCAATGGGAGAGAAAGCTCAATATGGCGACTTCATTGGTGTCGATCAGGCCGAGCACCGCGAACGCAAACCACAATCCCAGCGGCACCAGCGCAAGGGCGGTGATGCGCTGGCGCCAGAAATGGCCAGTGCCCGAATGTGCCGCGCCCAGTCCCTGAACCTGGTGCAGCGGGGTTTGCAGCGAACTCATTGCAGATACCCCGCATGGCCGGTCCAGACAAAGGCGAAGGCGCCAATCGCCAGCACCAGGGACAGAACATAAACGAGCGATCCGGTCTGGGTGGCGGTGACCTTGTTGAAGCCATAGCCCAGGTCCCAGGCCAGATGACGGATGCCGTTCAGCAGATGAAAGGCCAGCGACCAGGCGAAGCCGAACAGCACCAATACGCCCAGTGGCGTCGTCGCGACCGACATGAAGCGTTCATAGCCCTCCGGACCATTGGAAATCGAAACCAGCCACCAGGCCAGGACCAGCGTGCCGAACGCCAGCGCCACGCCGGTGGCGCGGTGGGTGATCGAGGCCAGCATCGTCACTTGCCAGCGATAGATCGACAGATGGGGGGAAAGTGGGCGTTCGTGGCCCGGCTTTTGCGGAGTATCCGCCATCAAACCCTCGATAAATGCTGCTTTGCGAATGGGCGGAGTTTAGGGGTGAAGCCCCGTTAGTCAACCGCGGAAAATGCCGATTTCAGGGGCTTTTGCTGTCGCGCGGCGCGGGGCTTTGCGGCATTGTCGCGCCCCGTGGGGCAGACCGGACTTTTTGTCATGGCATTCGCGCGCGACAGGATGCGCACGGCCCAGCTTGCCCTGGGATTGGCGATTCTAACCGCCCTGTTTCTTGCTGTCGCACTATGGAACGGCTTCCCGCTGGTGTTCTACGACACCGGCGGCTATCTCGCCGAGGGACTGCAAGGCGCGTTCCTGGCGGAGCGCTCACCGGTCTATTCCCTGCTTCTGTTCGTCACCGGCGGAGCGGTCAGCCTCTGGCCGGTGGTGATTCTGCAGGCGGCGATGACGGCCTGGCTGGTCGGCGAAACCGCCCGCATCGAGGCAGCGCAGCTTTCGTTGCAAGGCCTGGTCGGCGTGGGGCTGGTGCTGATGCTGGTCACCGGCATCGGCTGGTACACCGGGCAGGTCGAACCGGACTGCATGACCGCCCTGGTGGTGTTGGGCGCCTATCTCCTTCTGTTCCACAGCACCGTTCTGGGACCGGTGCGCGCCACGCTCGCCGCGGTCATCACCGGGCTGGCGGTGGCGTGCCATCCTTCACATCTGGGGTTGATGGCGGGATTGTTGCTGCTGGCGATCCTTCTGCGGCTGATGCGGCGCGATCTGCGTTTGAAAATCCTGCCCGGCCTGGTCGCCTTGGCAATCGCCCTGGGATTGATCCTCGCCAGCAATTATGCGCTAACCCGCCAGGTTTTCCTCAGCCGCTCCGCGTCGCAATTCGTATTCGCGCGACTGATGCAGGACGGCATCGTCAAACGCCTGCTCGATGACACATGCCCGCAATCGGGCTACCGGCTTTGTGCCTACAAGAGCCGGCTCAAGACCCGCGCCGATGCCTGGTTGTGGGCACCCGACAGCCTGTTTCGCAGCGAAGGCGGTTTCAACGGCGATCACGCCGAAGAGGGGCGCATCATCGCCGACAGTGTCCGCCGCTATCCCCTGCTGCAGGTGGAAGCGGCGGTGCGCGATTCGGTGCGGCAATTCTTTACCTTCAAGACCGGCGACGGCATCGAATCCCAGGAATGGATTTTAAAGCCGGAAATCCAGAAAATGATGCCTGCCCAGCTTCCCGGTTATCTCGCGGCCGAGCAGCAGCGGGGAAAGCTGCGCTTCGTGACCTTGAACATGATCCATGTCACGGTCGGAATGCTGTCTCTGCTGGGTCTGCTGCTGCTGCTCCAGCGCGCCCTGATTCGCGGGCGCTGGAACGAAGCGGCCTTGCCGGGATTGGTGCTGAGTGCCCTGATCGGCAACGCCATCATCTGTGGAACCTTCTCCAATCCGCATGATCGTTATCAATCGCGCCTGATCTGGCTTCCCACGCTGGTTCTTCTTCTGGCGCGCATGAAAGATCCGAATGCCTTGCGGCCTTTGGAGGAATCCGGCACTTAGGCCCTGTCAGAAAGGCAGTTCCATGTCCCGCGGCATCAAGATTGCGCCTTCAATCCTGTCCGCCGATTTCTCGCGGCTGGGCGCGGAGATCGAGGCGATCGAGGCGGCGGGCGCCGACGTCATCCATGTCGATGTCATGGACGGACATTTCGTGCCCAACATCACCATCGGTCCGGCGGTGGTCAAAGCATTGCGGCCGCATGCCAAAAAGCCATTCGACGTGCATCTGATGATTTCGCCGGTGGATCCCTATCTGGAAGCCTTTGCCGATGCCGGCGCCGATGGCCTGAGCGTCCATCCGGAAGCCGGTCCCCATATCCACCGCACGCTTCAACATATCCGCAAGCTGGGAAAGAAAGCTGGCGTGGTGCTCAGTCCCGGCACGCCTATCGAGGCAATCGACAATCTGATGGATCTGGTGGACCTGATCCTGATCATGACCGTCAATCCCGGATTCGGCGGCCAGAGCTTCATCGAAAGCCAGCTCCAGAAAATCGCGGCAGCGCGCCTGCGCATCGATGTTCAGAAAAAATCAGGCGGCCGCGACATTGCATTGGAAGTCGATGGCGGCATCACGCCGGAAACCGCCCGGCGCGCCATCGCCGCCGGCGCCGATATGCTGGTGGCCGGAACAGCCGTATTTCAGGGAGGCCCGTCCCGCTACGCGGCCAATATCGCCGCACTGAGAGGCTGATCGTGGGCGCGGCAGTTCCCCTGAACCTGCTGCCAGAATTGATTCAAGCTGGCGCTTGGCGCGCCTTGGCGCCTGTTCGCGTATGGGGCCGGCGCAACTGGTTCTATCGCCGCCTGCTGCGCGGCCCGCTGACCGATCACATCGCCTTTCATCCCCATGATGCCAATCCTCAGCGCCTCGAAGACGCCGACGCGCTGCTGCGCGGCCGTTTCCGCTTTAATGGCGAGAGCCTCGATGTCGCCGGTGGCGCATCGGTGTTCGATCTGACGCCGCCATCGCCAGACTGGCTGAAGGAACTGCACGGTTTTTCCTGGCTGGCTTCCTTGTCGGCGGCCGGCGGCGAGGCGGCGCGGCTGCTCGCCACCAATCTCATCACCCAGTGGATCAGGCGCCATGGGCGTTATTCGGAGCCCGCATGGTCGCCCCACATCATGGCGCGGCGGCTGATGAGCATTTTCTGCCATGGCAGATTCGTCATCGCCAATTCCGACATGATGTGGCGCTCCAGGCTGTTCGTCAGCCTGCGCGAACAGTCCCGAATGCTGGAACGGATTTGCGCCGAAGCGCCGGACGGCTTGGCGCGCCTGGAAACATCGGTTGCGCTCGCTTTGTCCGGTGTCTGCATGAATGACTGTGCCGGACGGCTGCAAACCGGGCTGGAGCGGCTTGAAGTCGAAATCGCGCGCCAGATTCTTCCCGATGGCGGCCATGTCGATCGTTCCCCCGAAGATCTGCTGCACGCCTATAATTATCTGACCATGATCATGGATGCGCTGGCGGCGTCGGATCTGGAACCGCCGCATGGGCTGCGCAACGCGCGCGACCGCATGGCGCCGATGCTGCGTTTCTTTCGCCATGCCGATGGCGCGCTGGCGCTGTTCCAGGGCGGCCAGGAAGGCAGCGCGCGCATGATTGCCAGCTTGCTGGCGCGCGACGAGGTGCGGGGGCAGCCTTTCGGCCATGCCCGTCATTCCGGCTATCAGCGGCTGACGGCGGGGCGCAGCATAATCCAGATGGATTGCGGCAAACTCCCCGAAGGCGCTTTCGCGGAGCAGGCGCATGCCGGATTCCTGGCATTCGAATTAAGCTCGGGGCCGTACCGACTGGTCGTCAATTGCGGGGCGGGCGGCAAACACCAGCGCGGCTGGGACGAGGCGCTGCGCGTTACCGCCGCCCATTCCACCTTGACCCTTGCCGACCGTTCCAGCGCCCAGATTTTGCCGCCAGGTCTGGGACGCGATCTTCTGGGGCCGCGCATGACCGGGGGCCCCCATCAGCCATTCTCCCGCCGCAGCGAAACCAGCCTGGGCTGGATGGTGGAAGCCAATCACGACGCCTATGTCCCCGAATTCGGCCTGCGTCATGAGCGCAAGATCACCATGTCGCATCAGGGCCAGGTGGTGACGGGGGCCGACCGCATTGTTCCGGTGACGACCGGCGGTCATGCCGTGGCCTTTACCTTGCGCTTTCACATCCATCCCGATGTGCGGATATCGCGGCTGGAAGGCGGCGGCATCCTGCTCAAACTTCCCAATGCCGAGGGCTGGCGGTTTCGCGCCGGGGGCGGGGAAGTGAGCGTGGAGGAAAGCGTCTATCTGGGCGGTGAGACCGTGCGGCGGACCGAACAACTGGTCGTCGCCGGACAGGTTCATGACACAGCGGCCGAGGCGGCCTGGGTATTCGAGCAGATTGTGGTATAGGCGAGTAAATTCCTGGGTTGTTTGCCTTCGCGCGCGCGTGGCAAACTGGGCGCAAATCAGGTCCGGAGCATTTTATGGTTCAGTTGACACTGCCCAAGAACTCGACAGTCAAGAAGGGCAAGGCCTGGCCGGCCGAGACGGCGGCCAACGGCAAGAAGCCGAAACGCTCCAAGGAATTCAAGGTCTATCGCTACGATCCGGACAATGGCGCCAATCCGGCGGTGGATACCTACACGGTGGATCTGGACAGTTGCGGTCCGATGGTCCTGGACGCCCTGATCAAGATCAAGAACGAGATCGATCCTACCTTGGCTTTTCGCCGCTCCTGCCGCGAGGGCGTGTGCGGTTCCTGCGCCATGAATATCCAGGGTGGCAACACCCTGGCTTGCACCAAGGCGATCAGCGATTGCTCCGGGGCGGTGGCGATCTATCCCTTGCCGCACATGCCGGTGGTGAAGGACCTGGTGCCCGATCTCACCAATTTCTATGCGCAATATTCCTCGATCGAGCCTTATTTGAAGACCAAGACGGCCGAGCCGGAAAAGGAATGGAAGCAGTCGCCGGAAGACCGCGCCAAGCTGGACGGGCTTTACGAATGCATCCTCTGCGCTTGCTGTTCCGCCTCCTGCCCAAGCTATTGGTGGAATTCGGAGCGCTATCTGGGCCCGGCGGCGTTGCTGCAATCCTATCGCTGGCTGATCGACAGCCGTGACGAAGAGACGGGCGAGCGGCTGGATGGCCTGGAAGATCCGTTCCGGCTTTATCGCTGCCACACCATCATGAACTGCGCCCAAACCTGCCCGAAGGGATTGAACCCTGCCCAGGCGATTGGCGAGATCAAGCAGATGATGGTGAAGCGCAAGACCTGATGGCCATCATCGGGCGCGATGAACGCATGGCGCAAATGGACCGCGCCTTTTATCAGGCCGCCGCGGCGGCTTTCCGCTGCATCACGCGCCAGAGCAAGGCGCCGCCCCAATTGGCCAGCGGGCCATGCGGATTGGCGCCCACTACCTTTGCGACCATCTGGACCAGCTTCTGAATGTGCTGCTGGCGGTAGCTGGTCATCCCCGCCTTAGTCGCCAGCCGCGAATAGAGCGCCCGGTCATACGGCTTGGCCGCTTCCTCGTCCGGCGGAATATTGGCGCAGTAATAGGCATAGGCGAGCTCGTCATCGTCGCTTTCGCGCACCCGCATCACCGCCACCCAGACTTTGCGCCAGAACGGCAAGTCCGGCTCATCTTGTTTGTGAAGCGTGTCGTAGAACAGCTTGTAATGCCTGTATTCATCGGCCGCGATGCGGCCGGCGATCTCTTTGAGGACGGGTTCCTCGGTCGCATCGCGCATTGCCGAATAATAGGATGACGTGCCGCTTTCCACGACGCAGCGTGCGATCATTTCGCCGCGGCGGGAGCCGCGAACCGAGCCCAGGGCCTCCTGATCGGCGAAATGGGCTGGGACATATCCTTTGCGGAAACGGGCAAAGGATTCTTCCAGCTTGAAGCCTGGGTCGGCGATTTCGGCCCAGCGGCCCAAGGCGCGGCCATGCTGGCTTTCCTCGGCGCCCCACTGTTCGATCGATTCGAGCATGTCGTTGCCGGAGTTCCAGAACACACGCTTCAAGTAAGTGACATAATCCGGTGCGTTATATTCAACCAAGGCAGCGGCCTTGACCGCCGCCAGCATAGTGAGATCCACGCGCGCGGGATCGAACAGATCCCAGGACACATCGTCCAGCTTCCAGCCTTGATGGTAGACGGGCTGCGCCGCCATGACATCTCCATTCCCCAACAGATGGAACGGGTTATAACAGAATTGGCCGCCGTGCCAGAAGCCGGGCCAAATGTTTACAGTGCATTTTTTGGTTGTTTTTGGACCTAGAAGGCAGCGCGGACGAGCTTCAGGTCGTCCACCAGCTGGGCCGCGCGGGCCCGGTCGGCATCGGTCTTGGCGGCGATCTCGTCCTCCTGGGCGTCCACGATCCGCTGGTCCAGGGTCGCCAGTTCCAGCTCGCCAAAGGGAATCGCTTCCTCGGCCAGAACGGTGATCTTGGTGGCATTGATCTCCACAAACCCGCCCCGGATGAAGAAGCGGCTGTCCTGGTCGTCATCGCGCATGTCGATCATGCCGGCGCGCAGGGTCGAGACCAGGGAGGCATGGCCCGCCATCACGCCCATATAGCCTTCGGTGCCAGGCACGGTGACCATATCCACCGATTTCGAGAGCAACAGCTTCTCGGGTGAGACCAGGTCGAAGAGGATCTTGTCAGCCATCTGTGCTTAAGCCGCCTTCGAGGTTTCCGCCGCCATCTTCTGGCCCTTGGCGACGGCTTCCTCGATGGCGCCGACCATATAGAAGGCCTGCTCCGGCAAATGGTCATATTCGCCGTCCACGATCGCCTTGAAGCTGCGGATGGTGTCGGCCAATACGACGAACTTGCCGGGCGTGTTGGTGAATTGTTCGGCGACGAAGAACGGTTGGCTGAAGAAACGGCTGATCTTGCGCGCGCGAGAGACGGTCAGCTTGTCGTCCTCCGACAATTCGTCCATGCCCAGAATGGCGATGATGTCCTTCAGCGCCTTGTAGGATTGCAGCACTTCCTGCACCCGGCGGGCGACGGCGTAATGATCCTCGCCAATCACCTGCGGATCCATGATGCGCGAGGTGGAATCCAAAGGATCGATCGCCGGGAAAATCGCCTGGGCGGCGATGTCGCGCGACAGAACGGTGGTCGCGTCCAGATGCGCGAAGGACGCGGCGGGCGCGGGGTCGGTCAGATCGTCGGCGGGGACGTAAATCGCCTGCACCGAGGTGATTGAGCCCTTGGTGGTGGAGGTAATGCGTTCCTGCAGATTGCCCATTTCGGTGGCCAGGGTTGGCTGATAGCCCACCGCCGACGGAATGCGGCCCAGCAGCGCCGACACTTCCGAACCCGCCTGGGTAAAGCGGAAGATGTTGTCGATGAAGAGCAGCACGTCCTTGCCCTCGACATCGCGGAAATATTCCGCCACCGAAAGACCGGTCAGCGCCACGCGGGCGCGGGCGCCCGGCGGCTCGTTCATCTGGCCATAGACCAGGGCGCATTTGCTGCCTTCGGTCGAGCCGTTCTTCTTCGGGTCCACATTGACGTTGGACTCGATCATTTCGTGGTAAAGGTCGTTGCCTTCGCGCGTGCGCTCGCCCACGCCGGCCAGCACCGAATAGCCGCCATAGGCCTTGGCGATATTGTTGATCAGTTCCTGCATGGTCACGGTCTTGCCCACGCCGGCGCCGCCGAACAATCCGATCTTGCCGCCTTTGGTATAGGGGCAGAGCAGGTCGATCACCTTGATGCCGGTGACCAGAATTTCCGTGGTCCCCGCCTGTTCCGCGAAACTCGGCGCTTCGCGGTGAATGGACGCGGTGTGCACGGCGGAAATCGGGCCGGCTTCGTCAATCGGCTCGCCGATCACATTCATGATGCGGCCCAGCGTGGCGGGACCAACCGGCACGCGGATCGGACCGCCGGTATCGATCACGTCCTGGCCGCGGGTGAGGCCTTCGGTAGAGTCCATGGCGATGGCGCGCACGGCGTTCTCGCCCAGATGCTGGGCCACCTCGAACACCAGACGGACTTTCTTGCCGGTGCGCGGATCGACATTGGTGGTCTCCAGCGCGTTCAAGATCGCGGGCAGGGCGCCGTCGAATTCGACGTCGACGACGGCGCCGATGACCTGGATAAGACGACCTTTGGATTGGCTCATGACTTGTCTCTTTCTTTTAAACGGCTGCGGCGCCGGAGATGATTTCAATCAGCTCCTTGGTGATCTGCGCCTGACGGGTACGGTTCATCTGAATGGTGAGGGCCTTGATCATGTCGCCTGCATTGCGGGTGGCATTGTCCATCGCCGCCATCTGGGACGCGAAGAAGCCGGCCTGGTTTTCAAGCAGCGCGGTCAAGAGCTGCACCGAAATGTTCTGCGGCAATAGCGCTTCCAGGATGGTGTCTTCATCCGGCTCGTAATCATAGAAAGCGGCTTTGCCGCTGCCTTCGACCAGGGCCGGGATCAACTGGCGCACCGTCGGCGTCTGGGTGACAACGGATTTGAAGGCCGAATAGATCAGCGTGACGACATCGAAATTGCCGCCGCGATACATCTCCAGCACTTTTTCGGAGATGGGCTTCACCAGCGCAAGACCCGCCGGCTTGATCCCGACCTCGAAGGTTTCGAGGAAGCGGTCGCCATATTGACGCTTGAGCTGGTCGCGGCCCTTGCGGCCAATGGTGATGATCTTGACATCCTTGCCCGTCGCCAGCAGGGCCGCAATCTTTTCGCGGGCCGCGCGCACGATGCCGGAGTTGAAACCGCCGGCCAGGCCGCGATCCGATGTCGCGACGATGATCAAATGGCGCTGGTCTTTGCCGGTGCCGGCCAGCAGCAACGGCGCGGAAGGACCCGAGACACCGGCCGCCAGGTTGGCGATCACATTCGCCATGCTGCGGGCATAGGGTCGGGCGCTTTCGGCAGCACTTTGCGCACGGCGCAGCTTGGCCGCCGCCACCATTTGCAACGCCTTGGTGATCTTCTGCGTGGACTTCACGCTTCCGATCCGTGTGCGCATTTCCTTGACGGAGGCCATGGGCGATCAGTCTTTCTCAGGCCGCGAAGCTCTTGGAAACTTCGTTCAGGGCCGCTTTCAGCATCTCTTCCAGCGCGGGCGTCAAAGCCTTCTCCTTGCGGATGCCTTCCATGAATTGCGGATAGCTGGTCTTGAGCTTGCTGATCAGGGCGTCCTGGAACGGGCCGACCTTGGCGGTGGGGAAGGGATCGAGATAGCCGCGCGTGCCGGCATAAATCACCGCCACCTGCTCTTCGACCGCGAAGGGCTTGTATTGCGGCTGCTTGAGCAGCTCGGTGAGGCGTTCGCCGCGCGCCAACATTCTTTGGGTCGAAGCGTCGAGGTCCGAACCGAATTTGGCGAAGGCCGCCATTTCACGATATTGCGCCAGTTCGCCCTTGATCGGGCCAGCGACGGTTTTCATCGCCTTGATCTGGGCCGATGAGCCCACGCGCGACACCGAGATGCCGACATTCACCGCCGGGCGAATGCCCTGATAGAACAAATCGGTTTCCAAAAAGATCTGGCCGTCGGTGATCGAGATCACGTTGGTGGGAATATAGGCCGAGACGTCATTGGCCTGGGTTTCGATGATGGGCAGGGCGGTCAGCGAACCGGCGCCATTGTCTTCGTTGAGCTTGGCGGCGCGCTCGAGCAGGCGGGAATGCAGATAGAAGACGTCGCCGGGATAGGCTTCGCGGCCCGGCGGGCGGCGCAGCAGCAGTGACATCTGGCGATAGGCGACGGCCTGCTTGGAAAGGTCATCATAGATGATGAGCGCATGCATGCCATTCTCGCGGAACCATTCGCCCATGGCGCAGCCGGAGAAGGGCGCCAGGAATTGCAACGGCGCGGGCTCGGATGCGGTCGCCGCCACCACGATGGTATATTCCATCGCGCCGGCATCGGTCAGGGTCTTGACGATCTGCGCCACGGTCGAGCGCTTCTGGCCGATGGCGACATAGATGCAATAGAGCTTGGCCTTCTCGTCGGTACCGGCATTAACGCTCTTCTGGTTAATGATGGCGTCGATTGCGACGGCGGTCTTGCCGGTCTGGCGGTCGCCGATGATCAATTCGCGCTGGCCGCGGCCGATCGGGATGAGGGTATCGATGGCCTTGAGGCCCGTCTGCACCGGCTCATGCACCGACTTGCGGGGAATGATGCCGGGCGCCTTGACGTCGACACGGCGGCGTTCGGCGATATTGGTCAGTTCACCCTTGCCGTCGATCGGATTGCCCAAGGGATCGACGACGCGGCCGAGCAGGCCCTTGCCAACCGGCACTTCCACGATGGCGCCGGTGCGCTTGACGGTGTCGCCTTCCTTGATGGTGGAGTCGGTACCGAAAATAACGACGCCGACATTGTCGGTTTCCAGGTTCAGCGCCATGC